>JALERL010000012.1 GCA_022764465.1 Lachnospiraceae bacterium | reverse complement strand
TCATTCATACGCTGTAACATAGAATGAACTTCTGTAAGAGCACCCTCTGCTGTCTGCACTGCAGATACACCATCCTGTGCATTTGTTGAAGCCTGGTCAAGACCACGGATCTGTTTTCTCATCTTCTCGGAAATTGTAAGTCCTGCTGCATCATCTGCTGCACGGTTGATTCTATAACCGGAAGAAAGCTTCTCTGCGCTCTTTGCCTGTGCGCTTGTTGTGATGTTTAACATTCTGTTGGCATTTGCTGCCTGCATGTTGTGCTGTACTACCATAATATTGTCCTCCTTGTCCCACCTTGTGGGTTATTATGTTTTGCCTCTGGAAATCCTTTTCCCGAGGAGTTTCTATATAACAAGCAGTCTCCCGGGTAACGACATGCCCCTTGGGGGCTTCTGTCTGACTGCCTATTACCAATCAATAAAACCAGAAGCTGACTCTGGATTACTCCTGCGTTCCTCTTCCGGATACATTCTTCTGACGCTCGTTCCAGATAATACGCTGGATCTCCTTTTGTGCCTCGCCTGAGATCTCCGGTTCCGGATAATATGTTTCCTTTCTTCTCGCCGGATTTGGATCATTGTCAGATCTTGCAATGTTTAACTCTCGTGGTGCATCGATCAGAAGTCTGCAATGCTTTCCATTTCCTCCTACATAGATCACGCGGATGTCATCCCCGATATTTAAATACTGTCCTTCTTTTAGTGAGAGCTTTAACATTTTTACCTCCATGTCCTCTTCGTTGAAATTCCATTTGCTACGTTTTGTAACTTTTATATCGTCATTCCGCTACACATTGTTAACATCTGTTTTGTAAAATGCTACGCTTTGTTACTTTTTACCAATCGTCTATGCATATTTTTGTGCATATCGGGCTATATTTTTGTGCACAATTTCCTATATAAAACGTTTAAGGCAACATTCCGTATCGTAATTATGTGCAATTGCAACATTAGTTAACGTTCATTTTACTATTCGCTACAATTATTCACATTCGAATAGAATTCGAAAAATATACTTATTCAAAGAAGGTGGTATAGTATTATGAAGAAAAATCTGCTTCCACAGAAGCTAAAAGAATTGAGAAAAGTCCATAATTACACACAGGACTATGTTGCAGAAGTGCTTGGTGTCGTCCGGCAGACGTACAGCCATTATGAGACCGGGAAGCGTACCCCGGATGCTGAGGCCCTGTATAAGCTTGCAGGTCTTTACAATATTTCCATTGATGACCTGCTTCATCTGACGATCAATATTGACCGGGACGAATCTTATGATGCACCCGCACCGACCGATACCAGCTCGGATCTGTCAGAATTTCTGGACTTTTTTAATGATCCTGCCAATAAGAAAAAATATATCTTCCATTCCAATCTAGAGAAGGAATTACTGTTTTATTTTGATAAGATTTCCGAAGAGGATAAGAAAGAGATTATAGAATTCACGAAGATCAAAGCGCGTAAACCGCTCCATTAATTTTTTTTGGCAATGAGTAAATTTTTGTCCCGGCAGATGGCGGCATGGCTTTTTGCTCTCGTCATTTATGCACAATCACGCAACAGCTCTTTACTCTGGCTCTAAAATAAATGTTGGGGGTAACGAATTATATTTCATGTTTGTTACCCCCAGCATTTTTGTTATCTGAAAAGATGTTCAGGCCGATATGACAACAGATTTCTTGCTGTACACAAATCTGTTGTCACATACTCCTGCTATATTGTCACTTATGCATCCATGTTCTATTTTTCTCTTTTTGGCGTATTTTCCACCACATTTATGCGTTTCCTGTACCCTGACTATCTGCTTTTGTTCATTCTGGGTTATTCGTTTTTTGCAACATTCTGCAATTTGTATGACTAAGAATGCAATATATCCCTTTTCGATCATATAATTTCCAAAGAGATTTGCTTTTATTATGACCAAGATAGTGGATACTTCGATTTAGGTCATAAGACTTCAGTCAAACAGAAATTATAATTTGACTTAGATTTCACATCCTTCGATTTAAGTCATAAGATTTCAGTCAGGCGAGAATTATAATTTGACCTAGATCACATATCTTTCGTTTTAAGTCATAGGATTTCAGTCAAGCAGAAATTATAATTTGACTTAGATTTCACATTTTTCGATTTAAGTCATAAGATTTCAGTCAGGCGAGGATTATAATTTGACTTAGATCACATATCTTTCGTTTTAAGTCATAGGATTCCAGTCAGGCAGAATTTATAATTTGACTTAGATTTCACATCTTTCAATTTGAGTCATAAATCATCCGGCGGATAGAATGGTCCACTTGACTTAGAACCCAAAAAAGCTGCCGCACAATCGTGCAACAGCTTTTACCTACATAGACACTTTATTCTGTTTTCCTGTATCAGCTGATACTTCCCTACGCTTCTTCATATCCGATGCACTTACGGTTTAAGATATAGCCGCCACACCAGATCGCACCACCTGTTGTCAGGGAAAGTGCACACTTGATCGCAGTAGTGATCACCATCTTTTTCGTCAATGCACCAACCATGAATGCAGTAAATGCTTCCTTAATCGGGACAAGTAACATCAGCCAGCCTGCTACATAGATGGCAAGCAGTGTTCCGATCAGCGAGCACATTCCTCCAGCCATCATTCTTGCATACTGTCTGCTGGTGCGCTTCACCTTGAACTGCTCGATGTTCTCCTGCACATTGGCAGGTATATTCTCCTTGATGTTCTCTTTCATCTGTTCATGCTTCTCCTTGAAGCTCTCCTGAATGTCAGAGAAATCACAGTTTAAACCATCCTGTATCTGTTCTTTCATCACGCTAAACGCCCTCTTTCCTGTATGGACACAATTTCCTTACCTATGGGCTATTGTAATATGTTTTCAGGAATTCTTCAAGGCTTTTTTCGCGTATCAGACCGAACTTAATCTTTCACTATTGTGACTTATACCTACGCATTTTTCTTCCGATTACGCTGAACCACAGCACACTTAAAAGCTTTCATCATGGCCGGGGATAATTCCCCGCAATCCTCATCAAATTCAATCGGATACTTTTTAGCTTCTTCTACTTCTTTCAACTGTTCAGATGTAGGTTTCTGTCCTTTGTTAATTGTGAATGTCTTGGTCATAATAAAGCCTCCTCTCTGCATTCGTTGCTAATCTTGCTGAAGTCAAACGAATATTCTCTTTTCTCTCTGTAAAGACAACAAACAAAACATCTCCAACCTTACCGATTGCAATAAATCGTTCTTCCTCTATACTATGCTCAAAATCGTACATCTCGATATAGTCAGGGTCATCAAAGACATGCGCTGCTGTTTCGAAAGAAATTTTATGCTTCTGCTTATTGATAGCATTTTTAAAATCGTCCCATTCAAATGTCATAACTCTGCCCCTCCATTATGGATGAGAATATTATAACATATTCTCTATAGATTATCCATTTGAAACATTTTTATAAATGCCGGGTAATTTTGTTCAGACCTGCTCACCTACGATCTTATAGTAGCTTCTTGAGGTCAGGGTAAATACCAGCAGATAAATTACAACAAATACCAGAACTGTTCCGGCAAGACAGCCTGCAAACAGAGCCACATTGCTTAAGTTCAACAGTGCAAGCAGACGGACCAGCATTGGAAATGCTGCTGCAACATGTACTGCTGCGGTAATGATCGGCAGGAAGAATACGATCCGTACCTGCGAACGGATGGTAGCCTTGACCTCCGCGTTGCTCATTCCGACCTTTTCCATGATCGCAAAGCGCTCCTTATCTTCATAGCCTTCCGAAATCTGCTTATAGAAGATGATCAGTACGGTGATCATTAAGAACATTGCCCCAAGGAAGATTCCTAAGAAGAACAATCCTCCGTACATCTGCTGGAAGCTGTCTGCATTATACTGACGGGATTCACACATGATCGAAGAATAGTATTCTTTTGCGGATTCCGGTGTCAGTACCTCATCGATACGATCCTTACAATCAATCTTTTCTGCGTCAATTCCGTCTATATCAATCAGCATCTGATAACTCATGTAGCTGGTGCTTTCTCCCGAAACAGCCCGCTGTGCTTCGTTGATCTCCTGCATCGCAGCCTGATCCTTTACGATCACATAGTAGTATTCTTTTACAAAATCAACATCAAGTTCCCGTAACTTCTCATGATCTAAGACCTGATATTCGACATCCCCAAGCCATAAGGTGTCCATTTCCTCCTGCTGTCCATCGGTAACGAGAACAACATCATGGTCACCTAACTTTGGTGCTTTTCCACCTAAGATCTGTTCATAATCCTCTGCGGTTATAAACTTTAAAAGTGTCAGGCTGCTGGCAGTTGCCGACTGCATATTCCCCCTGTAGCTGATATGATTTCCATCCTGTCTGGCTGCGATCGTAAGATATGCATAACATTCTGCCTTTGTGATCTTTCTGCCACTGTCTGCGATTGCGTCTTTTACGATCGTATTCAGTTCATCCGTTCCTTCAACATCATCCACATAGCTTGCATAAACCGAAATCTCTGTCGGATAACGGGAATCTAATTCATCGTCAATACCAAGATACATACTGACCGTTGTAGATACCATAACAAGTACCATCGTTGATAAAATACAGATATTTGCAAGACCAACCGCATTCTGTTTCATACGATAGAGCATACCGGAAACTGCGGTGAAATGTCTGCTCTTGTAATAGAACTTTTTATTCTTGCGGAGCAGCTTTAAAAAAGCAATGCTTCCTGCCGTAAACAGACTGTAAGTTCCAACGATAACCAAAAGAACCGCCACAAAAAACAGGGACAATGCATCAATCGGACTTTTCGTTGTGATTGCAATATAGTAGCCCACTCCGATGCAGATTACGCCAATAATTGCAAGAAATACCTTTGTCTTTGGCTCTTTTTCACCGACATTTCCGCCATGAAGCAGTTCGATCGGATTCGCAAGCTTAATCTGTAACAGATCATAGAGCAGTGTCAGCAGGTAGATTCCCGCAAACAAAAGCAGCGTGATCCAAACACCCTCCCCTGATATATAAAAGCCGATTCCACTGTCATATCCCATCAACTGACAGAGCAGCATACACATCAGCTTATTAAACAGCACACCTGTGATCAGTCCTCCGCCAATGGCTGTAACTGCAACAAAGAGTGTCTCGAAAAATAAGACTCTTGCCAGATGCTTTTTCTCCATACCAAGGATATTGTAAACACCCAGTTCCTTTTTTCTCCGCTTCATAATAAAGCTGTTCGTATAAAACAGGAAGATCACGGAAAAGAAACCAATGATGATCGTTCCAAAGGCAAGGATCAGCCGGATGTCATCTGCGCCTCTTTTTCCCGTCCAGCCTGGATTGCCCTGTAATGCAAGCATAATATAAAACATTGCAACCGTAAGGATTCCGGTCAGGATATACGGAAGATAGAACTTTCCGTTCTTTTTGATATTTGTAAATGCAAGCTTCGTATAAAGTCCCTTATTCATGCTGTTCACCACCTGTCGTAAGCATTGTCAGTGTATCGGAAATCTTTGCATATAACTGTTCGTTGTTCATGTTGCCACGGTAAAGCTGATGGAAGACTTCGCCATCCTTGATAAAGAGCACACGCTTTGCATGGCTTGCTGCCTTCGTGGAGTGGGTAACCATCAGGATCGTCTGTCCGTCATCGTTGATTTCATTAAACAGTGCGAGCAGACTGTCGGTTGCCTTCGAGTCTAACGCACCGGTCGGCTCATCTGCAAGGATCAACTGCGGCTTGATGATCAGTGCTCTTGCGACTGCCGCACGCTGCTTCTGTCCACCGGATACCTCATATGGATACTTCTCTAACAGCTCTGTGATCCCAAGCTGGCGTGCGATCGGTGCAAGCCGTTTTTCCATCTCCTCCGGCTGCGCCCCGGATAATACGAGTGGAAGGAAAATATTGTCCTTCAGCGAGAAGTTATCTAACAGGTTAAAGTCCTGAAAGACGAATCCAAGATTCTCCCTGCGGAATGCGGAGATCTCTTTTTCTTTGATCGTTACGATGTTTTTTCCATTTAAAAGCACTTCACCGTTTGTCGGCTTATCGAGTGCCGCTAAGATATTTAAAAGCGTTGTCTTACCGGAACCGGATTCCCCCATGATCGCAACGTATTCGCCTTCTTCTACCGAAAAGCTTAAGTTGCTTAATGCCTGCACCTGATTACCGCCAAAACGTGTTGTATATATTTTCTTCAGATTCTTTACTTCTAAGATTGCCATAACTGCCTCCTTTATGTTCCTCATGTTTTCTGACTGTAACCATGATAACAAAAAAAGAAAATGCAAGCCATCGATTTGGCTTACATTTTCCTTTGCAATCTTACATTCTTGTAAGATACCGGTTTCGATTGTTTACCGATAATCCGCTTCATCTGCGTCTGTGATCTTAGCAATCACTTTACACATATTCGAAAATTCCCTGAATAGCATCCAATATATTCATCACTTCAGAAATAGATAAATGATCTGTCTTTTTATAACCACGGACAGATAAATCTAATAATGCAAGCTTTTCACACTGAATATATCCTTCTATATTCTCGGCTGATGTCCATATATGAAGCGGTCCCGGGGTTGAATTCTTAATAATAGGACATCCGATTATTTCACCACTGGTATTGAAGAAATCTTTACTTGCGACTAATACCGGATGCTGTATTTTCTCTATTTTTAAAATATCACCCTGATGCACAAAATCCATTACCATACCTCTCTTCCAACCGGTTCGCCCCACGCATATTCACCATCGAGCATAAGCTTTCCATCAAACTCCTTTGCTCTTTCTTCTAATGTTTTATGGCGAAATGGTTTTGCCAGCATAATTACACCATTTAATACAGTAACATCTAAAACATCATTTAATGAAATTCCTGCATCCTTTAATATTTCCTTTGGCAGCCGGATTCCCTGACTGTTGCCCCATTCTTTTATCTGTGCCTGCATACCGTTTCTCCTTTCAAATAGTATATACTTAGTATATACTATTTGAAAACATATATCAATCTAACAGCAAAATACCCCTTGCAATCTCTTTTCCACTGTCTGTTTTCATGATCTTTTCCACAAAGTTCTCTACATTCTCTCTGCTGTATCCACTTTCTGTAGCATTTACAATATAATCCGCTTCGATCAGGATCTGATAATCCATTCCTTCGATTGCGGTGAGTGTATGATGATGTCCGACGAGATAGGCAACGCGGCTGATCTGCTCTTTCGTCATCCCTGTATCCGACAAAAATTCCGTGACTAACGATCCTCCCTCTTCTTCCTGATACTTTCCATTCGTATTGCCATATTTTACCCGGCATAACGGACATGCAATATCATGCGTGATCGCAGCCACTTCTAAAATATACTGCGTCTTCTCATCGATCTGCTCTAATTCACCGATCGTCTTTGCATACGTCCATACCTTCATAAAGTGGTCAATGTCATGTACATTGCCCTCCGAAAAGGCAATCATTTTCTTCATAATCTGTGCGATTGTCATATTCATCTCAATCCTCCTTATCCTGTTTATAGATTTTTCAGGATCAGTGAGACTCCCGAAAGCACCAGAAGCACCGCAGTGACCCTGCGGACTACACGTTCACTTACCCTGCTGCTGCATTTCATCCCGGCAAACAGCCCAAGACAGCCAAACGGAAAAAGCACAAGGCTCATCTTAAGCGCATCCAATGTGAGAATATGTAATGCCCCATAAAGGATCATCCGGAATGTATTATCCTCATTTTGCCCAGGTCGTCTTATCCCGTTCTCCGGTGTAATCAAACTTCCTGTCGTTTTTTTCTTCCATTGCCTTGATCATGTGATAGGTAAATTCATTATATGGAACCGGTATGCCAAGCTCTTTTCCCATCCGCATCAATGCCCCGGAGAACATATCGATCTCCGTATGCCGCCCCGCGTCTAGATCCTGCAAGGTAGAATATCTTGCCGATGCCGGAACTGCACTTCCACGTCCGGAGGATTCATCTGTCTTACTCATATCGATTCCCTTTGCCTTCGCTACCGCCTCTAATTCGTTCCGCAATCCGTCGCTGATCGCTTTCATATGGATACTGTCTACATAACAGCCCACGCCCGCACCTAAGATTGCCTGCGGCAGGTTGTTGCAGACATTCAGCCGGAACTTGCTCCACATTTCTTCCTGAATGTATTCGGTGACACGATAATGGATTCCGGTATCATAAAAGAGTGCTTCGATTGCCTGTACACGTTCACTCTTATATGGCTCTTTCAGTTCCCCGAAGATAATCCCCACCGTTGTTTCCGGGTTAAAATAGTACCCATCGCCTTCCTTATGGGAAGCGACCTTGATCAGAGAACGCAGCACCTTGTCATCACCGATCTCCGCTGTGATCATGCGGATGCTCTCTAACGCCTCCGGTAATGCGCCATATTTTACAGCTACGATCAGAAGATCTGCTCCCTTTGCCTCCTGTTGGTTCCAGACTTCCGGATAATAAGTTATATCATTGATCTTACAGCCCTGCGCTAACCGCTTCGCGCGCGCTCCCTCTGCTACCACGCCCAGGCGGATATCCTCCCGCTTAGAAAGTCCCCAGATCACATAGGATCCGACGGCTCCTGCTCCAAGGACTGCTACCTTTTTTATCTTCATATCTTTCACACTATCTCCATTTCATTTATTATTTTTAGTCAGATGATAGCATTACAACCTTACTCTTACAAAATCATGCTCCATAGCCGGCAGGATCTTCTCTACCAGATCTGCTGTCCGGAAACGGAGACTCGACGTATTGATACACGGATGGCATCCAACGTACTCACCGGTTAATACATCTTCATCAATTAAAAGCTGTACTTTGTGCTATTGCCTTGTAGTAAACACAAATAGAAATGATTGCTGTAATCGCTTCCGTGATCCAAAACGCATTCCAGACGCCAACCGCTCCGAAAAGCCTGCTGAGTAAAAACGCAGTTGGGATGATAACCACAACATAC
>JALERL010000099.1 GCA_022764465.1 Lachnospiraceae bacterium | reverse complement strand
ATGATGTATTTACCATCCCTGAGATGGCTACTATCATTATAAGGATTAGATTACACAGGACTGGTAGCAATTCGGCTGTTCAGAAACGGAATGCGACCGTTTTGCTCCGAAAATCCGGCCGTTTAGCTTCGCAATATGCATGTATTTTGTTAGTTATATAATTTAAATACATTTTTTGATACCAGAATCTGAAAAAAGAGAAGGCTTTTCTTACAGAAATGTAAGATTCCACCGGCAGATTGTAAGGTGGATCGATGGCAGAAATAAGAGTGACAGTGTATGATAATCACATAAGGTGATACAAACAGGAAAGGGGAATAAGCATGAGTAAATTAAAAGCAGCAGGAATTATTATTGGAGCATTGGCAGCAGGAGCGGTGATCGGATTCTTGTGTGACCAGATGAGTATCGCAGCGGGTGCAGTCGTACCGGCAGTGGCATGGGTACTTGCAGTAAGAGCAGAAGAGAAAAAAGATAAGGACTTAAAGCTCTGCATCCGCTAGGAGATGGATGCTACAAAATCTTTTTCATATCTAGGAATAAATATTATGGATGTATCCGATTATGAGGATTCGGATGTCATAAGTATTTGAAGGTGAGATTTATAGTAAACAGAATTTTATAGATTTGTGACTTATGAAGAATCTTAGATTTTCTTAATGTTCTGTAAGAGATTTAGCAATGCAGCAACAGGGATGTTGCTGCAAGCAAAAGCCGGAGCATGGACGCTGCGTCTTTTGCGGTTGCGTGTATAGCGTATATTTTGGCAGAACATTTGGAAAATGTTAGATTCGGAATTTGGAACAAATTTATAAAATTCTGTATAGTATAAAAAATACGTCACGTATAGACTTATGACATCCGAATGCTGTATAGGAAAAAGATTTTTACAAAAACTTTACGTCAGCTTGAGCCGGATTTGATCTTGACCCCGTATACTGAAAAGAGTGTCATAAATGAATGGGTCAGAGAATAGAATCATAAGGAGAAGAATTTGGCAAAGGGCAAGGGGAAGAAAATTATAGGAGCAGTAACAGAGAACGAAACAGGAACAGATATCAGAGAAAAACTGGATCTGCCGCAGGTCTATCTGCGCTATCAGTATGCGATCGACCTGATGATGGCGAAGCTGCGTCTGATGAATGCGGATTTATCCGGTGCATGTGGCAGACAGGTGATACGGAATATGTCAAGCCGGATCAAGACCGCAGACAGTATGATCAAAAAGCTGATCAAAAAGGGACGGAATGTAGATTTTGAGACAGCCATTACAACGTTAAACGATATTGCAGGGGTACGTGTCGTCTGTTATTTTAGCGATGACATCTATCGTGTGGCAGATGCAGTCCGCAGTCAGAAGGATTTTCGGCTGATCAAGGAAAAGGATTATGTGAAGAATCCCAAAAAGACCGGATACCAGAGTGTACATCTGATTGTGGGAGTGCCGTTTACCTACATAGACAGTACACAGGAGATCCGGGTCGAGTTGCAGATCCGGTCATTTGCGATGGATTACTGGGCAGAGTTAGATAACCAGATGTGTTATAAAAAGAATGTCAGTGAGATCGAAAATATTGGACGTGAAACGAAAAAATATTCCGATGTCATCGCAGAGGTCGACAGTAAAATGCTAGAATTGCGGAAGCGGATCTGCCCATAGCAGATATTTTGACACCCTGATCTTTGACAGGAAAAAACGGATATGCTACGCTATGCACGAAAACATGTGTGGAAGCGAGGAAAACATGCAGCGTAGGAAAAAAGTCCGTATGGAACGGACACATTTATTTTTGCCGGATGCAGTGATCGTGATGAAGGCAGAGATCTATCCGAATCAGGAAAAATTCAAGGAATTATATCAAAAAAAAGAACATAGAAGTGAGCTTCTGATACAGATCAGGAAAGCTATCATGCAGGCATCTTTGGCAAATGAGACATTGCACAGCAGACTTTGTATGGATGCGCATGGAGAAGTCTGGTATGAAGCAATGGAAAGGGCGGGAACGAGCTGTGAGATATGTGAGGCGGACACAGACTGGAAGCAGCTGGTTGCCATGCAGAAGAAACAGCCGTTTGATTTAGAAGAAGGAAAGCTGATGCGCTGTTTTCTGATCCCGCGGGATCATGGTGTGACACTTATCGTGATGATGCATCATCTGGCAGGGGATGGAAAGTCAGAGATCACATTTTTGCAGGATGTGATGTCTGCCCTGAACCAGAAGCCGCTTACAAGTAAGCCGTTGTCGATCTTAAAACAGAGCGATTTGCCGCACGGAACCGGGATGCGGCTGCCGGTAAGACGGTTGGTACGGGTCTTAAATCATGCATGGAAAAAGGAAGGAACTGTCTTTGGAAAGCAGGACTATCTTAGAATCTGTGATGCATACTGGGGACAGCATAAGCAGAAGATTGCAGACTGGATCTTTACCGTTGAGGAAACAGAACAGATCAGGCGGATTGCAAAGCAGGAAGGTGTAACGGTTCATACGTTTCTGACAACAGCAATCCTAAAAGCATATGGCAGACAGGCAGAAGTCAGCTATGCGATAGATGTGCGTGGAGATGCCAGAAGCGGTATGGGAAATTTCGTGAGCGGACAGGATTTTACAGCAGCTTATGATGATACGGACAGCTTTACAGAGAATATGAAGCAGATCCATGCTGTTTATCAGGAGAAGAAGCTGGATGTAAGAAACCGGTATTTTACGCTGCGTTTTTTAGGTGCGCTTACATCTTCCCTTATAGATTGTGCGGCTGTGCAGACGTATACAGATTATGATTCGGAAGTGGGAAGGACGATCGCGCATCTGCTCGGCTATGATGCGAAGCAGGATGGAGTCAGTATTTCGAATCTGACCGGCTTTCATCTGAGCGGGGAAGGTGACGATTACCGGATGCGGGATCTGCTTTTTGTGCCACCGATGATTCCGTATGACAGCAGACTGTTTGGGATTGTCACCTTAGAGGACCGGCTCGGACTGACCCTGCACTACCGTGAGGGTGAGATAGATGGCGAGAGGTTACTGGATCAGGTAGCCTGGGCAGTTCGTCAGGTTGTAAGTTTACAAATCCGGTCAACACGCCTATAATAAGAACAGGCTATCTGTAAAGCGTACGGACAGAGGCAGATTGGAGAAAATTATGGTAAATCAGAACTTATATGAATTAGGAACAAAGCCAAGTGCAATCCGTGAATTGTTTGAATATGGCAAGAAAAAAGCAGCAGAGATCGGGGCAGAGAATGTCTATGATTTCAGCATCGGTAATCCGTCGATTCCGGCACCGGAATGTGTGAAGGAAGCGATTATAGATGCTGTTTCCAATATGGATTCGATTTCCCTGCATGGTTATACTTCTGCACAGGGTGATGCGGCAACCAGAGGTGCAATCGCGGAATACCTCAATCAGACGTATCAGACGAACTTTCATGCCGATAACTTCTATATGACCTGCGGAGCGGCAGCGTCTCTTTGCATTGTTTTTCATGCATTGACCACACCGGAGCAGGATGAGTTTATTACGATTGCTCCGTTTTTCCCGGAATACCGTGTATTTGTGGAAAATGCAGGCGCAAAGCTTGTAGTTGTTTCGGCTGATATACCAGACTTTCAGATCAATTTTGCCGCATTAGAGGCTGCACTTACTCCAAAGACAAAGGGTGTGATCGTGAATTCTCCGAATAATCCATCCGGAAGTATCTACGGAGAAGAAACTGTGAAAAAGTTAGCTGCATTATTGGAGAAGAAGTCCGCAGAGTACGGACACGCAATTTATCTGATCGCAGATGAACCATATCGTGAGATCGCTTATGATGGCGTAGAGGTACCGTATCTGACGAAGTATTATAAGAATACGCTCGTTACGTATTCCTATAGTAAGTCTCTTTCTCTTCCAGGAGAGCGTATCGGTTATGTGTTAGTGCCGGATGAGGCAGAGGAAAGCCGCGAGATCTATGCGGCAGTCTGTGGATCGGGCAGAAGCCTTGGTTATGTATGTGCACCGAGTCTGTTTCAGAAGGTGCTGGTAAAATGCATGGGTCAGACCGGAGATATCAGCGAATATCAGAAGAACCGTGATCTGCTGTACGGCAATCTGACGAAGATGGGTTATGAGTGTGTCAGACCGCAGGGTGCGTTCTATCTGTTTGTAAAGGCATTAGAGCCGGATGCAGCAGCTTTTTGTGAGAAGGCAAAGGAGAAGAATCTGCTCTTAGTAGCCGCAGATGGATTCGGATGTCCGGGATATGTCCGTATTTCCTATTGTGTGGATGGAGAAATGATCCGTCGTTCGCTTCCGGCATTTGAGGCACTTGCAGCAGAATATAAGTAGAAATCTGAAAAGTTCACAGAATTTTCAAATTCTCAACAAAAATAGAACACATTTGATTTCTATACTATAAGCATCACTTGAAACAGTGATTAAAATTTTTCATAATCTCCCCTGAGAACCCGTCACCATCTGGTGGCGGGTTCTCTTTTTAGCTGTATAAAAGATATCGTGCAAAGCATCTTTTGCCACCTGAATCGGTATGGAATGGTATAACGACTTGACAATAATATATCATAAGTGTACTATAATGATAGTACAATCACACAATAATTATAGATAACAAAGGGATTGTAAGCACTGGTATAACAGTGCTTGGATTGGAGAGATTGATGGAAGCAGGAATTATTGTAATTGCATTTTTTGTCATTTTTATTGGCTGCACGATTGTTTCAGCAAACGATCAACGGAAGATGAGGATGAGACGTATCCGTGACAGCTATGGAAAGATTCCACAGGAGATCACTTACCCGCGTGACAAGGTGGGCTTCTACTGGGAGGTCCGCAAAAAGCATATTCCTAAGACAGAGACGGTCGATGATGTGACATGGAATGATCTTGAGATGGATAAGGTCTATGCGCGGCTGAATTCCTGTGTTTCCTATGCAGGAGACCAGGTGCTTTATGCAAGACTGCATGAACAGCTTCCGCAGGAGAAGCTGGCCGATTATGAGAAGCGGATCACTGAGATGCAGACAGCGGAAAAGAAAAGGGAGCATATCCAGGAGAAGCTGCTTGGCATCGGTAAGGAGGAAAACAGCTATTATCTGCCGGTCTTTATCGGCAATGTAGAATCTTTTTCCATCCCGAATGTCTGGATGTACCGGGGACTTCAGATTCTGCTGCTTCTTGCGCTTATCACAGCGATTGTCATGCATAATGTGGAGTGGCTGGTTGCGTTTCTGATGGTTTATGGACTGAATGCATGTGTCTATGTGGCAAAAAAACAGCAGTTTTCCGCTTATATCGATTCCCTTGGCGGACTGATCCGTGTTGAGAAGATGGTACGTGCGCTTACAAAGGATGACTATACGAAGGATGATGTTCCGGTGGAGGTAGAAGAGAGCTTAAAAAAATTCGCTGTCTTGGAAAAAATGATCGGAATGTTCCAGAATAGTCAGATGGCAACCATTACCGGAGATGTGCTTGCAGTTTTAAGAGAATACCTGGTCGGTGCAACATTGATCGATTTTACCAACTGTGACCGGATCTTACGGATGCTGCGCGGCAGACAAGAAGATTTTATGCGGATCTATGCCTATGCAGGAGAGCTTGATCTTGTGATCTCGGTTGCATCCTTCCGGGAAAGCCTTCCGTTATATTGCAGACCGGTGTTTGGTGAAGACAGACAGATTAAGACGCAGAAGATCTATCATCCGCTTTTAAGTGACCCGGTATGTAATGATGTCACATTAGATAAAAACTGCATTATCACCGGTTCGAATGCATCCGGTAAGTCCACGTTTATCAAGGCAGTAGCGGTGAATGCGATCTTAGCCCAGAGTATTCATACCTGCATGGCAGAGCAGTTTATCCTGCCGCCCTGCCGGATCATTACCTCCATGGCGATCCGGGATGATATGTGCGAGGCAGAAAGCTATTATATGAAGGAGATCAAGTATCTGAAGCGGATTGTAGACAGTCTCGATGAAGGAAAAATGGTGCTTTGCGTAATTGATGAGATCCTGCGTGGCACGAACACCGAGGAACGTATCGCAGCATCGACAGCGGTACTGCGTTATGTGAACCGGAAAAACTGTTTAGCAATCGTGGCATCCCACGATTATGAGCTGACGCAGCAATTAGAAAAAGAATATGATTTTTATTACTTCTGTGAAAACATGGGTGATCAGGATATTATCTTCGACTATAAGATCCGGAAAGGCGTTGGAAATACGAAAAATGCGATCCGGCTGTTAGAGTTTGTTGGATTCCCACGAAGTATTATTCAGGAGGCAAGAGAGTTGACGGGAAAACCAGCCGTATTCTAAATACAGAATCCGGTGGTCAAAAGCCGGCTTGTAATATTCGGATAGTTAAAATGTGTAGATTGAATAAAGTAAATGTTGATTTCTACTTTCCGCTTATGAAAGAATCTTATATAATAAAGGACATCGGATCAGATCAGGGTAATAGGATCTGCGGTAATCGGGATACATGCAGATCCGATATGGATAAAAGAATGGAGACATGGGATGTATAAGATTTTTATTGTAGAAGATGATGAAGTAATTGCCAGAAGCCTGCAAAATCATCTGAAGTCATGGGATTATGAAGTAAAATGTGTACAGGATTTTTCAAATGTAATGGCAGAGTTTGCAGCCTTCGACCCGCAACTGGTACTGATGGATATTACACTTCCGTTTTTTAATGGGTATCACTGGTGCCGTGAGATCCGCAAGGTGTCAAAGCTGCCGATCATTTTCTTATCCTCTGCTTCGGATAATATGAATATTGTCATGGCAGTCAATATGGGTGCAGATGATTTTATTCCGAAGCCGTTTGACTTAGATGTACTGACCGTGAAGGTACAGGCGATGTTACGCCGCAGCTATGACTTTACCGGAACAAGCAGTGTTTTAGAGCATAAGGGTGTGATGCTGAATCTGACCGAGGCAACCCTGACTTATCAGGAAGAGAAGCTGGAGCTGACGAAAAATGACTTAAAGATCATGCAGGTACTGATGGAGAATAAGGAAAAAGTAGTTTCAAGAGATACCTTAATGACAAAGCTCTGGGAAAGTGACAGCTATGTCGATGAGAATACACTTTCGGTTAATGTGAACCGGCTTCGTAAGAAGTTAGATGCGATCGGATTAGAGGACTACATCGTCACGAAGAAAGGAATCGGGTATCGTTTGGGATGAGAACATTTGGGTATTGGTTAAGAAGAAACAGCCGGTGGATCGCGATTGATGTGATCAGTCTTGGTATTATGCTTCTGATCGTCACACTGAATCACGTACCGCTTAGTGAATGGATCTATGGCGTGGGGATCAATCTTTTTCTGATCGTAGTGCTGGGTGGTGTGGATTATGTGAGCTATGTAAGAAAGCATCGGAATCTGTGCCGGATGCGGGAAATCATACAGATCTCCGTCGATGCTTTAGAACCGCCTGCCGATGCACTTGAGGCTGACTATGAGGAACTGATCCGGCTGGTGCATCGTGACAAGATGCAGCAGTTGACGGCATTCGAAAATAAGAAAACAGATATGACCGAATATTATACGATGTGGATGCATCAGATCAAGACACCGATCGCAGCGATGCGTCTGTTGTTACAGAGTGAAGACCATCCGTCGAACCCGGAGTTGTCAGAAGAACTGTTCCGCATCGAGCAGTATGTGGAGATGGCGCTGCAATATCTCAGATTGGATTCCGATACCAGCGATCTGCTGATTCAGCGGTATGAACTGGATGACATTATAAGAGAGGCAGTGCGTAAGTATGCGAAGCTGTTTATCCGTAAGAAGATACGGCTGAATTATGAATCGGTTGGCATGCAGGTATTAACGGATGAGAAGTGGCTGGAATTCGTGATCGAGCAGGTTCTGTCGAATGCGATCAAGTATACACCGTCCGGCAGTATTTCCATCTATAAGAAGCCGGATGAAAAACAGGTGCTTGTGATCGAAGATACCGGAATCGGCATCCGTGCAGAGGATCTGCCCCGGGTCTGTGAACGTGGTTACACCGGCTACAATGGGCATACGGATAAGCGTTCAACCGGAATCGGTCTGTATCTGTGTAAGCAGATCTTGAAAAAGCTGTCCCATGAGATCTGGTTAGAGTCAGGGCCGGGACAGGGAACGAAGGTCTATATCCGTCTGGACGTAACAGAGCGGGTGCATGAATAAAAGATATATGCAAAGAGAAAGGAATGGTTATTTTAATGGAAGAATTATATCAGGCAATCGAGCGTAAGATCAAAGAATCCGGGTATCCGAGAAGTGTATCCGGCAGGGAAGTTTACAATGACATCTGTGATCAGATCGATGGAAAAGAGAGTGGCAGCTACATTCTGCTTTCTAAGTTTGAAGAGGATGTTGTGTTTGAATATCATATTACGGTCATGGACAGTGAATTTAACCTCGGTATTTTAACGATCAAGGCACCGGAGGGAGAATTTACGATGGATTTTGACGCCTAGGAAGCAGATTCCCGTTAGAGTGGATTGTGATCCGGCGATCAGGATGCTACCATGAAAGCACCAGCAAAAGGAGGCGGTGCACATGGATAAAAGAAAAACAGGAGATCTGATCCGGAAAGCAAGAATAGAAAAGCAATATACCCAGACAGAACTAGGAGATCTGATCGGTGTTACGAATAAGGCGGTTTCACGTTGGGAGAACGGAGAAAGCTTTCCGGATGTCGGAATTTTAGAAAATCTGTCAGAAGTTCTTGGAATCAGGGTACAGGATCTGGTCGTGGGAGAGATTCAGGCAGATCAGGATACAGCCTTGACAGAGATCGTAAGAATTGCAAAGCTTCAAAAGAGGCTGACACGCAATAAAGTCATCTGGTTTATAGAAGCAATCCTTATACTGACCTATAGCATGATTCTTGGATATGATAGTTTAAGCGGTGGCAGTGTGGCAGGAGAGAACTTGGGGTGGGTATATCTGATTTCACTGGGAGCTGTCTTTGCGATCCTGCTTTTTCAAAGGGATAGGATCAACCTGTCACAGGAAAAGGAAGCAATGCATCGGTTATTAATACCTGTGGCTCTTATTTCGGGAGTATGGGTGATACTTGCAATGGGATTTATGATTGCGATGTTAAGTCATGGAATCCTGCCATTTTCCTTAAGGGCATCAGCGGTCGGACCATTTTTTGGATATCAGTTTATCGGAGCTTTTGTGGTGGACTTCGCAATTACGGGATGGTATTTTTGGGGCATCCTGCGGGATAAGTGTTACATAGATCGGGGCTTGTTTTTTTCGCTGGCAGGACTTTATCTGACGGCAATGTATGGAGATCTGCTGCATCGCCTGTCCTCTGTGGATCATGTCCGTGAAATGGTTATACCGGAGACGATACTTGTCATTGCAGAGGTGGCAGCAGCCCAGATCCTTGCGAGGGCAAGGGACAGAGTATAATAAGAAAACGCTATACAGTTACATTTCTTTTATGCTATAATAAAAGAGAATGAGCAAACAGTACAGAATATAATTGGAAGTATAGCAAATGCGTATGAAAAAGAAAAAGATAATTCTGCCTGTCCTTGTATTCCTGCTTGGAATATGCATTTTAGGAGGCATTGTGTATGGAATCAGAAGCAGCCAGCAAAAGCAGAGCCGGGTAACTGCTAAGCTAAATGCCATGGCATATGCGGGACGTATGAAGACCGATTTTATGGAAGGAATCAGGATTACAGATACGTTAGAACAGATCCTGATCAGTGCAGATGGTGAAATTGATAAATTTTATCAGGTGGCAGAAAAGATGAAAACCGATTCCCATCCAGAGCATCCAGATCGCACCGGATGGCGTTGTAACTGAAATTTATCCAAAGACAGGCAATGATGTGGGCAAGATCGATCTTTTAAATGATCCGGATCGTGGAGAGATCTCACGCTATGCGAGAGATCATGATGTAATGATCATGCAGGGACCCTTTGCGTTAAAGCAGGATGGATATGGAATCGCCGTGCGTAATCCGGTATATCTCGAAGATGAATCCGGTAAAGAGTATTTCTGGGGATTTACGATTGTCATTATCCGTGTGCCGGATATTTTTTCCGATTCGGTGCGCGCACTTTCGAATTTTGGATATCATTATAAGCTTTCAAAGATGGTTGTCCCATGGGAGCCGGTCTTCGGGAAGGTCTATGGATATGATGGAGATCTGAAGGATGCGGTTTCTTATGATTTCGACATTGGCGGAAGCCAGTGGAAGTTAGAGGTGATGCCTCAAAATGGCTGGATTAACAGGGAGTATCTCTATATGGTGATAGGCGGAGGAGGTCTGATTATACTGCTTCTGACCGGAATTACCAGAGCATTGCTGGTTCTTGACGAACATCGGAAGAAGTTTCAGAAGCTTGCAGCAACAGACAGCCTGACCGGAATTTATAACCGGCACGGATTTGAAGAACAGGTGATTCAGTATCTGAAGCAGAATCCGGAGAAGCACTGCATAGCAGCGCAGTTTGATATTGATGACTTTAAGTTTATCAATGATATGTATGGACATGCTTCCGGCGATATGGCGTTGAAGATATTATCGGAGGGAATGCAGCAGTTTTTCCCGGAGGACGCAGTGCTTGGCCGATACGGAGGAGATGAATTCTGCATCTTTTTGCCGGATTGTACTTGTGAGGATGGAAAGCAGCAGATGGAAGCATTCACGAAGCTGGAGCGGAAGTTTACCTATGAAGGGGAGGAATATGCTTTTTACATTTCACTGGGATATGCAGAATATCCGTCTCATGCAGCAGATTATGCAAAGCTGATACGGTGTGCAGATGCGGCACTCTACGAAGTGAAGCTGCGTGGCAAGCGTGGCTGTCTGGCATATCATGAGGGACTCCGGTTAGAGATCCGTACACAGCTTGGATTTGCACTTAAGGATGTTTCAGAGAATCTTCCGGGTGCATTTATCATCTACAAGGCAGATAAGGCAGATAAGGAGAATGATGAGATCCTGTTCGCAAACCATGAGCTGATCCGGCTTACCGGCTGTAAGGATATGGACGGACTGCTGGCATTTACGCAGGGCAGTTTCCGGAATCTGATCCGTGAGGATGAGCGTGATCTGGTTGTGCAGAGTATCTGGCAGCAGATCGGGGAAGGTCATTCGAACGACTATGTGTATTTTCATATGAAAAAGGAAGATGGAACGTGCCTGCAGGTACTTGACCATGGAAGAATTGTGGAAAACGGCCGTTATGGAAAGATCTTCTATGTGTTGATCGTGGACTGGAATTCGATAAAAAGACATTATGGCAGACTATTGGAGTAATTGCGAAAAGTATATAGGGCGGTGGAATTTGGAAATTCATTTTAGGGGCCACAATTCCGTAATGATTGATGCTTGACAGTCTCCTTCAAGTTCGCTATAATAATAAACGCAAAATTTTAGTGGACTTTTCCGGATTCGGTCATCTTTTTGCCACACAGCTATCTTGTGATAGTTGTGTGGCTTTTTTGTTGCCTGTATCTCGGAAGTATTAGCAGAATGGAGGACTATATCTGTA
>JALERL010000056.1 GCA_022764465.1 Lachnospiraceae bacterium | reverse complement strand
AATGGTGTGATCTTAGATACGACAACGTTACAGATTCCGGAGGGGGAAAGCGTTTACTATGCACTCCGCACCGCGACAAGGAATCACAATATCCAGATGGACGCAGAATATACACCGCTGTATTCCGGCAATTATGTCAAGGGAATCGGTTATCTGTATGAGTTCGATGCCGGCGGGGAAAGCGGCTGGATGTATAAGGTCAACGGGCAGTTCCCGAATTACGGCTGCTCCGCCTATACGGTACAGGACGGGGATGAGATCGTCTGGATGTATACCTGTGATCTTGGATGTGATGTCGGGGACAACTCCATGCAGTAATTCGTAAAATCCCCACATAATATTTTGGGTTGACTAGCTGGAAATATGGGATGCGCATCTAACGGTAGCGGAACATTTCATTGGAATTGTGTGAATTTATTAGATGCCGGTTTTCGGCTCGAAGTTTGTGTACATTCGCCAGATGCACCATTGCGCCGTAGTGTACGCCTGTGGCACACGCTCTCAAGAATCCTTAGTCTAGTGGGAGTAAATGCCGTCTCCAGCTAAGTTTATGATGCATGGGTGCGTCAAACGCGCTATTTACTTTTGGGTAGCTGGTAGATAATGAGCTTGGACGAGCCGCGCCCATGCAACCTTCAGCTGTCGAACGGCATGTAACTCCCACACGACACGTCATAAATCGAGTGTGTGACACAGACGCACACTATGGTGCGATTGTACAGCTGTCGAATGAATACAAATAATCAAAAGAGCCGAAAAACGGCATCCATAAATTAGCAATCAAGTAATCCCGGAAGGAGTGTCCCATGTCACAGAATGGAATCGGAGAGACCGGCGAATTTACCCGCTGTCATCCAAGCCTGAATTTTTTCTATTTTATATGGATCGTGTGTCTGACCATGTTTACGACACATCCGCTGTTTTTACTGCTCTCCTTTCTGGGAGCATGTATATATGCGATCCTGCTTCGCGGAAAACGTGCGGCGCACTTCCTTTTTGGTGCAGTATTGCCGCTGGTGATCCTGATGGCACTGTTTAATCTGTTTTTTACACACAATGGTGCAACTGTTTTATTTTATCTGAATGACCAGCGGATTACCTTAGAAGCAGGACTTTACGGACTTGCATCCGGAGTCATGTTTGGAAGTGTCCTGCTCTGGTTCTACAGTTTTCAGGTGATCGTAACGACCGATAAGTTTTTGTATCTTTTTGGCAGGATCGTGCCATCGCTGGCACTGACGATCTCGATGGTCATGCGTTATATTCCGCTGTTGAAACAGCGGTTTGCAGAGGTGGCGGCCGGACAGCGCTGCATGGGAAGGAATCCTTCGATGAAGAATCCGATCAAAAAGATCCGACAGGCGGCAAAAGAGATCTCAATCGTGATCGCATGGTCCCTAGAGGCTTCGATCGAGACCGGAGATTCCATGGAAGCAAGGGGATATGGACTAAAAGGACGGACGAGTTTTCATCTGTATCATTTTACCGTGCGGGACTTAAAGCTGTTTGTACTGCTTGGATGTACGGGCATCCTTGCAGCAGCCGGCTGTCTGATGGGAGGCATGCGGATGTACTACTATCCGGTGGTGCAGTATCACCCGCTTTCCGGGATGCAGGTGGCAGTGGCAGCCGCCTATGCCGTCTTTTTAGCAGTGCCGATGCTTTTAGATGCTTACAGTCAAAGAAAATGGGAACAGGATAGGAATAGTGTATATGAAAAAGATGATCGAGTTAAAGAATGTTAACTTCACTTATGCAGGCAGTGATAAAAAGGTATTAGACGATGTATCACTGTCGATCGCGGCCTCGGAATTTGTCGTACTCTGTGGAAAATCAGGCTGTGGCAAGACGACACTGCTCCGCCACCTGAAAAAAAATCTGATGCCGTATGGCAATCTGACCGGAAGCATCTGCTATCTTGGAACGGAGATCGAAGAGATGGACGACCGGAGGAATGCCTCCGAGATCGGTTTTGTGCAGCAGAACCCGGAAAATCAGATCGTGACAGACAAGGTGTGGCATGAGCTGGCATTCGGATTAGAAAGCCTTGGAATGCATCAGGAAGAGATCCAGCGGAGAGTTGCGGAGATTGCAAGCTATTTTAATATCCAGACCTGGTTCCGGAAAAATATCTGTGAGCTTTCCGGTGGACAGAAGCAGCTATTAAATCTTGCATCTATAATGGTGATGCAGCCGAAGATCCTGATCTTAGATGAGCCGACGGCACAGCTGGATCCGATCGCGGCCTCGGAATTTATCCAGACACTGCATAAGATCAATCAGGAGATCGGAACGACGATCTTAATCTCGGAGCACCGCTTAGAAGAACTTTTTCCGATAGCGGACCGCGTGATCGTCATGGATCAGGGAAGCGTGATCGCAGATGATACACCGGGCAGAGTCGGTGCATTCTTACAGGAGGGAGAAAAACATCCGATGTTTTACGGAATGCCGGCAGTCATGAAGATCGCATCGGAAGTGAACCGGATCTGTGGGAAGGATGAGGTGTCAGAGCTGCCGCTGACGGTCCGTGAGGGAAGACTCTGGATGGAAGAACAGATGGAACAGGCGGGAATTTTCCCGGCATCTGAGGGTTCAGTGGCATCGGTGCAGGAGCATACGGCAAAACAGCCCTTCTGGAAAAAGAAGGATACCGATGCAGTAGTCCGCTTTGTGGATGTATGGTTCCGCTATGGCAGGGAGCTGCCGGACATCTTAAGAGGGCTGAACCTGTCGGTAAAAGGCGGCGAGTGGTTTGCAATCCTCGGTGGAAATGGTGTTGGAAAAAGTACGGCAATGAAGATCCTGTGTAAGATGTTAAAGCCTTATCGTGGAAAGGTCATGATCGAAAAGCGTCTTTTGATGCTTCCACAGAATCCACAGGCACTGTTTACGGAGATCACAGTATGGGAGGAGTTATACGAAGCACTCTGTGACAGCAGGGAACCGGATGAGGTGAAGCAGCAAAAGATCACGGAGATGTTAGAAAAGATGGAGCTTTCCGGGATGGATCAGATGCATCCCTATGACTTAAGCGGTGGCGAACAGCAGCGGCTTGCATTGGGAAAGATATTGCTGCTTGAGCCGGAGATCCTTGTGATGGATGAACCGACCAAGGGACTTGACCCGTTTTTTAAGCGGAAGCTTGCAGGGATCCTTACGGGATTAAAGTCAGAGGGAGTAACGATCCTTATGGTTTCGCATGACATTGAATTCTGTGCACAGTATGCAGACCGGTGTACGATGTTTTTTGACGGAGTCAGCATTCCGGCACTGTCACCGGAGGACTTTTTTGCAGGAAACAATTACTATACGACCACGGCAAACCGTATTGCAAGACAGTGGTTTCCGAAGGCGGTGACATGGGAGGAGGTAGTGAAGCGATGCGAAGAGGCTATGACGAGGCGCAGATAGAGCGGGCACACAAAAAAAGGACGCTTGTTGCTTCGCTCTTTATCTTCCTTTGTATTCCGCTTACGATCTTAGCGGGGATTGTATTTTTTGATGACAGAAAGTATATGATCATCAGTACGCTTTTACTGGTCTATACCATGGTTCCGTTTTTCATGGTCTTTGAAAAGCGGAAGCCACGGGCAAGAGAGATCGTGCTGCTTGCGATGATGACAGCACTTGTGATCTGTGTCCACGGACTTTGTTCGAGACTACTTGGCATTAAGGCGGGAAGTGCGATGATCATTGTTGCGGGAATCTCCCTTGGGCCGGAGGCAGGATTTTTCATCGGTGCATTGGCGCGGTTTGTGATGAACTTTTTTGACGGGCAGGGACCGTGGACGCCGTGGCAGATGTTCTGCTGGGGACTGATGGGATTCTTAGCGGGACTGGCATTTAACAAGGCAAGCGTGGAGAAGTTAAAATCAAGGGATTTCAAGGTGATCATGGGACCGGTGCTCTGTATCGCATTTTCGGAGCTGCTCGCATATGTGCTGTTTCTGCTTTTTCCGGGAGCGGATACGACCTTTTTTGGCTGGAGACTGTATCTGTTTGGTGCGCTTGGACTGTTGCTTGGTGTGATCCTGCAACGGAAAAGACTTCCGGTGGATGATGTGACACTTACGGTTTTTACTTTTTTTGTAATCTTTGTTGTCTATGGAGGAATTATGAATGTGTGTGCACTCGTGACCTCGGCAGGGATTGAGGGAGGCAATGACTTAAGTCTTGCATCGCTTAAGCTTTTATATATCTCGGGTGTGCCGTATGATTTTGCACATGCCGCGACCGCAGCGGTCTTTAACTTCGTGGCAGGGGATAAGATCATCCGTAAGTTAGAGCGTGTGAAGTTAAAGTATGGAATCTACCGGTAAGCAGAACCGGCTAAATGAAAAGTCTAATCTCCCGGTTATGCTGGGGGGAGTGGAATAGTTGGAAATGGTGAGGATAAACAAGAAATATCACATCGTTTTCATTCCAAAATATCGGAAAAAGGTATTGTATGGGAAGGGAGAATCCACATGGAGCGGGAACGCATTCTGGAAAATAATGACCAGATCTTCTTAGATAAACAGAACATGCTGCTTGCCTTTGCGGGTGCGCGGGAGGTGTTATCTACCAGTTGTTTAAACGGTGGGTTTACGGAGCATTGTATGCATGTGTTCAATCACTGTGACAAGGATCCGGCAACCGGCATGTGCATGATGCATGGGGTGACCTATGAGGAACATCTGGCATATGCCGCAAAGGGAATGGAGCTTGATCCGAAGCACTGTACCGGACTTTCGACGGCCGCTCCGGTGGAGAGGATGGTGATGGCCTCCCGCAGTTTTTTGTCGTATACAGTGACGGCAATGGTCACGGCAGGTCTGGATGTGAACGGCAGACGTGCGGGTGATCCGGCAACGATGTGGGAAGAGCATGGAATCTATCACAGCACACAAGAGCCGGCGGCGCATACTTCCGGAACGGTCAATATCTTTGTACATATTACCGCACACCTTGCGCGGAGTGCGATGGCGACGGCTCTGATGGTAGCAGCAGAAGCAAAGACAGCATCCATCCGGGAGCTGCAGCTTGCAAGCTGTTATTCGAGTGAGTTGTGCAGTGGTTCCGGGACGGATGGAATCGTGATCATTACAGATCCGGGATCACCGGTAACCTTAACTGCCGCAGGAACGGATACGAAGCTGGGGGAATGTATTGCAGCCGCTGTGACAGAGGCGGTAAAAAAAGAGCTGCGTCTGTATATGACAGAGCGTACCGGAACCGGTTGGGAGCAGAATATGCAGTACCGGCTGCGACGCTTTGCGATCGATCCGAAGCTGTTAACATTCGATTGTTTTGCACCCGGACATTTGCCGCAGGACGCATGCGTGGGGCTTACGCTTTATATACATCTGATGGATCAGGTACGCTGGAAGCTCATCACGGAAAAAGCAGCATGGAAAACAGCGGTAACACTGCTGAATGGGATTTCAACTCTGCCGGAGGCAGAAGCGGAGCAGATCCGAAATGGGAAAAACGACGATCATTTACTTGCACTTCTGCTATACTGGATGGAGAAGTACAAGGAAAAGCAGGAGTAGAAGATTCATTTCCGGAGCAGGAAGTGTGCAGGATAAGAGAAAGGTGTGAAGATTCCGATGGAACTTATGTTGATCCGGCATGGGAAAACAAAGGGCAATCTGAAAAAACGGTATATCGGACGGACAGATGAAGAATTGTGTGAGCAGGGCAGGGATGAGGTCCGTCAGTATATACAGGAACATCGTTATGATGACTGGCAAAACAGTGATCTGATTTTTACATCCCCGATGCTGCGATGCAGACAGACAGCGGAACTGATCTTCCCGGGAAGAGAGATTTTCGTGGTTCCGGAATATCGCGAGACTGATTTCGGAGAATTTGAGAATAAGAATTATCTGGAGCTGGCAGAAAATGTGCATTACAGGCAATGGATCGACAGCAACGGAATACTTCCGTTTCCGGGCGGGGAAAGCAGGGAAGCAGTCCGCGACCGGTGTATGACAGGTTTTCATAAGATGTTAGAGATCTGCGACAAGGCGCAGGCGAAAAGGGTGGCGTGTGTCGTACATGGAGGAACGATCATGCAGCTGTTAGAGATCTATGGCAGACCGGAGAAAAGCTTTTATGATTATGCGTGTGAAAATGGAGTCGGATATATCTGTCAGGTAAAGCGCAGGGAAGGAGAAGTTATATGTGGAACGAACATGGTGGAGATGTGTATACGCACCCGGATGTGATTGATTTTTCAGCAAATATCAATCCGATCGAAATGCCGGAGGCAGTCATGCAGGCAATCCGGGAAAGTCTTACCGGACTCATGCATTACCCGGACTGTGAGTGCCGCGCGTTAAGAACTAAGCTGGCAGAACGGGAACACTGTCCGGCCGATGCAGTGATCTGCGGAAATGGTGCGGCGGAGCTTTTGTATACACTGGCACTGGCATTACGTCCGAAGCATGCGCTCCTGCTTTCTCCATGTTTTGCAGAATACGAGGATTCCCTCCGGGTCTGTGACAGTGAGCTTCATTTTTATGAATTAAAAAAAGAGAACCGGTTCCGGTTACAGGAGGATTATCTGGAGCTTCTGACCGAAGAGATAGATGTTGCATATCTGTGTTCACCGAATAATCCGACAGGGCAGACGATTGACCGAAAACTGCTTGCACAGATCATTCGGGTATGTGGACAAAAGCATATTTTTCTGGTGCTTGATGCCTGTTTTATGGAGTTCTTAGATCCAAAGGAGCAGCCGGATCTTATACAGGAGATCTTTCAAAAGAAGCATATTTTTATCCTGCGTTCCTTTACGAAGATGTTCGGACTTGCCGGAATCCGGCTGGGGTATGGGATCTGCACAGACACGGATCTTTTAGCGCGCATGCAGTATAGCAGACAGCCGTGGCCGGTTTCCACACCGGCACAGGCTGCAGGGATTGCCGCATGCAGGGAAGAGGAATTTGTAATACGAAGCAGGGAATACCTGAAAAAAGAGCGGCTGTATCTGGAAGCGGAATTAAGACCGCTTGTAAAAACACTCTATCCATCAAAGGCGAATTATCTTCTTTTTGAAGCAGAGGAAGACTTACAGGAAAAACTGCTTTCACATGGGATTCTGATCCGCGACTGTAGCAATTACCGCGGCCTTGGCAAGGGCTTTTTCCGGGTGGCGGTAAAGAGTCATGCGGACAATGAGCGTCTGATCCGGGCAATGGAGCAGGTGGCAGAAAGGAGCAGATCATGTATACAACGATTGCAGTGATCCTTGGAGTACTCTTAGACTTTCTGATCGGAGATCCACAGGGCTGGTTTCATCCGATCCGTCTGATCGGTAATCTGATCAGTGGTACGGAAAAGATGCTGCGGAAAAAGGGGACAAAGAATCCCCACATCGAATTTTTTCAGGGAATCTTACTCTGGATCGTGGTAACAGGTGCTTCGGTGCTGGTATCAGCGGCACTTTTAATCGCAGCGTATCTCATTCATCCGTGGCTGTATGTGGCAGCCGCTTCGGCGATGAGCTATCAGATCATGGCGACAAAGTCCCTGCGCGATGAGAGTATGAAGGTCTATGATGCGTTAAAGCGGGATGATCTGCCGGGTGCGCGTTACGCGGTTTCGATGATTGTTGGACGGGATACCGACTGCTTAGATGAGTGGGGAGTGGCAAAGGCAGCCGTGGAAACGGTGGCAGAGAATACATCGGATGGATGCATTGCACCGTTGGTCTGTCTGATGCTTGGTGGCCCGGTGCTTGGATTTTTTTACAAGGCAGTCAATACGATGGATTCTATGATAGGCTATAAGAACGAAAAATATCTGTATTTTGGCAGGTTTGCTGCAAAAATGGATGATGTATGCAATTTCCTTCCATCCAGGCTTTCCGCTTTTTTTATGATCTTAGCAGCCGGGCTGGGTGGCTTTGATCCAAAACAGGCAGCAAAGATCTACCGCCGTGACCGCCAAAAAAGTCCGAGTCCGAATTCGGCACAGACGGAAGCGGTCTGCGCAGGTGCGCTTCAGGTAGAACTCTTAGGAGATACGAGTTATTTTGGTGTTGTCCATCACAAGGAAGTGATCGGTGATCCGATCCGACAGGTCGAGATAGAGGATATCAAAAGAGCGAACCGGCTGTTGTACCGGACGGTGCTTCTGGCGTTTGGTGTAATGCTGGCGCTACGGATCATGGTCTTATATCTGTGGATATAGTAGATAGGATTGGGGTGTCAAAAGATGCTCATCACATCTGTAAAAAAGGAGAATGAAGTGTCAGAAAAAGAATTAACGATAAAAATAGATCCGCTCGATCAGGCTGCGATGGATCGTTCCCGTGCAGTCTGGACAAGTGTATGTAAGCCGTTAGGCAGTCTTGGCCTGTTAGAGGATCTGGTGGTGCGGCTGGCGGGTATTTTTGGAACGGAGGATGTCCGGATAAAAAAACGCTGTGCCGTTATTGTCTGTGCAGATAATGGTGTGATCGAAGAAGGCGTGACACAGGCAGATGCAGGTGTCACAGCGGCAGTTGCCGTGGAGATCGCAGAAGGAAAGTCGAATATCAACATCATGGCAGATGCGGCAGGAATCGATACGGTTGCGGTAGACGTCGGGATGCGGGATGAGGTATCACATCCGGGTGTTTTGCAGTATAAGATTGCAAATGGAACGAAGAATATGACCAAGGGACCCGCCATGACAAGGGAGCAGACGATCACAGCGGTCCAGACCGGCATCCTGCTTGCCGGGCAGATGAAGGAGCAGGGCTATCAGATCCTGTTGACCGGAGAGATGGGAATTGGAAATACGACGACTTCCAGTGCGATCGCATCGGTGCTGTTGGATCTTCCGGTGGAAGAAGTCACCGGCAGGGGCGCTGGCTTAAGTTCGGACGGCTTACAGCGTAAGATTGCAGCAATCCATCGGGCAATCGAGGTGAATGCACCGGACAAAGCAGATCCGTTGGATGTCTTAAGCAAGGTAGGTGGTTTTGATATTGCGGCAATGGTGGGACTGTTTTTAGGTGGAGGAATCTACCGGATCCCGGTTGTGATCGACGGGCTGATCTCTTCGATTGCTGCGCTGCTTGCAACGCAGATCCATGCAGGCTGTGTGGATTATATGTTTGCAAGCCATATGACCGAAGAACCGGCAGGCAGGCTGGTACTGGAGAAACTTGGCTTACCGGCAATCGTGCATGCCGGCATGCGGCTTGGTGAGGGAACCGGAGCGGTCTGTCTGATCCCGATCCTCGATATTGCACTGGCAGAATATCACAATGCGCACCGGTTCGGTGCATCCGGGATCGCACAGTATGAAAAGTTAGACTAGAGAAGGAGAAGAAGATGAGAAACTGGATCCGTTCCTGTATGATAGCATTTTCCATGTATTCTAAGCTTCCGGTGCCACAGTTTGAGTGGAAGGAAGAAAATATGCGCTACGCCATGATCTTTTTTCCGTGGATCGGTATTGTAACCGGTGGGTTAGAGCTGTTATGGTTTGCAATCGCTCTGCGGCTTGGCATTTCGTCAGGCTTTTATGCGGCTGTTGCGACGGTACTGCCGATTCTGGTCACCGGAGGAATCCATGCAGATGGTTATATTGACACGATTGATGCGAGATCTTCCCATCAGGGGAAGGAGCGAAGGCTGGAGATCTTAAAGGACCCGCATACCGGAGCGTTTGCAATTATCTGGGCAGTTGTTTATTTCCTGCTTTATGATGGGGCTTATCAGATGGTTGGTTCTTATAAAAGCTGTCTTATGATCGCAGTCTGCTATGTCGCATCAAGGGCATTCAGCGGACTTGCCGCAGTCAGCTTTCCGGCAGCGAAAAAGACCGGAACACTGGCAGTCTTTTCACATGCAGCAGACCACAAGCTTGTCCGGACAGTCCTGATTTTTTATGTGATTGTGGCTGGAATAATAGAACTTTTGTTACAGTGGCAGTGTGGGCTTGTGCTGATTCTTTGTGGCGGACTCTTTTTTGCATACTATTACCGGATGGCAAAAAAGGAATTCGGAGGGATCACCGGCGATCTGGAAGGCTGGTTTTTACAGTGCTTTGAGCTTCTGATGCTGCTTGTGGTCGTTCTTATGGAACTTGTGTTGAAGTAAAAGCTATGTGTATGCATACCATATCTTAATTATGAAAACAGAGAGAGGGTGGAGAGAAATGCTTTGTGTCGTAACCGGAGGAAGCGGCAGTGGAAAGTCGGAATTTGCAGAAAAGTGGCTGGTCGTACATGACGATACAGGTGGAGCGCGGTATTATATCGCAACGATGAAGCCCTTCGGAAAAGAAGCAGAAAAACGGATCGCAAGACACCGCAGGCAGCGGCAGGGCAGAGGCTTTACGACGATCGAACAGTACCTTGATCTGGAAAAAGTTCCGGTTGAGCCGGGCGCGTCGGTTCTGCTGGAGTGTATGTCGAACCTTGTAGCAAATGAGATGTTTGAGGACGACGGAAGTCATGATAAGCTTGTTACAGCGATTGAAGCAGGCATCAACCATCTGCTTGCACGGGCGAAACATGTTGTCGTTGTTACAAATGAGGTGTTTTCGGATGGAGAAGCGTACGACGCATCGAGCATGCAGTATCTGGCATATCTTGGGGAAGTGAACCGGATGCTTGCGAAAAAGGCAGATCTTGTGGTCGAGGTGGTCTATTCCATCCCGGTCATTTTGAAAGGAACAGAGGACGTATGGACTTTATCATAGGTGGAAGAAATCAGGGAAAGCTTGCATATGGAATGAAACAGTATGGGATCACAGAGGATGAGATCTTTTATGCAGAGGATGCGGATATTGATGGGGTAACCGGGAAACGCTGTCTGTATGGATTTCATCTGCTGGTAAAAAGAATCCTGTCAGATCAAAGAGATCTGGCCGGGACATTACAGGATATTTTTGCAAAAAATACCTTCCAGGTGATCATCTCGGATGAGATCGGATACGGACTGGTTCCGGTGGATGCGTTTGAGCGGGAATACCGTGAGACGGTCGGACGATGCTGCTGTAAGATCGCAGGAGAGGCAGAGCATGTGATCCGTGTCGTGTGCGGGATACCGCAGGAGATCAAGGGGTAAACAAGACAAGTCAATTTTATTTTAGTCAACTATACTTTAGTCAATCGTACTTGACTAAATGGGAGAAAGGGAATATAGTTAGTCTATAGAGTTGGGGGTGTTGCTATGTTCATTGGAAGAGAGAAAGAGCTAAGTGCACTAGAGAAATTATACAAATCCGGTAAGTTTGAGTTTGTTGTTATATATGGACGTCGTCGTGTAGGAAAAACTGCGCTGATCAATCACTTTATGGATCATAAAGAATCCATCTACTTTATGGGTGTGGAAAGCAACGAGAAGCAGAATCTGGAAAACTTAAGTAAGAGTATTATGGAATACAGCAATGGTATTCAGGCAGATACTTATTTTGCATCCTATCAGGCGGCACTTGAATATGTATTTAAAATTGCTGAAAAAAAACGTGTGATTTTAACAATCGATGAGTATCCATATGTGGCAAGAGGTTCAAAAAGTCTGGCGTCTACCTTACAGTTGTTGATCGATAAATGCAAAGATACCTCTAAATTGATGCTCATTCTTTGCGGGTCATCCATGTCGTATATGGAAGACCATGTGCTGGCATATAAGGCACCACTTTATGGAAGAAGAACTGCACAGATGAAGGTTATGCCGTTCGACTTTGAAGATAGCTGCAAATATTTTAAGAATCTGCCGGATGAAGAAAAGGCATTGATATATGGAATTGCCGGAGGAACTCCGCAATATCTTTTACAGATGAGTGATAACCTGAGTGTTGAGGACAATATAAAAAATACTTTTTTGAATCCAATGTCATTCTTATATGAAGAACCGGTGAATCTTTTGAAACAGGAGGTAAGAGAACCGGCAATCTATACAGCTATTATTACAGCGATTGCGACAGGGCATTCCCGTATGTCTGAAATATCAACGAAGGTTGGAGAAGATACCAATGTATGCGCAAGATATCTGAAGAATTTAATAAATCTTGAGATTATAAAAAAGGAAACTCCTTATGGAGAAAAGGAGTCTAAGAAATCCATCTATTCGATTGAAGATCATATGTTTAATTTTTGGTATCGGTTTGTTTTGGATAATAATTCGATGATCGTGAGAGGGGCGACAGACTTAGTATATAAGAAAATTAAAGATCAGCTTAGTGATTATATGGGAAGAATCTTTGAAGATATTTGTACACAATATCTGTGGAAACAGCTTCTTATCGGGAATGCACCTGTTGAGTTTGCATCACTTGGCCGCTGGTGGGGAAATGATCCTAAGAACAAATGTCAGGCAGAGATAGATATCATGGGAGAACAGGATCAAAAAACAGCATTATTTGCAGAGTGCAAGTGGAGAAATGAAAACGTTGATCTTGATGTGCTGGAAAAACTGGTTGATAGAAGTATGTTATTCCATTACTCAAATGTACATTATTATCTGTTTTCGAAAACCGGATTTACAAAGGGATGTAAAAAAAAGGCAGAAGAGATGGGGAGTGTTACGCTTGTCAGTTATAAGGATATTGTGGAATCAATACAAAAATAGAATAGTTTTATTTGCATTTTAAACAGGAAGTGTGCTATAGTATCCCTAGAAATGAAATACAAAGGTCTTAAAGGAAACGACGGAGTTTCTTTTAAGGCCTTTTTCTGTACTCAGATGATACTGGGACAGAAAATATAACCACATTTGTGGAGAAAAGAGGATGAAGATGCATTTAACACCAAGGGAACAGGATAAGCTGATGCTCCATTTTGCAGGTGTACTTGCAAAGGAGCGGAAAGAAAGAGGATTAAAGTTAAATTACCCGGAGGCGATTGCCTATATCAGTGCAGAACTTTTAGAGCTTGCAAGGGACGGACATAGTGTAACAGAGCTGATGAGCATGGGCACGAAGATGCTGAGTGCAGAGGATGTCATGGACGGAGTACCGGAGATGATCCATGAGATCCAGTTAGAGGCAACCTTCCCGGATGGAACAAAGCTTGTTACCGTACATAATCCGATCACCGGAAACGGAAAGGTAAAGCCGGGTGAGCTGCTCGTCGAAGACGGTGAGATCGAACTGAATGCTGGAAAAGATACGGCACAGATCCAGGTTACGAATACCGCAGACCGTCCGATCCAGGTTGGATCCCATTATCATTTCTTCGAGGTAAACAAGCAGCTTTCCTTTAATCGTGCGCTTGCCTATGGCATGCGTCTGGATATTCCGGCAGGAACGGCAGTACGTTTTGAACCGGGTGAGACCCGTCGTGTGAATCTGGTTGAGATCGGCGGAACAAGGGAAGGATACGGATTAAATGCACTGGTCGAGGGAAAAATAGACGATCCGGCAGTAAAGGAAAAGGCATTTAAGCTTGCGAAGGAAAAAGGATTCAAGGGGGTAGAAACCGATGAATAAAATAAGCAGAGCAAAATATGCAGATATGTATGGTGCAACGACCGGTGACCGTATCCGTCTGGCAGATACGTCACTGATCATTGAGGTAGAAAAAGATTATGCGACCTACGGTGAAGAGGCGAAGTTCGGTGGTGGCAAGTCCCTGCGTGATGGCATGGGACAGTCCTGTAAGGTACGGGATGATAACTGCCCGGATACCGTCATTACCAGTGCGGTCATCGTGGACTACTGGGGCATCGTAAAGGCAGACATCGGAATCAAGGACGGTAAGATCTGTGGAATCGGTAAGGCGGGAAACACTGCGATTATGGATGGTGTGGACGAGAATCTGATCATCGGTGCGGGAACAGAGGTCATTGCCGGAGAGGGACTGATCGTGACGGCAGGAGGGCTGGATACACATATCCATTTTATCAGCCCGACGCAGGTAGAGACCGCTTTATATAGTGGAATCACAACGATGATCGGTGGTGGTACCGGTCCGGCAGACGGAACAAATGCAACGACCTGTACACCGGGACGTTTTAATATTGAAAAAATGTTACAGGCTTCCGAGGAGCTTCCAATGAACCTTGGTTATCTTGGAAAGGGCAACTCGGCAGATCTTGATACGATCAGAGAGCAGATCCGGGCAGGTGCCTGCGGCATGAAGCTGCATGAGGACTGGGGTTCTACACCGGCAGCTATCGATAACTGTCTGACGGTCTGTGACGAGTTCGATGTGCAGGCAGCCATCCATACGGATACCTTAAACGAAGCCGGCTTTGTAGAGGATACGGTCGCAGCCTTCAAGGGCAGAACGATCCATACCTATCATACCGAGGGCGCAGGCGGTGGACATGCACCGGATATCATCCGCGCAGCATCCTTCCCGAATGTACTTCCATCCTCTACGAATCCGACCATGCCATTTACGAAAAATACGCTGGATGAGCATCTCGATATGCTGATGGTTTGTCACCATCTCGATAAAAAAGTACCGGAGGATATTGCATTTGCAGATTCAAGAATCCGTCCGGAGACGATCGCGGCAGAGGATGTCTTACACGATATGGGAATCTTTTCCATGATGAGCTCCGATTCACAGGCAATGGGTCGTGTGGGAGAAGTCATAACAAGAACGTGGCAGACCGCGGATAAGATGAAAAAACAGCGAGGACCGTTACCGGAAGACAGTGAGAGGAACGATAACTTCCGTGTCCGCAGATATATTGCAAAGTATACGATCAACCCGGCGATCACCCATGGTGTTTCCGATTATGTCGGTTCGGTAGAAGTCGGAAAAATGGCAGATCTGGTACTCTGGAATCCGGCAATGTTTGGCGTTAAGCCGGAAATGATCATCAAGGGCGGCTTTATCATGGCATCGAAGATGGGCGATGCAAACGCATCGATCCCGACTCCGCAGCCGGTCGTTTATACGAATATGTTTGGTGCGTATGGTCTTGCAAGAAAGACCTCCTGTATTACCTTCGTATCAAAGGCAGCCTATGATGAAGGCATCAAGGAGCGTCTGTCCCTGCAAAGACAGGTACTTCCGGTCAGAAACTGCCGCAACATTGGTAAAAAGGATATGAAAAACAATGATGTGATCGCAGATATCGAGGTCAACCCGGAGAATTACGAGGTGCGGGTAGACGGAGAACTGATCACCTGTGAGGCAGCCGAGGAGCTGCCACTGGCACAGAAGTATTATTTATTCTAGCGCAGACAGAACAGAATAGAAATGGGGGATTCGATGATCATAGAAAAAGTACTTGGAAATATCAGGGATTATCCGGTAGGGACAAGAACGATCGACCATGTTTTGATTGAATGGTACGAACTGGATAAAAAGCTGCTTCGGACAACCACTGAAGCAGGCGAAGAAGTAGGCATACGCGTGGAAACACATCTGCATGAGGGAGATATTCTCTATGCAGACGATACGCGGGTGCTGGTATTGGATCTTCTTCCGACAGAGCTGACCGTGATCCCGGTTCATACGATGTTAGAAATGGGACGCTTATGTTTCGAGCTTGGAAACCGTCATCTGTCACTGGCGATTGAAGAAGATCATGTCAGTGTGCCATATGATGAGCCGACCTTTTTGTATCTGAAAAAGCTAGGGTTTTCACCGGAGAAAAAACAGGAAAAGTTTTCACATTTTACGGTCTGCAAAGCGCATGGTGGTGCGTATGGACATGCACACACACATGAGCATACACATACAGGGGGACATTCCCATGAATGATCATACGGACTTTCTGGCACTCTTACAATCTGTGGATGCTTTTTTTCCGATCGGGGCATTTACCCTGTCGAATGGATTAGAGGATTATGTCGTGCGGGAACGCATCGGAAGTGCGAAGGAGCTGGCATCGTACCTGCGGGGTTTTCTTCAGATCTTTCCATATGGGGATCTGGGCGTGTTGTCACTGGCATACCAAAGTGCAGAAAATCCAGAGGAATTGCTGCGGTTAGACGGACTGGCGCATGCCATGAAAGGGGCAAAGGAAGTCCGGATTGGCAGCAGCCGGATGTGCAGCCGTTATCTGAAGGCAAGGGAAGCCATGAAGGATATGCCGGAGGGACTGCGCTGGTATCAGGAGCAGATCCGTGAAAAGCGTGCAGCAGGCGTACATCCGGTCGCACTTGGCATCTATGGCACAGAGCATAAAGTGGAAGAGGAGCGGCTGCTTATGATGTATGGCTACAGCATCCTTTCCGCGATCGTCAACAACGCCGTCAAGCTGGTTCCGCTGGGACAACTGGATGGACAGCGGGTATTGTATGAAGCATTTCCATTGCTGGCACAGGCGGTAAAAAAGTCAATGGAGATCAGCCAGGATGACCTTGGCGTATCCGGTACGGGCTATGAGATCCATTGCATGAACCATGAGATATTATATTCAAGGCAGTATATGTCTTAAAAAGAAAAGGGGTTAGATCTATGTCATATGTAAAAATAGGTGTTGGTGGTCCGGTTGGTTCCGGAAAAACAGCACTGATCGAACGATTAACGAGAAAAATGTCAAAAGAATATTCGATCTGTGTCATCACAAATGATATTTATACCAAGGAAGATGCGGAATTCCTGATCAAGAATTCTGCCCTGCCGGCTGAGCGGATCATGGGTGTGGAGACGGGTGGATGCCCGCATACTGCGATCCGTGAAGATTGCAGCATGAATCTCGAAGCAGTGGAGGAAATGGCAGAAAAGTTCCCGGATGTCCAGATTATTTTTATCGAAAGTGGAGGAGATAATCTTTCTGCGACCTTCAGTCCGGATCTTGCGGATGCGACGATCTATGTCATTGATGTGGCACAGGGTGAGAAAATCCCGCGGAAGGGCGGACCGGGTGTCACACGTTCGGATCTTTTAGTCATCAACAAGACTGATCTTGCACCGATGGTAGGAGCAAGCTTAGAAGTGATGGAGCAGGATTCGAAGCGGATGCGGAAAGGACGTGACTTCCTGTTTACGAACCTGATGCAGGGAGACAGTGTGGATGAGGTGATCCGCTGGATAAAAAAACAGGTATTGTTGGAAGATCTGGGGTAGGGATTGCTTATGGAAACAGAAACAAAGTTAAAGTTAGAGGTGGGCGTAAGTCAGGGCAGAAGTGTCCTGACGGAATGCTATTTTACCAGTCCGCTGAAAATCGGAACACCGCATCTGGGGAAAGACCGCCTTACGGTTGTACTGATGATGGCATCTGCCGGCATTTTAAAAGGAGATTCCTTCGACTATGAGATTGTGTGTGGCAGGGATACGAAGACACGGCTGACAGAGCAGTCCTATACAAAGATCTTTGATACCGGAGAGACGGGCGCAAAGCGGCATCAGCACATTGTAGTACAGGATCACGCTTCCCTTTTTTATGAACCAAAGGCAGTGATCCCATTTCGGGGAAGCTGCTATGACAGTAATATTCTGATCGAGCTTTCCGCGAAAAGCGAATTCGTCTACACGGATATTTTTGCAGCCGGGCGTATCGGAATGGGGGAGCAGTTTGCCTTCATGCATTACCGCAACCGGGTAGAAGTCCGGGTGGATGGGAAAATTGCATGGTTCGATCACTGTCTGTTAGAGCCGGAGTGTATGGATCTTACCGGAATGCTTTTTTTCGATGGCTATACCCATCAGGGAACCTTCTATTACTATGGAGAGGGAGAAAAACAGGAAAAGCTGCTTGATCTTTTGCGAAAAAAACAGGAAGAGATGCAGGAGAATGAAAAAAAACAAAGTCTTTGTTTTGGTGTCAGCAATGCCACAAAGGGCATCTGCCTGTGGGTGCTGGCAGATACCGCACAGGACATTGAGGAACTGTTTGAAGAGATTATGCATACTTACAGGCTGGCATGCCCTATATAGACCTGATAATATTCGCCTAAGGTATCGCGTCCGTACCGGTATACCGAATAAAATGGTGCATGATGGATGACCATTTCATCGCCATATTCTACCTTATAGGCAAATCTTGGTGCCTGCCGGATATAGCATACGCTCGTAAAATCGATAAAGAGCATGACAAGAAGCAGGATGACAAAGCATCCGGTTGATTTTAACAGCCTGTTTTTTTTCAGAACCTGAAAGATTCCGACAGCGATAAGAATCGCTCCTAAAATGGCAAATTTGGCTGCCCAGCCGCTTTCACTTGGAAATACGGTAAAGCCGGACAGGATCAGAAAACACCCAAAACCGGATAGGATGCATCCGGTCAGCTTCTTGAGCTGTTGCTTCTTATCTTCTCTGGCATATTGTGCTGCTTTTACAAGCGTATCTTTCATTTCTACATTCATATTCTCACTTTTCCTTTCTCCGTCAATGATTTCACGGATATCCACGTCATAAAAATCTGCAAGTTCCACCAGTACAGACAGATCCGGTAAGTTACTGCCGGTTTCCCATCTCGAAACCGTCCGGTCAGATACGTTCAGATGTTCTGCAAGCTGGCTTTGTGTAAGTTCTTTTTCCTTACGAAGTTCCTTTAAAAAAAGACCGATCTTTTTTTGATCCATGTTGTGGCTGCCTCCTTTCAGTGAACAATCTAGCAGAATGTGTGTAAAATCACCACGACACAAAGCGAGAATTATGATATTTCGCGGATCAGACATGATATGTGGTGTCTTTTGGATAACTCAGAATATGAAATAAGTGTGCGTTTGCCGCACACGCAGGCCGGTTTTTGCCATATAGAATCATGGTGTTAAAAGATGTTTTATAAAATTCAAAAAGGCAAAATGCACAAAATATGTGAAGCAAACTTTTATTTGCGGTTTTAGCTGCGAGTGAAATCCACTGCTTACGAAAACCACAAGTGAAGCCTTTGCTGAACTTGTATGGTTGTAGTTGGCAGTTAGTTCACGATGAGCGTTGCAAATGTTTGTGGAACATCTTTTGTACATTTTGTCAATCATAAAATTTAAAAGCATCTTTTGGTACCTTGATCTATATAGGAAATCACCGATACAGCAAAAGCAGTTAGACGATCCGCCTAACTGCTTCTGGGTATCTGCTTCTATTTTATGGAAAAACCGATGATATGTCAATCATGCGGCAGATGCGTTACATGGATTCCGGTTTTGCAACTTCGTGGTTTGACCAGCTGTCTGCGGTAGCAGCACCACTTAAGTCTGCGGAATCATTGTAGCTGTCAACGGTGATCGTATAGCTGCCGGTTCCTTCTACATATACAGTGCCATCTGTACCTACGATAGAAACGGTATTGCCGCTTTCATCTACGATCGTGCCTTCATTCGACAGACTTGTGATGGTGCTGTCACCGGTTACCGTCCAGGTAGAATCCTTACTGATCACAACATTACAGTAGCCATCACCGCCATTTCCGGCATAGGTTTCATCATCTGCAAAATATCCGGTTAAGGTACTTCCGTTTGTCATGTAGAAATCAAGCTGGCTGATGCTGTCCCAGATGATGCCGCCCTGCATATCCTGATCGTCTGCGGTAAAGGTACAGTCAGATCCATTTGCTCCGGCAGTTCCCCAGCCACGTTCATTTGTATTGCCGGTACACATTAAGAAGAACTCACTGTCATCGGAGTAGGTAATATCGACATCGGAGAGCAGAATATCTGCTTCGGTGTTGGTCGTGTAGATCAGACCGCCATTCTTAGAAGTCAGGCTGCCGCCAACGATCTGCATCGTACTGTTACCGACCTCGGAATCCCCGGACATACTCTGATATACAATAATCGTCCATGTTGTATCATTCTGACTTAAGTCCTGCATATTTCCGGAGATGTCACAGTCAAACAGATGGATCGTATTTAAACCTTCCATACAGATTGCTTCCGAACCGGTCGCTGTGAGTGCCGCATTGTTTACGGCAATATCTGCGGTGCAGTAGACAGCAGGAGAACCGGTACCGTTACTGGTATAGGAACCGCCATTTACCACCATCGTTCCACCGCCACGGTCACTTCGGATCGCTGCTGCGGATTCCCCGTCGGTTTCTACATTCAGATCCCATGCATACAGCGTTCCGCCGCCTGCCGCATGGATACCGCCGGAGGTATCCTGCTTGGTTGTAATATCGGAATCTGCAACATATACCGTTCCGTCACCATAGGCAAAGACACCTGCGCCTCCGGCTGCATCGGTCGTGATGTTGGCATTGCTTAGGCAGGTCGTTCCATCGGTTGTAAGGACAGCCGCACCGACACCGTAGAAGCTGGAGTTATCTCCACCGGTACTATCTGAGGAAGTACGGTCGATCGTGCTGTTTTTTAAGTTAACGGTTGCACCATTAGAAACAAGGATTGCGTTTTCGTCTGTTCCGGTAGAGGAGTAGCTTTCATTTTCAGCAGTGGTATCTTTTGTGTATTCGGTAGCAGCATCATAGCTGTCTACACCGGAAGCATTGCCGCCCGGCTGTCCGTTCGGAGCATCGCCACCCATTCCTTCCGAGACAACGATCTTGGTGATCGAACCGTCTGCATCGAAGGTGATCTCTAACATAGATCCTTCTGTAATGTCAGCAAGACTTCCGTCGGATTCAGTCTTGTCGGAGCTTTGAACGCTGATGACGGATTCATCATGGATTGTTAAAGTAGCACTTGTCTGCTGCATATCTGCCGGAGCATTGCCGCCCGGCTGTCCGTCTGGAGCGTTGCCGTCCGGTTTATTGGATGTATCATCAGAGCCTTCTGTGCTGTCGGAACTTTCGTCCGGCTTTTGCGGAGCATCCGCCGGCTTGTTCGACGCATCACCGGAGCTTTCTGTGCTGTCAGAGCTTTCGTCCGGCTTTTGCGGAGCATCCGCCGGCTTGTCAGACGCATCATCAGAGCTTTCTGTGCTGGCAGTGCTCTCGCCTGGTTTTTCCGGTGGAGTGTTGTCACCGTTATTATCCGATGCATCACCAATTGGAGCATCACCGCCTGGAGCGTTGCCATCCGGCTGTCCCGGTGCACCGCCGCCAACACTCAGTGTCACTTCATTACCACTTACACTGTCGACCTTTGCCATAACAGTGGTAGATACCGGAGCATCCTCTTCGCTGTCGGTGTAGGTGAAGGTATTTCCCTCAGAAGTGCTTGTAACTTCCGTTCCTGTTGCAGTGCTGTTGTCATTTGCTGCTGTTCCACAGGCAGTTACGCTTGTAATCATTAAGGAACAGATCATAATTCCACATACCATTTTACATCTTTTATAATTCATATTTACCTCCTTTATTGCGCATTTTTCTGCAGTGCACAATTCATTCTGTATATTTTGTAGTGGCCGAGTTTGTGTCAGCTTTATACTGATCCAGATCTCGTATAAAAAATCAACATGTCAATGTGATTTTTCATTGTTTATTATAATCAGCTATCTGTTAAGCAAATGTTCGTAATGTGATGGTTCTGTGAAAAAATTCTTGACACTGAAAAAAACGTGTGCTAGTATCTATTCATACAATTCATATATAAAAGGTAGGAAATATAGGAAACAAAAGGAGGAATACCGATGAGTGAGAGAAATCTTGATTTTGACACAGTAATTGAACGAAAGGGAACAAATTGTTTAAAGTATGATTTCGCCATGGATCGCGGTATGCAGGAAGATATTTTACCACTGTGGGTAGCAGATATGGACTTCCGTACCTCCTCATACATACAGGATGCGCTGATCGCACAGATCGAACATGGAATCTTCGGTTACAGTGAAGTACATGAGGAATATAACATTGCATTGAAGAACTGGTTAGCAACACATCACAATTACCGGATCCAGTCAGACTGGATCGTAAAGACCCCAGGTGTTGTGTTTGCACTTGCAATGGCAGTACGTGCATTTACTAAGGAGGGCGAAGGCGTACTGATCCAGCCGCCGGTTTATTATCCGTTCTACGAAGTGATCGAGGCAAATGACCGCAAGGTGATCGAGAATCCGCTGGTACAAAGAGAAGACGGAAGCTATGGCATGGACTTACAGGACTTTGAAGCGAAGATCGTTGCCAACAACATTCATCTTTTCTATCTGTGCAATCCACACAACCCGGTCGGAAGAGCCTGGAGCCGGGAAGAACTTACCGCACTTGGAGATATCTGTGTACGCCACAATGTAGTAGTGGTCAGTGATGAGATCCATGCAGACTTTGTTTTTCAGGGAGAGCATCAGGTACTTGCTTCCTTAAAAGAGGAATATAAGAAGCATGTCATCACCTGTACTTCACCAAGTAAGACCTTTAATCTGGCAGGACTTCAGATCTCGAATATCATTATTGCGGATAAGGAGTTAAAGCATAAGTTCACACATCAGATCGGGGCAGCCGGATACAGCCAGTTAAATATTGCAGGACTTGTTGCAGCACAGGCAGCGTACAGCAATGGCGAAGAGTGGTATCAGGGTGTGAAGAAATATATCTGGGAAAATATCTTATTTGTAAAGCAGTTCTTAGCGGAAAATCTTCCACAGATCCGTTTCCGTGTACCGGAAGGAACGTATCTTCTGTGGTTAGATTGCAGGGAACTTGGACTGGATGAAAAGGAATTAGAGGAGCTTGTGGTAAAAAAAGCAGGGCTCTGGTTAGATAAAGGGGCTATTTTTGGGAAAACCGGCGTTGGATTTGAACGGATCAACCCGGCATGTCCGAGAAGTGTATTGGAAAAAGCATTAAGACAGCTTGCGGATGCAGTGCATGCGGTCCGCTAACGGATAAGAAAAAGGTTACAAAGGAGAAGAAAGCGATGAATCAGATCTATGAATCCATAACAGAACTTGTTGGAAATACACCACTGGTGCATTTTAAGAACTATGAAAAAGAGCTTGGCTTAGAGGCGAAGATCCTCGGAAAGCTGGAATACTTTAATCCATCCGGCAGTGTCAAGGACCGTGTGGCATTAAACATGATCTTAGAGGCAGAAAAGCGTGGGGACTTAAAGCCGGGACAGACGATCTTAGATTTTACCAGCGGCAATACCGGAATTGCGACCGCAGCCTTTGCCAATGCAAGAGGGTATCATTATGCAGTTGTGCTTCAGCCGGGTGTATCAGTGGAACGTACCCTGATCTTAAAGGCATACGGAGTGACACTGCTTCAGGCAACGGATGTACCGGGATTCATGGAGATGCTGCAAAATGGCGGTCTTACGATGGCACGTTTATCGGTGATCATGAATGCTTATGCTGATGAGCACGGCTATTATTACATCGATCAGGGAACGAATGAGGATAATTATCTGGCACATTACAAATACACGGCACAGGAGCTGTGGGAGGCAACCGGCGGTAAGATTGATTATGTCGTTGCATTGGTTGGAACAGGCGGAACGCTTGCAGGAATCTCGAAGTTTATGAAGGAGAAGAATCCTGAGATTAAGATCATCGGTGCACAGCCGGCAGTCCAGTCAAGAAAGTCACTCGATCATCCGGATGCAAATACGATCGATGGTGTACTTGCATTTGATGGCGTTGGTTTGGATAAGCTTCCACCATTTTTCGACCAGTATCATCTTCCTTATGATGAATGTCTTGATATTATCGCTGAGGATGCCTATGAAGCAGGCGAGACACTCGTAAAAACCGATGGTATCTTCTTAGGACAGTCTGCCGGTGCAGCATTGAATGCGGCAACACAGATTGCAAAAAGACCGGAGGCAAAGGGCAAAAATATCGTGGTAATGTTAGCGGACAATGCATTCAAGTATCTGTCCACCAATATGTATAAGGAACGCTAGATCAGGGAGGTGTAAGTGATGAGTGAATATCTGAAGACGGCAGAAGCGGTCATGCGCTTCATACGGACGAGAAAGAGAACGGCAGAGGAAGGCTGCTACTGGACCCTGGAGGATGCAGCAGCGGGCAGAAAGATCTATTATGATGAAGTCTGTATGTACGCCGGTGCGGCAGGTATCATTCAGTATGCACTTGCCTTGTACCGTGTAACCGGAAAGGAAGAATACCGCGCAGAGGCGGTAGACGGAGCGGATTATCTGGTCTACCGGTTCCGGACGAACCGGGAACTGAAGCGTAATTTTTCACAGTACGCTTTTTCAAGCGGCTGGGCAGGTGTTGCATTCACCTTGGCGGCAGTCTATGAGGAGACAAAAAAGGAAGTATATAAACAGACGATCGAAGCAATTGTTGCTGCCCTTCGTGCCGATGCAAAGCCCCAAAAAGATGGTTATACCTGGTGTACCTATCCGGGCATTGTCGGGGATGCAGGAACGATCTTAGTATTGCTTGAGTTAGCAAAGCGTTTCGGGCGTGAGGACTGGAAGGAATTTGCCGTGCAGGCAGGACAGCGTTACCTCGGTGAAGGACGTGAAGTCGGAGCAGGACAGAAGGTCTACTTAGGTGTTGATCCAACGTACTTTGGTGGAGAGAAGGATTATATCGATCCGAACTATCCGATGGGTACGGCAGGAATCGGATTTTTACTGTTACGGCTTTATGAGGAAAGCGGCAGACAGGAATTCCTTGATGCAGTGGCAGGAATCCCGGAGTATTTACGGGCAGCCGCAGTCAGACAAAAGTATGGACATCTGCTTCCACATGGTCTGCCAAAGAACCCGGATCTGTTTTATCTCGGCTATTGTCATGTCCCGGCAGGAACGACGCGGTTCTTATATAAGCTCTATGAGATCACCGGGAAGGAAGAATATAAGGAACAGCTCCGCGATCTGGTGAAGGGCTTAGAGGATACCGGTGCACCACATGTCCATACGGAAGGTTACTGGAATACCTATAACATGTGCTGTGGTACGGCAGGTATCTTAAATATGTATCTGGGTCTTTGGGCAGCCTTTGGCGAAGAACATGATATCGAGGAAGCGGCCGAATGTGGAAAAGAGATCTTAGCGGGTGCGGATACGACGCAGTCAGCCGACGGAGATGAGACGAGCTTTCGCTTTGCACTTGACCGTGTTGCCCCGGATAATACCTGTACACCGATCGGTCTTTTTGATGGGGCGGCAGGAATCGGAGCAGCATTGTTACAGTTACATCTTGCAAAAGCAGGAGAATTTCAGGCAGTGCGGATGGTCGATGATCCATTCCCAAAGACATGCCTTAATATATAAACAGCAAGGAGGAACTTATGAGCAGACAAAAGAAAGAGATCTCTTATGACAGCAGAGATTATGATTTTAAGGAAATCGAAACAGATGAGCGTTTCCACCAGACAGCAAAGGAGTTCTGGGGACACTTCTTACATTCGGTATATTTATTGTTTTCTTAACCGGAAACCTGTATCTGAATGGTGGAAGTGATGTGGCGCATTATAAATATGTATTTGGATTCCCGTTATGGATCTTTTTAGAGATCGTGATCCTCGTGGGAATGGTTGTTGCAGTTGAGCTGGTGGTTACTTTTGTATACCGTGATATGGATGTTACGCCGACCGGTAAGTTAAAACCACGCCGCAGAAAACAGGATATAACTACAACAGGAGATCAGGAAAAAGCCGCTCCGGAAAGTGAGGACTAAAATGGACATTCCAGCAAAGACAAGAGCGGTCATTGTTGCCGTATTTGCAATCTATACAATCTTTTTATTAGGCTACAGTCTTTTTACCAGAAAACAGATGAAGCAGGGAAAAGGCGATTATATCAGTAAGTTCTATACCGGTGGAAGAAGCGGTGGTGTACTTATGACCGCAATGATGGTATCAGCCGGAGTCGCAGGAGCAGGTGTTTTCATGGGAGTACCGGGATATACCTATACCTTCGGTGCGATCTGGATGGTCTGCTGTTTCTGGTCGATGTGCTCGAACTTTATGGTACTCGGACTGATCGGAAAACGTGTTGGAATCGTTGCAAGAAGAACGAATTCAAAGACCTTTGTAGAGCTTTTGATGCATCGTTATAATAACAATAAGCTGGTCGGATGGCTGTGCGGACTTGTGATCCTCTTTTTCTTAGGAGCATTTGCAGTCTCCACGATCACCGGTGGCGGACGAATCTTCCAGATCCTGACCGGACAGGATTATCGTATCGGTCTTGCAATCTTTACGATCTTAGTAATTATTGCGGCAATTACCGGTGGTATCAAGGGCGTTGCCTCTGCAATCGTAATTCAGGGTATCGTTATGACGATCTCTGTTATCATCCTTTTTGTTATGGGTGTGAGAAGTACCGGACTTAGCTATACACAGACGATCCAGTCTCTGGTAGAGACGAATCCGGACTGGTTTGTGCCAACCGGAATCCAGACAGTATTATCCTTTGCATTCCTCTGGGGTGTGACAACCTGTACGATGCCGCATGTAACCATGACTACCTTGACTTACAAGGATACACAGACTTTACATAAAGCGATCAAGATCGGTACAGTGGTAGTTGCAATCTGGCTGCTCGGCTTAAACGGCTTATGCTTCACGATCAAGTATATGTTCCCGGAAGGAAGTCTTGCAACACCGGATCTTGGAATCCCGACACTTGCAGTTACCGTTATGCCTGCATGGGCAGCGGGACTGGTACTTGCCGGCGTCTGCGGTGCAGTGCAGTCCTCCGTTGGTGGAATGGTCGTATCCCTTGCAGGAACGGTAGTTAGTGATCTGTTCCGTAACCTGATCAAGCCGGATGCGAAGCCGGAGACGATCAAGAAGCTGAACACCGGAGCGATTATCGTGGTATCTGTTGTAATCTTCTTATTTGCATGTGATCCGCCGGAGCTGTTAGCTTCCCTGATCACCTATGCAACCGGAGGAATGACCGTTGCATTCTTCCACACACTGCTTCTGGGACTCTTCTGGAAGCGTGCCAACGAATACGGTGCAGTAGCCGGAATCCTCAGTGGAATTGCATTGTATATCTTAATCGACAAGGGCATCCTGCCGATCTCACTTGGATTCAATCCATGTCTGATGGCAACACTGCTTTCTACCATTATTATGATCGTTGTATGCTATGTGACACCGAAGACACCATACGGAGTCATCGCAACCTGGTTTGGTAAGAACTATCCGGGACAGCAGGAAGCATAATCTTAGGGAAATACCATCCGCAGAGCGGGTGGTATTTTTTGGATACGCACACTTTATTTTACTTATATTTTTCCACCGTCGTGTCATCGACGTACTTTTCCTTGATCTGTGCAAGCTTTGCCATATGCGGGGTCTGCATATGTGCCTGCTGCATGGCTTCGGATGCCCATTCTTCGACAAGCAGGATCCGGTTGGGATCGGCTGCACTTAAGAAATAGTCATAGCGGATGCAGCCTTCCTCTACACGGATCGTATCTAAGATGCCGGAGGCGGTAATATCCGTTAAAAAGGCTTCCCGCATGGATGGCTTGGTGTGATAAGTAACTAAAAGTAAGAAAGAAGATGTATGCATGATCGTTTCCTTTCTGCGTGAATTTTGATATTGTAATCCTACATTCATTAGGTTTACACTGTAAGGCAGAAATTGTCAATCGAATTGTGCAAAAAAAGGATTCGTGTTAATATACTGTATAGTAAGGATAGCAGGAGGCATTTGATGGAGCATAGTTCGCGATATTTTAAAAACGAAGCATGTGAATATTATCCGTGCCACGCAGTTGCACCGGATGCGGATTTTAACTGCCTGTTCTGCTATTGCCCGCTCAACCGTTATACGGATTGTCCGGGAACACCGCAGTATATTGAGAGAGCGGATGGCAGCCGGATCAAGGACTGCTCCGCCTGCACGTTCCCGCATCAGCCGGAAAACTATGACCGGGTGATCGCATTTCTGGTTGAAAAAATGAAATAAAGCAAGGAGCAGGACAGGAACTTACATGGATTATATTGACCTTCATGCAGATACACTAATGGAGATAACCTCAGGGGATCTCAGGAAAAACACTGCGAATATTGATCTTTTCCGTATCCGGAAGCAGTTTACGCATTATACACAGATCTTTGCGATCTGGAAGGATCAGGCACAGGTGGAGAAAAGCCGGCGCGAAGAAGTTTTTATGCAGACGTATCAGCGTGCAAGAGCACTGCTTGCAGATGCAGGAGAGGAAATCTTACTGTGTCAGAGCTTTGCAGAGATGGAAGCTGCATGGAAAAGCGGAAAATATGCTGCATTTCTGTCGATCGAAGATCTTTCCTTTATGGGAAAATATGCCGCGCAGGCGGCAGAACTTGGTTTTCGGTTTGCAATGCTGACATGGAATTATGAGAACGAGTACGGATGCGGAGCGGCAAAAAGTAACAAAATGCACCTGACACCGCTTGGAAAGCAGATGGTAAGGGAACTGACCACGCAGGGAATCATCTTAGATCTCTCCCATTTATCCGACGGAGGTGTTGAGGATGTATTAGAACTGACCGACCGGGCAGTGATCGCATCCCACTCGGATGTCCGTAAGATCTGTGGACAGCCAAGGAATCTGACAGATGCTCATATCAGGGAGTTGATCCGTCGGAAGGGCTTGATCGGAATGAACCTCTATCGGGATTTTGTCGGAGCGGATAGGCAGGTAGATCTCCGGATGCTGTTTTCACATATGGATGCGGTGTTAGCACTTGGTGGGGAAGATGTGCTTGCATTCGGCTGTGATTTTGACGGCTGTGAAGATCACTTTCCGGATCAGATCACAGGCGTGGAGTCTATGTCTTTCCTGCAAAGGGAAATGGAAGCTGCCGGCTTCGATCAGAAGCTGCAACAAAAGATCTTTTCCGGGAATGCGTATGCATTTTTAAAGAGAAATCTATAAAAGCATTAGAAATGAGGAGAAACATGACACAGACAAAGACAACCGGAATCAGTCTGACTGCATTCCAGATAAAACTGATTGCCATCGTGGCAATGTTAATTGATCATATTACATGGACATTTGTACCAACCGACACGGTTTTAGCATTCGTACTGCATCTGATCGGGCGGACGGCAGCACCGGTCATGTGCTTTTTCTTAGTAGAAGGCTACTGCCATACGAAGAATCTGGGGAAATACTTTTTACGGCTTGCAATCTTTTCGCTGATCTCTTCGTATGCCTATGCGTTCTATGAGTCAGGCGGGGATTTTGCGTTTTATGGATTTGGAATGATCTATACGCTGTTTTTAGGATTGCTTGCGATCCATATCTGGAATCAGACGGAATGGCTGTATGGAATCCGTATCCTTCTCGTTGCGATCGTCTGCATCGCGTCCATGATGGGTGACTGGCCGGTCGTAGGTGTCTTATGGCCGCTGTTTCTTTTTATCTTCCGTGAGGATGAGAAGAAAAAATATCTGTCGCTTGCGGTCATCGGATGCCTATCGGCACTGTCCTTCCAGATCGTCTACTTTGGCAACGGACGCATGATGCTTGCACAGCTCTGCCAGTTCGGTGTACTGCTTGCAATCCCGCTGCTTAAGTGTTATAACGGTGAACTTGGCAGTCGTAACAAGGCAGGAAAGTGGCTGTTTTACATTTTCTATCCGCTGCATCTTCTGATCATCGGAATGGTCAGTCTGTTGTTTGTATAAGGATATTGTAATGCATAATCCGTCAGGACCGGTACATATTATACAGTGTGAAAACAGTATTTTCACACTGTATTTTTTTTCTGTACAGGATTCAGATGTCGAAAGATACTTTATAAAATTCGAACTGAAAAAATGTACAAAATATGTAAAGCAAACTTTTATTTGCGCTTTTAGCTGCGAGTGAAATCTACTGCTTACGAAAACCACAAGTGAAGCCTTTGCTGAACTTGTATGGTTGCAGTTAGCAGTTAGTTCACGATGAGCGTTGCAAATGTTTGCGGAACATATTTTTACATTTTTTCAATTATAAAATTTGGAAGGATTTTTTCACACCTGAATCTGTGTAAGAAATTTCTTATACAGTAAAAGCATGCGTACACTTTTTATGGAAAGTCAGGGAATGAAATGAGTACTTATCTTTTAATTAAGCAGGCAGATATCTATGATGCGGTTCAGGATGATCCGTATGTAGCAGACATTCTGGTAAAAGACGGAAAAATTGAACGGATCGAGGAGATCATAGAGGGCAGGGTGGTCAACGAGGCAAGGATCATAGATGCAGATGGACTCCGTATCTATCCTGGCTTTGTGGAGGCACATTGTCATCTTGGTCTGGATGGGTATACGGGTGGTTTTGCACAGGAGGATTTCAATGAATTAAACGACTGCATTACACCGCAGTTGTCGGCAGTTGATGGGATCAACCCGATGGATCCGACCTTTGCGATGGCAAGACAGGCAGGCGTCACCTGTGTGGCGACAGGACCGGGCAGCTCGAATGTCTTAGGCGGGACATTTGCGGTAATAAAGACCGCCGGATGCCGCGTGGATGATATGATCGTAAAGGAAAAGGCGGCGATGAAGTGTGCCTTTGGAGAAAATCCGAAGAACTGTTACCGGGAAAAATCGATCTACTGCCGGATGACGATCGCGGCAAAGCTGCGTGAAATGTTTTATCAGGCAATCGATTATGAAAAGAATAAAACGGCGTATGATGCAAAGTTAGAAGCATTGCTTCCGGTACTGCATAAACAGATGCCGCTTAAGGCACATGTACACCGGGCGGATGATATCTTTACAGCGATCCGTGTCGCGAAGGAATTTGACATCGGACTGACCCTCGATCACTGTACCGAAGGACATCTGATCGCAGAAGAGCTTGCAAAGGAACCGTATTCCCTTGCAGTCGGTCCATCCTTTGGACATGCTACGAAAAAGGAGTTAGAGAACAAGAGCTTTGCAACACCGGGAATCCTTGCAGATGCAGGTTGTCAGGTGTCGATTATTACCGATTCACCGGTTGTACAGGAGCAATATCTGACATTATGCGCGGCAATGGCAATCCGCTCCGGGATGAAGGAGCAGGATGCACTGCGTGCAATTACGATCAATGCGGCACGTCATATCGGAGTCTCGGATCGTGTCGGTTCGATCGAGGTGGGCAAGGATGCAGACTTTGTCCTGATTAAGGGTAGTCCGTTTGTCTATGAGAATGAGATCCGGTATACGATCATAGACGGTCAGATCGTATATGAGAGGACAGAATAGAGCACGTAGTTCCATGATTTTGGTTGCACGTTAATGAGAAAGATTTTATAATAAGTGCATCGAATGACATTGGAAACGGAGGAATACAAATGGAAAAGTCAAAGGTATATTGCACAAGCTTTAAAACGACCGGATCGGAGAATCTCTTACAGAAGCTTCGCAGGCTCTGTATCACGGCAGGCATGAAGAACATTGATTTTGAGGATAAATATGTAGCGATCAAGATCCATTTCGGAGAACTTGGCAACCTTGCATTTTTAAGACCAAACTATGCGAAGGTCGTGGCAGATCTTGTCAAGGAATGTGGCGGAAAGCCATTTTTGACAGACTGTAACACATTATATGTCGGAAGCCGCAAGAATGCATTAGATCATATGGATACTGCTTATGAGAATGGATTTTCCCCATTTTCTACCGGCTGTCATGTGATCATTGCAGATGGCTTGAAGGGAACGGATGAGACCTTAGTTCCGATCGATGGCGAGTACGTGAAGGAAGCAAAGATCGGACGTGCGGTAATGGATGCTGATGTATTTATCTCACTGACCCATTTTAAGGGACATGAGAATGCCGGCTTTGGCGGAGCTCTTAAAAATATCGGCATGGGCTGCGGAAGCCGTGCAGGTAAAATGGAGATGCACTGCTCCGGTAAGCCGGAAGTGGATCAGTCCCTGTGTGTGGGCTGTGGTGCATGTACCAGGATCTGTGCGCACAGCGCGGCAGTCGTTACCGATCATAAGGCATCGATCGACCAGAATAAGTGTGTGGGCTGCGGACGCTGTATCGGTGTCTGCCCGAAGGATGCGGTTTCCCCGACGAATTGGAACTCGTTTGACCTGTTAAATTACCGCATGGCAGAGTATTCCCTTGCCGTATGCAAGGATCGTCCATGCTTCCATATCTCCCCTGATCTGTGATGTGTCACCGAACTGTGACTGCCACAGTGAGAATGACAGACCGATCATACCGGATGTCGGAATGTTTGCTTCCTTTGATCCGGTGGCACTTGATATGGCATGTGCAGATGCCTGCAACCGTCAGCCGGTATTAGAAAACAGTATCCTTGGTGAGAATAAGAAGCACGACCATGATGAATCACATGACCACTTCCATGTCGTACATCCGGATACAAACTGGAGAACCTGTGTCGAGCATGCAGAGAAGATCGGACTTGGAACACGCGATTACGAACTGATAGAGATTTGATGCAGCGTCACAGATACGGATTGTAACTTACATAAGAGCAGCAGACAGAACAGGCGGGTAGTTGGATCAACTACCCGCTTGTGCATATCCGGGGATATGAGGTAGAATTTTGTGTATGGAGGCAAAAATGAGCGATACGATTACGTTTAAAAATACAATTTCAACAGAGGAATTTTGCAGATTGAGGGAATCTGTCGGATTTCAGAAGCTGACAAACGAACAGGCCAAAACAGTTCTTACCAATACCACATTCCTTGTAAATGCTGTTTGCGATGGAAGAACCGTCGGAGTTGTCCGTGTCCTTACAGACCTGCTTACCGATGCATACATCACAGATGTAATCATCAGTCCGGATTTTCAGGGCAGAGGATTAGGGAAGGAATTAATCGGACATGTATTAGCATATTTGAAGCAGAATGCGGTGGGCGATATAAAACTGGCATGCAGTCTGTATGCGAATCCGGGAAAAGAGCCATTTTATGAAAAATCCGGCTTTCAGAAACTGCCAAATGATAAGTATGGATACGGGATGCTGCTGGAATTATAATTGTATATTTGATTTTCTCTCAAAAAATTATAATTGGGAGAAAGGAACTTCAAATGAGAGAGTTTGATTATTCTAAATTGAAAGTAAGATTGCTAAGAATAGATGTAACTCCCTTTGTAAAATATATGTTGAGCATCATTCACCATTGGAATAAAATCAGTAGAACTGGCATTGAAGCAATTATTAGAAGAAGGTGTTCTTTTAAAAAAGGGATCTGGAAGAGCTACATTTTATGTTCGTAGTGATTCATAGTAATCATAGGAAGACATTAAACTTCAAGTGGGAGTAGAAAAATGAGTAAATTTACAGAATATATAGGAAGACAATTTGGAAATCCACAAGGCTTTGTTGGTAAGATTTGCTGTGTTATTATGAATATGATTAACAAGGCAATGTATAAGAAGGTGGTTTCATTACTTCATGTCTCCGGTCAGGATAAGGTATTGGATATTGGTTACGGAAATGGTTATCTGCTTCGGTGTATTTATAAAAAGACAAAAGCGAACTTGTATGGAATCGATATTTCGGAAGATATGAAAATACAGGCGGCAAAAAGAAATAGCAAGGCAGTCGATGATGGAAAGCTATTTCTGGATATTGGAGATTGCTGTAATTTAAAGTATGCAGATAACAATTTTGAAGCGGTAACGTCGATCAATACGATTTATTTCTGGAGTGATCCGGTGAAAGGCTTATCGGAAATACATAGAGCACTGAAAAAGGGCGCATCATTTTATAATGTTGTGTATACAAAGGAATGGCTTGACCGTCTTTCTTATACAGAGAAAGGTTTTAAAAAATATGAGCCGGAGCAGTTGATCGAAATGGGGAAGCAGGCGGGGTTTGAAAATATTCGTGTTACGGATATTGCAGCAGGAAAAAGCTTTGTTGTTATATATACCAAGTAGATGATCCATTCGATCTTAGCCGTATGACCAAAAATGAACAAATGGTAATCTAGGTCATACAAAAAAATGAATCCAAGATGACTTATATGACTTAAAATGTACAAATAGAGATCTAGGTCATATAGAATATGAAAATTAAGCTGAATCATATGACTTAAAATGCACAAATAGCAATCCAGGTCATACAAAACATGAAAATCAGGCTGACTTATATGACTCAAAATGCACAAATGGAAATCTAGGTCATATAACACAAGCAATCTTATCACTTGTACATAATTAGAATAGATAAATCAATGCTTCGTAGCAAGAAGATGTATAAGAAGAAGGTCTTTTGTGGAAAAAATTGCATATTTTGGATGTCCAAGTGGAAAGAGAGGGATTTGTCCATAATAACAATTTCATACAGTATGATCTGTAGTGATACTGTTCCTTATGGACGGATAATCATAAAACCTGCAGCCATAAGCATAATCGTTACGACCCATGAAACCGGGAAGGCGCGGTATAAAATATCCAATGTTTTATAGTGCTTGAAAATCGTGCATATCCACAGGATATGCAGACAACAGGTTCCTACAATCGTAGCAATGGCAGGATATAAGGAATGCCCGGTGCCTCTTAATACCCCGGCAGCGTAATTCTAGCTGGTAAATGTAGTTGCAGTCTGTCCGAATGCAGTAATCACATAATAAGCGAAATATTCAAAATTCATGGCAATCGTACTGCCCGCAATCGCATAAGATTCAAAGCTGTTTACAGAAGCCTGTACAAATATATTGGCAAAGCAGAATACCGATCCCTGAACAGCCGAAGGAATACCGATATTAAGAATTGGCAGAATGAAGCCGGAGCTGACATTGCATTTAAACGGAGATAAATGCAATGTGGGGATCTCACGTTCCAGGTGTCGTATCACAAGAAAGGCAGATAGCATCGTGGATCATGCGGTAGCGATAGCGACACCACAAACACCAAGCCGGAATACAATAACAAAAATTATATTAAGAAGTACATTTACAATTCCGGACAGGGGAAGGGCAATAAAAGGATAGCGGCTGTTGCCGTAAGCCCGGAGGATAAGGATACGATCAGTGCGATAATCTCACCATTTGTTCCAACGGCGGCAAGCGATGCAGATGTATCGAAAAATCCTACAATCACAATATCGGCTACATTGAATAATTGCTGAAGCATACTGCTGAGCGCAATCGGAATGGTGAAAAGAAGAATGTATTTGATGGATAATATCGGAAAATGGAATACAAATAAAAATATCATGTGTTAAAATATACAAAAGCCATGGAGGAGAACATAGATTATGAAACTGGATGTTTTAGGGCTGTTTGCGGCATGCTCTTATGCGTTGGACTGTGTAGAAAGCGAACTGGTTCATGTGACCAATAATCATTCAAAGCGCGTTGCTTATATGAGTGTCTGCATTGCAGAACAGATGGGGATACAGGGCGAAGCCTTGCAGGATCTTGCAGCATGTGCACTTTTGCATGATAATGAACTTACGCAGTACATACAGGAAGAACTTCAGAATGATATTTCACATTTTACCGCTGCCAAAGAACCGCCGAAGTTAGAGGCGCACTGTGCATCGGGTGAAAAAAACATCCGCAGACTTCCGTTCCATACAGATATTTCCAATGTGATCCTGTATCACCATGAGAATGCCAACGGCAGTGGACCTTACGGGAAAACATGGGAAGAAGTTCCTCTTTTTTCACGGATCATCCATCTGTGTGACATCGTCGATGCAGCCAGCCGTAACAGGAACTTTGTGACAGATCCGTGGAATACGGCAAAGCATTTTATCCAAAAGTCAGAAGGAACATTATTTGATCGGGAATGTGTGGAAGCATTTCTGGAAGTTTTTTCGGAAACATTATTTTTGTCACTGGACAGTGACAATCTTGAAATCGGACTGTGGAAGAAAATCCCGCGGATCAAACAGGAACTTAGCTTTTCACAGATCAGGGAACTGGCGAACTTCTTTGCTCATATTGTAGACTACAAATCACCCTTTACCAGTACACACTCCATAGGTGTTGCGCAGGAAGCGGAAGACCTGGCACGTTATATGGGATTCGGGGAAGAAACGGTACAAAAGATGTATTTTGCCGGGGCATTGCACGACATTGGCAAGGTAGCGATCGGGAACGAGATTCTGGAAAAGCCGGGAAAACTGACCGATGAAGAATTTAAGACGATGAAGCACCATGCGGCATATACCTATTCTATCTTGTCAGGAATAGAAGACTTTGAAGAGATCCGCGACTGGGCAGCGTTCCACCATGAACGCCTGGACGGAACCGGTTATCCCTTTGGCAAGGCTGCGGCTGAACTGAACACACAGGAACGGATGATGGCGTGTGTGGATATCTATCAGGCATTGACGGAAAGCCGTCCCTATAAACCGGGCATGCCGCATGAAAAGGCATGCGGTATTTTGTACGATATGGCAGAGAAAGGCTGGATTGATGGAGATATCGTAAGACAGGTGGACGCTCTTAGAAGTGACAGAGCAGCGGACAAAGACAGTTGACAAAGCAAAAGATTGTATGATAGGATATATCCAAATTTAGCAGATTACTTACTGTTGCCACCGGGCAGCAGTCAAGGGTGTTTAGGACATCACCGTAGGTACGGCACATCAAGGATGTGTTATAAGGAGGTGTCTTGAACACCTTTTCTTTTTTGGGAGAATTTTCATGGAATACAATTTTGATACGACACCGGTAAAAACGCTGGTATGGAAGCTGGGTATCCCGGCAATGCTGGCGCAGCTATTTAATATTTTATATAGCATAGTAGACCGCGTTTACATTGGTCATATGGCAGATGGTGCAGAAATTGCACTTGCCAGTATCGGTATCTGCTCTCCGGCATTTACGGCAATCATTGACAGCTTCCGTTATGTGCTGCTTTATACGGGACTGTATTTATGTGTATTAACTCTGGCGATTGTGGCAGTGCCGGAAGTATTTGTTCGGTTGTTTCTGAATGATCCGGCTGCCATTGCACAAACTGCTGTTTTTGTACGTCGGTATTGCATAGGATTTGCTTTTGTTGCTATCCAATTTGCGTTTGTAGATGGATTCACTGCAATGGGAATGGTAAAAGAAGCAATTCCAATTTCATTTTTCCGCAAGATCCTGTATGTGATAGCAACTTTGCTTCTGCCTAAATTTCTACCGCTGGAATACATTTTTTATGCCTGCCCGATGTCAGACTGCGTTGGTTCCATATTTACACTTGCAATATATTTCTTTGTTTTAAAGAAAAGGCTTGCTATAGTCATGAAACAGCATGGTGAATGTTGACATCAGATGGCATATCCCCTATGATTTTTTAATTTTATATAATACAAGACCTGTGGTGCATGAAATAGCTTCGGCTGCAAGCAGGGAAAAAATAACCCCATTTATCTTAAAACGATAATTTCCAAACACGATTGCCGGTATGAGTATCAGCCCTCTCATAACGGACATGATGACAGCTGGAGTTCCTTCTCCTTTTGCCTGAAAAATTCCGGTCAGAAGTCCTGCTCCTGCCGCAAAGAAAGAGGAACAGAGCTGGACGGTCAGGATGTAAGCACCTATGTGGATTACATCAGGATCATTTGAAAAACAGTGGACAATAGAATTTCTGCAAGTAAATATAAGGATAAATAAGCAGCTAATTACCAATGCTAAATACAGAGAAGTCTTTTTGATAATCTCTTTCATACGAATCTCATTCCCAGCACCATAGGCGACAGCTATAAGCGGAATGACTCCCATATAAAGTCCCATGCCGATAAGGTCTACAATCTGCACAAGTTTTTGTGAAATTCCAAATCCTGCAAGCACATAATCGCCATATTTTAATGCATAATAGTTAAACATGAGACTTGAAACAATCAAAAGAATATCTAATAACATTGCGGATAATCCAACAGAAAAAATTTCTTTTAGCATTTGTGTTTCAAGCTTGAAATATTTCGGAAGAACAGATAGTTGATTGTCTGCACGCCAGATACATACAAAATAGTAAGCAACAGCGGTAGCATTTCCAAGCATTGTAGCAATCGCTGCACCACGGATACCGAGATGAAACCCAAACATCAAAATTGGATCAAAAATAATATTTGTACCAACACTTATCATCATTCCAATCATAGATTCTACAGATTCGCCGTCACCTCTGATTAACTGTTCTAAGGTGAAATTAGTAATAATAAATGGCGCACCCATTCCATAAAAAAACAGATATTGTCTGACATAGGCAAAAGTAGCGGTGTCAGCACCCAAAAGCCTTGTGATGGAGTTGCTGAAAATGATAGATATTACCGCAGCCAACAGACCAAAGATAAATGACAGCCATAATGTTGTAGCAGAACATTGTCTGGTCTTATCTGTATTTTCACCTCCCAGCAGTCTGGAAAACAAAGTGCTTCCACCCGTTCCAAACAAATTTCCGATTGCCATTAAGATGGTTGTGAATGGTAACAGCAGTGAGATGGCAGCAAGAGCCGCTGTGTCATTTAATCTGCCTATGAAGAATGTATCTGTAATATTGTAAATGATGTTTACTGACATTCCAAGCATCATTGGAATTGCCATGTGCCATATAGCTTTTGAGGCAGGTGCGTCTAACAGCCAGTAATTTTCGTTTTTCTGGTTCATTTTGTTCGTCTCCTTTTCAAAAAAATAAGTCCTGTGGAGTTCAAAAATCTCCATAGGACTTATCGCTGTTTTTAATTTAACAGTGCCTTTTGTTATCTGCCGCCTTATCTGAAATTTCTTGGTGGAAATCCGTCTCTGTCAGGAACAGGTCCGGTATAGTTTTCGGAAAAACGTTCTGCTCCCGGTATATCTTTGGGTGGCTGCATATGTCCAAATGCTCTTTCGCGCATAGACATTAACTGTTCAAAATGCTCATCGCCCATACGCTCCCTTGCCTGGGACATCCAGCCTGCCATATCGTTTTCTTCGGAAGCATTTCCGGTCTGCGATTGAAAAGCCTCGATAATGCGGTCTAAATACTGTGATAACTGCTGCAATTCTTCCGGGAGCAGACAGTCAAATATTTTTTTATAGTCCGTTTCTGGCTGTTTTGTCTGCTTGCCCTTTTCTGTCAGATGAACAATCATAACACGCTTATCATTTTCTGATGGTTTGCGTTCAACATAGCCGTTTTTCTCCAGTTTGTTGAGTAATTCGTTTAGAGACTGCTGGCGGATTCCAAGTAAGTATGCAAGCTCTTTTGTTGCAATTTCCGGCTGGATTTTCAGCATGGCAAGAATTCTTCCCTGACCTCTGGTTGTGTCAGCAAATGGACCAGCTTCTGCCTGACAGAACATCTGATAGCGTTTCATAAGCCATTGCAAGGTTGACAATTTCTCATAAATATCGAAATAAATATCATTCATCGTATAGCCTCCTTTATTTACAACAGGTACCTTTAACAAATAATATACAGGCACCTGTTAAAAAGTCAAGAGGGTACCTGTATATTTCTGGATTAAATATTAAGCCAAAAATCATAACTTGGATACGGGTTGACAATATTTGGCAAAAATGTGATCATCACAGATAAAGGAGATGCTGGAATATATATAGGAAAAGTGGTGCGGTGATTCAAAGCAGCAATATAGATCATAAGATGCGTTTAACATTTTAGAAATTAAGCGTAGATAATCGGGAAATTTTTGTTTGACATTTCCCAAAAAGAAAAATATAATATTTTTAAACGAGTAGCAGACGAGCGTAAATCCAGTTTTGTTACTCGTTTTTTGTGTGTAAAATGTCACACATTGTTAAGTTTATAATGCAGTTAAAAAGTGTGTAGCTTATCAGCGTAAGTCCAGCTTATGAGGTAAGTACACACTTTTTTTGCAGAAAAAAGTAGGGTAGGAGGATTGTATGTCAGAAAGTAACAAGATGAAGGAGATGCCGGTGAATAAGCTCATGGTGCAGATGGGAATACCGATGATCTTATCTATGGCATTGCAGGCGGTTTACAACATTGTAGACAGTGCCTTTGTTGGAAACATGAG
>JALERL010000064.1 GCA_022764465.1 Lachnospiraceae bacterium | reverse complement strand
GGTGATTAACCTACAGCGGTTCTTTTTCGTGCTATCAAGGGTGGCGGTAGACTGCCACAACCTAAAATATCTACAGTTTTCAAGGTTCATCTGAGCCTTTTTTCTTTAGCCCAGTTTTTCATAAGTCATTTGACACTATCTTTCATCCATACCATATCCAATAAAATATTGCAAAAAAGAGCCACCCTAAATCCTTAAGATGACTCTATTATCGCAAAATACAAGACCGTAAATCTTCCCTTGTATTTCGCTTTTACTCTTTTATTGAATTTTACTCTGCTCTTGCTCCGGCTTCTTCTCTATTGTCTGCATTCATACGCCATGCCGCAAATAACGTTCCTGCTGCCATTGCAAAGATGCTGATCTCGATTACCCATACTGGTAGATAGGCTGCGCCTGCCACGGCTGCAAAGTCGACTGCGAAATGGATACCATAGGCAAGGACTGCAATCTTACGTTTCTTCGACTGTAACGCCTTGTAGATGAGCAGCGACAATCCGATATGTAAAATGATCGCGCTCACTCTTTCGATTCCGCTTACAAAGAAAAGTGGTGCGGAAGTCGTCCACAGCGTCGATAACTGTTCTACCGTCTGCTTTTTTAATTCATCCGGGAGTGCAGTTAAGGACTGCTGGATTGCTCCGCTGTTGATCATTACCATCGAGATCAGGTTGCTGATACCCGCAAGTCCGCCGATCAAAACAGCTTCTACGCCACCATGACCGATGCCATACATCAGCGCATTGGAAAAATCGAATCTTTTCTTCATCCAGGACTTCATGGCTACGATTCTTCCGGTCTCTTCAAAGACTGCTGCCGCAGCCGCTGCGTATACATAATACAGCCACGGATTGCTGTCTGCGCTTAATCCACCAACCTTCATCACCAGAAGATGCATAATCTGTTCAAGCACCATGGCAAACAGCAAAAATGTTCCTGCTCCAATGAAAAAGGACGATACTTTCGCCTGATATTTTTTCCCTGCAAAGATCAAAAGTGCAACCGGCACTCCGATCGACAGAAGAATTGAACATCCCACACCTGCCATTGCCACACCGGATACTGTCTGTATCTCCATGACTACTCCTCCTTTATGATCTTAACTGCCGTTCCGTAGGCAATGACCTCGGCAGCTCCCTGCATCACCTGCGAAGAACCGTATTTTACATCGATCACGGCATCCGCATCCAGTTCCTTTGCCTCATCTACCATACGTTTTACGGCGATCTGTCTGGCTTCGTTTAACATCTCGGTATATGCGCTGATCTCGCCTCCGACCAATGTCTTCATCCCCGCCATAAAATCACGTCCGATATTTTTTGTCTGTACAACGGTTCCCTTTACCATACCAAGTGCTTCAATCTCGCATCCCGGTATATAACTAATACTTAGCAGCTTCATCTTCTTCTCCTTTATCGATTTCTTTGATTCTTTTTACCATTGCAATAAAAGTTCCTGCTATGATCATGAGTGTCGTAATAAGCAAAAGCAGGAAAATTCCAAGCGGAATCCCCGAACTTGCCGCATATCCCCAGATGTCCATGATCATCAGTGCTACCATGAACAGGTTCATCACACAGGCACCGGCAATTGCTCCTATCTTCTTTTTTCTGTGAATATCTGTTTTTCCTACATCCACAAAATCCGTGCCCTCCTTTTCCATTTTCTCCATTTCGTCTAACCAGAAATCGGTGTCCATCATTTCAATCGACCGGCACTGTGACAGCATCTGCTGTGCAAGCATCCGCATTTTCTCTACGTTCTTCTGTTCTTTTTCTAATGCGTCCTCCCGGTTTTTGAGACATTCTGTCATGGAAATCTTTCCTTCAAAAAGCTGGTGGATCTCCTCTAATGGTGTTCCGAACTTACGCAGGAATTTGATCCGTTTTAAGATCTCCACATCCTCATTGGTATAATTCCGGTATCCATTCTCGGAACGATTCGGATGTAATAATCCCTGTTCTTCATAAAAGCGTATGTTCTTGCTTGTGATCCCGACGAGTTCTTCCGCCTGCTTGATTTTCATGATAAATAACGCCCTTTCCTTGGTCTGACACACTCTTTATACAGCTTCCATAAGGTGGAAGGTCAAGTGTTTTCTTGTTTTTTCTCTTTTTTATGGAATTCTCGTGATCATCTGATTTCCATCTTTTTCAATCATGGTTAGCACCGGAATATGCTTCTTGCGAAGTGCACGCACGATCGGATAAGCGGCAAAAATATCTCCTTCGACATAGACTGCTTCCGGCTTATAGCCTGTGATCTCCTTTACCTTCTCCTTGATGTAAACTTTCCATTCTGGTTTTTCCATGGCAACTTCTGCATAGACTGCCTTACCATTATCATCCGATATATCCAGTTCCGGAAGCGTCAATGCTTCTACCTGCTGAACTCGCACGCCCTTGATCCCACGAACCTTTGCCACCTGTTTTAACATTTCATCTACTGCATCGGCGGATACATGATCCGTTTCAGTATCACATCCATATCTTACGATCACCGCATTTTCTTCGTAACGCTCTAACGCAATCTCACACGCCCTGACCGCTTCCTCCTGTTCTCCGACCGTCATAAGAAATCCTCCCTTATGACAGAAGATCGCACTCTCAAGTCCTGTTTTGCGTACCAGTTCTTCTCCTTCTGATCCCAGCCATTCTTCTGGGAAGGCGCACTTGTAATTCATGGAATACTCGCGCTTCTGCGGCTGGATACAATAGCCGCCTCTGTTAGACGGAAAGATCACAAATGCAATATCTGTCTCGACCAATGCCTTCTGACACGGAATGAATTCCGGAAGGATCAGCACCCTGTCGGTCGGGTCATGCTTTTGCAGCAGCTCTTCCACGCGCTTATCTGCACGCTCGTTGCCACGGTAACGCTCGAACTTGTTTTCTAAGATCATTCCGGCTACGCGCACTGCCTGAAAAAATGCATCGTCACTGCCGCCCTTCGCATCCCAGGACGGATTAAAGTTGCCGATCAGGGTAGCCAGCTCGTTTTTCTCTCCTGTGTTGTCATTGTTGTCGAGTGGCTGCACAAAATCTTCATCGAACTTTGCCGCCAGTTCTTCTCCTAATATGTCTGCACCCAAAGCTTCCCATAAAAGTCCGAATGCCGCATATGGAATGCCATTTTCCCGGATGCGGCTGTCCTTCTGGTGGTGGTCAAATTCTCCTCTTCCGATATCAAAAACAATCCCGGACAAATCCTCCGGGACTTTATTTCCCCGAAGGATCGTGATCTCCGGGTTCAGATACAGTAATAACGCAGATGAAAATACATCATCTGCATGAAATTTTCCGCCATGTGTAAATGCACAGGCGGAGGTCTGTTTCAGTTGTTCTATGAGTGTCATTTGGTATACTCCTTTTCTCATTTGCTACGCTATATCTCATGATCAGGTTTTCAAAAATTTTATTCAAATCAATTTGAATAAAATTATTTTGAATAAACGTTTACCCTGACCTTTTGTAATTCTTCCTGCGTCAGCAGTGAGATCTCATCGATAAAATAATCGTGGAATGTCATGGTTCCACCACCGCACTGATTCGTTTTGCCGGCTGCATATTCTCCTGCAATACCGATCAGCGCACAGCATGCTGCGGCACTGTGTACCGAGGATTCCACACCCAAAAAGGCTCCCAGCATGGCAGAGGACATACACCCGCTTCCTGTGATCCTTGCCATTTTTGCATCTCCGTTTTCACAGATATAGGTCGTTGTTCCATCGGTTATTACATCCTTTTCTCCGGAAGCAATCACGATCATCTGCTTCGCCCTTGCATACTGTATCATGGACTCTGTTTCCATCGACCGGTCACCGGAATCCACACCGGCTGCGGTATTGTGATCCTCGATCAATGCCCGGATCTCGGAATAATTGCCCCGGATACAGACCGGATGGATTTTTTTAATCAGACGCTTACACATCTTGCGCCGGTAAGCAGAGCCGGAGACACCAACCGGATCAACGACGATCGCATGGTCAAGATTACCCGCAGCAATTCCTGCCTTTTCCATCGCTTCATAATCAGAAATCGCGCCCATATTACATACAAGCGCGGTTGTTTGCGCTGTAACTTCTTCTACTTCGAGCGGATGATGCGCCATGACCGGGGATGCACCTGCCGCCAGCAGAATATTTGCACAGTCATTGACGGTCACGATATTTGTAATGCAATGGATGACCGGACGCTTTTTCTGTATTCTGTCATAAATCCCTGCTATGTAATCTGCTGTAATTTCCATAAAACGAATCTTACCTTTCCCACTTAATTCCTAGTTTTCCAGACTTTCCTTCATCTTCGCAAGCATTCCGGACTGTTTTAACGGCCAGGTGATCAGGATCGCCACGATCGTTCCCCCCATTGTACTAATCAGAAACGGAACGACAAATGTAAATAACGCCGCTGTCTGGTTTCCCAGAACAAAGGCTGCGACCGGATAAGCCAACATTCCACCAAGAATTCCTGTTCCTGTTACTTCTCCGACATACGCAAACGGCAGTTTTTTCCCATATTTGTATAAAAGTCCGGCTAACAGTGCGCCACACATACTTCCCGGAAAAGCCAAAGGGCTTCCAAGCCCGGTCAGATTACGGATCAGTGATGCCACAAATGCCTGGGCAACTGCCCACCACGGACCTACGGTCACTGCACATAAGATATTCACCATATGCTGGATCGGTGCACATTTTGATCCAAATACCGGGAAGGAAAACAGACTTCCCACAACTGCTATTGCTGCAAAAATTGCTGTAACTGACAGCTTCTTTATCTCTGATTTTTTCATCTTATTTTATCCTCATTTCGTATCATTTCACGTTATTCACCTAATTCCATATAGGCGCGTGCAATTTTTTCGTATTCCACGTGGTTTCTGATCTTTTCTACGGTAAAGTCTTCTTCGCCAAGCTTCACCTTATAGATGAAGATGCCTTCTTCATCGATCGTATCACCTGTTATTCTTGCAGCCGCAACGTAGTTCTTATTTTCAAAGGTAAACTCATCGACAACTGCCAGTTCTACTTCCTCACCCTCACTGGTGGTTACCTGAAAGGTGACATATTCATTCATTTCTTCCATTTCATAACCTCACTTTGTTCATTTTCACTTACTTTTCCTATTCTAACACATATGCTTCGTATCACCTAATCTTTTCTGTTTTGATTCTGATGTCGAAAGATGCTTTGTAAAAAGCAAAATAACAAAATGCACAAAATATGTAAAGCAAACTTTTATTTGCGTTTTTAGCTGCGAGTGAAATCCACTGCTTACGAAAACCACAAGTGAAGCCTTTGCTGAACTTGTTTGGTTGTAGTTGGCAGTTAGTTCACGATGAGCGTTGCAAATGTTTGCGTAACATATTTTGTGCATTTTGTCATTTATATAATTTAAAAGCACCTTTTGACAGCTGCGTACCCTATCCTCAGATTCCCAGTGCTTCTCTCTTTTTCTTCAGATCAGCTACAATCTTTTCGCCTAAGGATACCGGATCTGCATCTACGACCATTGAGGAATGAAGTGTCTCTTTCGTATCTTCCTTTAAAAACTTGATCAGCTTCGGTGCGCCATGGATCGGGGCTTCTACACAGTGATAAGAGGTAATTCCCATCAGGCGGAAGCCAAGTGCGGCATCGATTCCCTTCTCATTCGACCATTCCGGAGATGAGAAAGCAAACGGCATTTCATAAAGATTTTTTCCAAACTCTCCTGCGATGCCGGCAAAGATTCCGGAACTTCTGGCATTATCGATACATTCGCCCACATGCCATACAGGAGGCATATCCGGAGCAAGGAATTCACGGAGTCCGTCTCCGCATTTTCCATACGCAAAATCGGATGTCTGACAGTATCCCATCTTCATCAGTGGGAAGGATGCACAGCCGTTTGTAATGATCAGTACATTGTTTTTCAGCAGGACATCACAGACATCAAGGACTGCTTTTTCATACATGATCTTCGGATTGTTACATCCTACCATATTGACAACGCCAAGGATCTGTCCTTTGCGGATTGCATCGGCAATCGGAGCAAATCCGCCGTAATGCTTATGTACATACTCCACTGAGAATCCGACCTCAGCTTCCACTTCATATGGCGGAATAAAGACCGGCATACCCTTTCGTGCTTCAAAGCTTTCAATCGCTCTTGTCACGATTTTCTCTGCTATGTTATGAATCTCCTCCACATTCGAATGATGATGGTCAAAGCCGATATGCTCTGCACCCGGCAGACGCGCGGAATCACTTGTTGTTACAACGGTTGTTTTAAAGCAGCGTGCCACATCCATGATCGACGGATATACCTCCTGTACATCCGCTACCCACAGATCAAGTGCGCCTGTTCCAAGCACAAGCTCTGCCGTTACCGCATTTGAAAGCGGGATGACACCATCATAACGGTACATTGCAGAAAGACCGGAACAGCAGATACCGTAAAACTGGATCCCCTTTGCTCCCTTTTCCTTTGCAAGCTTCACAAACTTCTCACTCTGTCCGGTTTTTACGATCTCTTTTACCAGCACCGGCAGATGTCCATGTACGGCAATGTTGACATAACCCTTTTTCAACGCTCCGATATTGACCTTGGAGGTCACGCGGTCACCGACACCAAGCAAGGCATCCGTTGCAATGGATGTCGAAACAACACCGCTGAAGGTAAACGCAAGACCACATCTTAAGAACTGCTTCATAATGCTGTCGAAATCTCCGTCGGTTGCACAGCCACTCTTGTGATAAGCTTCGAATACCTCATGGTATGCACTGATCGGCAGAATATCCATCTTTTCCCATGTCTCCTGCCGCTCCTTTGGCGCACATGCCTGGATCGTCCGGTACGGATCCGGCTCTGTTCTCGACAGATCCGCAAGCAGTACATCCGTCAGATCCTTTGCGATATTTTTCAACTGTCTTTTCTTCGTCGGGATTCCGTATGCTTCCGCCATCTGGCGTACCTTGTATTCTCCGATGATTGGAAGATCAAACCTGCCTTCTGCCGCCCACTTGAGCATCAGGATCACTTCTCTGGCATGCATACCATGCTGTGCCGCACCTGCTGCCGCTCCGCGTAAAAGATTTCTCGCTGCGATCAGATCCGCATCTGCACCACAGACTCCTTTTGGTGACTTTGGTGTGATCTTACATGGTCCCATATTACAGACACTTGTCACAATTACATTTCCATCCCGGTGTCCGAGTGCCACCGCCTTAAGATCAACACCTTTTGCCTTCGCACTCATGGCAAGCTCGATCAGTTCTGATGCCCCATCGATCTTCCCGGCATGCAGTGCATCGGTCAGATCCGACCAGGAACTGAACTTCTGCAATTCGATCCGTACGCCTGTATCTTCTGCCTCTAACAATTCCTTTTCCTCAAATACCGGAAGTGCATGTGTGATCGGAAGATACCCGATCGTATAAGTTACCGCCTCCGCACTATCCGCTGCCTCGATTCTTGCAGATGTCAGCTGTCCTCCTGTGATAATAGCTGCAAATAAAGCAGTGATAACTGCTATCCCTATCCTGTTTCTTTTCATACCTCTCACTCCTCTTATCATAGTTTTCCTAGTTACTTGGTATGTTATATAAGGTTAGGCATAAGTATAACAGTTTTTTCCAGTTTGTCAATGCGCATATTGGGGGATTACAAAAATTTTTTCTGCGAATTTTTCTGATATTATTTTTATTTTGTTTGTCTTTTATAGACCAAACTGTCATTATTTGTCATTTCTGTCCAATATATTATATATCAGTTAGCACCGATTATCTCAATGCATGCAACTACCGGTTCCATGTAATCTTTTGACAAACGTGCTATACTGGGGGTCAAATGTAACCAGAAAATCATTCATTCAGAAAGGAGGCCATTATCATGAGACAGAATTACAATGCAGACAACAGTAACTTCATAGCAAGAGGTATGGTTATCCTTCCTTCTATTTGTGTGTAACAGGCTTTTTTTGCCCATTTCAAATACAGGCTTCATAGGATTTCGGACACCTCTGCTTTGATAAACGGAGGGTTTTTTATGCCCCGTATCAACAGAAAAGGAAATAATTATGGATACTATCAAAGGAGCCGTAACCTGCGCTCAGATTTTTACCACAAACAACAAAGAAACTGCGATCGATCCGTACGCTATCTCACAGATTCAGATGATTTGTGATCTGGAAAGTTCTATGGAATGCCGTATCCGTGTTATGCCGGATGTTCATCCCGGCAAAGTTGGAACTATCGGACTGACCATGACCATTGGTCAGAAAATCCTTCCAAATCTCATTGGCATTGATATCGGTTGTGGTATTACCCTTGCACAGATCAGGGATAAGAAAATTGAATATCAGAAACTGGATTCTGTAATCAGGAACTGCATTCCTTTCGGATTCCATATCCGTTCTAAAGTACATAGATTTGCGGAAGGATTTGATTTTGATGCACTCAGATGTGTGCGTCACATTCGCACAGATAAAGCCCGCTTAAGCCTTGGCAGCCTTGGATCGGGGAATCATTTTATTGAGGCAGATAGAGATGATGAGAAAAATCTGTATATCGTCATTCATTCCGGGAGCAGACACTTAGGCAGGGAAGTCACCGAATACTACCTGAAAGAAGGTCAGAACTATCTGAAAGCTAAGGGAATCGGAGTTCCCTATGAACTCACATGGCTTGAGAGGCAGCTAATGGCAGACTACCTTCATGACCTGCAGATTGTTCAAAACTTCGCTTCTCTTAACCGTGCAATCATTTTAGATGAACTTGTGAAAGGAATGAAATGGAAGGTGGCAGATTCCTATGAATGCATTCACAATTATGTGGACGCTTCCCCAGAAGCACTTCGTACCTTCGATTCTCCCTTGCTTCGAAAGGGAGCCATCTCTGCTAAGGCAAAGGAAAAGGTCATCATTCCGATCAATATGCGGGATGGGATCCTTCTTGGAACCGGACTTGGGAATCCAGAATGGAACTGCTCTGCTCCACATGGATCAGGCAGGATCATGAAACGTGAAGAGGTAAAGAACCACTTTACCGTATCTTCCTTTAAATCAGAAATGAAAGGAATCTACTCCAGCTGCATCAGTAAGGGCACACTGGATGAAGCACCATTTGCTTACAGAAACCTGGAAGATATCACTGATGTAATTGGAGAAACCGTAACCATTGATCGTATCATCTGCCCGGTTTACAACTTCAAAGCCGGCAGCAATTAGAAAGGACAATATCATGAGCAAATATAGAGAAACACCTTGTAAATGCTATCTGAGTTTTGGCGAATGTTCAAAAGGACGTAAGGCAGAGCACAAGGGCTATTGCCAGCATTGTAATAAATACTGCCCGCGTGCGAGGGTCCGCCATCTCAACAGGAAGAAACAGTATAATGAAAATCTGCTTTGGTAGAACAGTTTGCTTATGACTGTAGATTACCTGCTTCCTCCATACTAAGTTATATATTTTGCACAATTTATATCATATAGGTACATAGTCATCATGTTAATTCCACACTTACTTCATTCTGATATAGATATCTACAACATAACATGGTTCCTATCAGACTTTTAACAACCCTATTGGTATATATGCTTTTGAATATCACCTTCTAAAAGAATCAAAAGGACCAGCTTAAGCTGATCCTTTCGACGTTTATTTTGCAAATATCAAAGACACCACTACTTATCCCCATAAGTAATGATGTCTTTCTACTTTTCCATAATTGTTCTGATTGCTGCAATATCTGTAAAAGTATGTTTTATTCCACGATTATATATAGCCAGCACTTCATTCAAGTTTTCAACAAGTAATTTATCCAGCTTTTTATGTATTGTAACTGGTTGCTCCTGAATCGTATGTATATGGTCAAAATATTTTTCAATAACAGGGAACGCATTCTGTATCAGAAAAGCATTTTCTTTTCCTGCAAATAAGCCAATTACAATTGTATTGCATTTGCCATATCTTTTCTTTTTCTTCCCAATGATTCCCTTATATTTTTCTGCTTGTGAACTAATCGGAATCATCCAATATAATTCTGGATTCTTTTTATCCTGAATTGCATAATAATGAGGACGATAATTCCCCTGTTCCTTATTGCTCATCAAATATTTATCCTGAACCAAGTTAAAAATTCATCCTTGATATGATAAGAATATCCCTGTCGTATCTCCATAAACAACCTTTCTTTTGTGATAAAATTTCCCCATCAGCAATCACTGATGGGGAGCATTTACAAACTATACTATTTTTATCCCACCTGTATAGCAAGTGGCTTCATTTACGAACTGAATCATTTATATCCCGCACCATCAGCAAGCGGCAAACATTTACTTCTACCTTTAGTATATACAGTATCTTTGAAATAACCAACCTATTTATTCTAGTTTAGAAATAATTTTTTTACTATATCATGGCTCACCATTTGTCGTAAAATAAAAATATTTACTCTTTTAGTACAGCTTCGCTCCCGCCGGGATATGGTTATCCACCATCAGCAGATGCAGTTCTTCATCCTCGGAATCCTTGAGGTTATTTACTGCGGAAAGTAACATACCACAGGACTCAATTCCCATCATCTTTCTTGGTGGAAGATTGGTGATGGCAACCAGTGTCTTACCGATAAGCTCTTCCGGCTCATCTCTCATTTACAAGATAAGTATAAATCCGGACGTGTCCCTTAAAAATGCCTGCTAAATCTGGCTATTCTGGCTATTCAACTATTATCTTCCAGTCTAAAATATCTATAGAACTGAAAGAAGAGATCTTTATGGCGGTTACCAATAATATCAGAGAAATCCGTGAACAACGAGGCATTTACCAGGATGACCTTGCCGCTGCTATCGGATACAGTACCAAAACTGTCGGCAGGATAGAACGTGGGGACAGTACCCCATCTGCCGAATTTATGCTGCGGATATCAAAGTACTTTAATATGCTGGTAGAAGATGTATTTCATGTAACGGATTGAACTGGGGAATCAGAGATTCCCTGTTCAGGACATGCCTGGCAATAACTGTTATATATAAAACAAGGGTGAAAAGCCTGATTTGTAAGCTTCTCACCCTCATTATCATAGAAGAATCTAATTTACAGAGATTTTCTCATAGTCTCCTGTTCAGAGTCCCTCTATTCCAATCTGTAATATTACAAATTTTACTTATCTGCTTACCCTTCTAGTATATCATCAATG
>JALERL010000120.1 GCA_022764465.1 Lachnospiraceae bacterium | reverse complement strand
TGATAAGTACGTGCATACTGCTGACCTGCCTGTGCAACTGCCGCTCTTTTCTCCTTGTCTGCAAGCAGTTTTTTGATCTGCTGTGGCAGTTCTTTTAACTCCTCTAAGGAAAACATCACACAGTCTGATCCCGGCGTAAAGCCATATTCCCGGTAGCTGGTCTGATCTGTGACTAAGACTGCGCCCTGTAACATCGTATTCGCCATCCGCTCGGTAAAGCCACCCTTGTGCCATGCCATAATATTAAGCGAAAGCTTCGCCTTTGCAAGAATCTGAAGACTTACCTCCGGTGTCACATCCTCATGGATCGTAAGACAGGGATGATCTGCAAAGGGTGCATTCTTCCAGCTCGATCCCCAGACATCAACCGCAATTCCATGCTCTAACAGTGTCCGGATCACTTTTTCCCTATAATAATACATCACACACTGGATGACGGAACGGAACTCGTAAAAAAGTCCGAGAAACTCCGCATTCCCACAGGCGATCCCATAATCCTCCAGTGCCTGATGAAATGCTTTCTCCGCGGTCAGTTGCGTATTCTTTCGCATATGAAACAGAAAATGGTTTGCTAAAAACCGCACATCGCGCCTGCTCTGGCGCATGACTTCGCACTTCGTACGGTAATCGCCATATGTACCGATAAAAACGACATCGTAACACCGTTCCTGCGACCTCTGTATCGGCAGAAGCTGCCTGCCTCCCGGCGGAAAGAGAAATGTCCCTGCGACCTTCGGATAATATCTCCTGATAAAGTCCGCATAGTTCTGATCGTGTGTCAGCACGTAATAGGCATCTCCTACATTGCCAAGCTGGTTCTTCAGCCAGATTGGATGATCTAAGATGATATTAAACTTCGGTCCGATGATCCCATCATGCAGATACCGCCCGGACTGCTTCATGTAAACGGACATCAGGTAGGACTGGATTCCGATGACCGCCCGGAAACGGCATCCCATGTAACGGCTTAAGCCCGCCACATCCTCCTGCTGTTCATCGTAGGTAATGACAGGCACGCCAAGACGTTCCAGTGCTTCCTTCAAGCCCTCTAACATCACATTCAGAATATTATAACAATAGGTCACGCCATAATAGATCAGAACCGGTGCAGTCCCACCCAGTATCCGGTTATACTGCTTCCCATGTCCTAACATATCCTCTAACCACGCAAGTGCCTCCTGTGGCTTATCCAATTCCTCTGCCTGATGCAGAAGTTCTCCCACAACTGCATCAAAATATCCACAACATTGAAGAATCTGACTATACTTACCCACAATATAGCAGTCATCCCGGTATTCCTTCTGTCTCTCTTCCATGCCGGAATGTTCCTGACTTCGTCCCTGTAGTGGCTCATCCTGATACAATGCATCCTCATCTGGCAGCCTGTATCCGACAACCGGATAACGTTCCCCTAAGCGCAGCAGTAACTCATAGATCCGCTTTTTCTGTATCCGTTCATTTAAAAATCCGACCTCACGAAGTCTCGATACCGGAACACAGAGAAATCCATCTGCATACCGTTCATCTAGTAGTAACTCTTCAAATGCAACCGGCATGCCGTCCTCTTTTACAAACGGATGATACAGACGGATCTCTTCGTCATCCGCACCATCCTTCATCTGTTCCATAACATATGGATTCCGAAAGCGTCCGGTCACGATCCGCTCTGTCTGTGCTAACTGTCCGAGTCTTTGATTGGTGAGTTCATCGTATGGTATAAATGTCGTCAAAATTCTTCTTCCTTGTTGAAATCCATTTCTTAACATGTTACCATTTATTATAACAATTACGGCTTTAAAATACTATCTTTTTAGGAGAAAACCATGAATTTTCTGTTTGTAATGATTAAAGATTCTGTTGTCGATCTTCCGCTTGTTTTACAGGAGATGGGACATTCGGTTACGGTCATGGATCAGTACGCTTTTGATCCGATCGACTTAAGTGCAACCGAGCCACTTTCACTGATTGAGCAGGCAGTCCTTACACAGAACTTCGACTATGCCATTACCTATCAATATGTACCGCTTCTGTCAGATCTGTTTCTGAAGCATCATCTGACCTATATTGCATGGGTCTATGACTCTCCTTTGATCTCCCTGTTTCATCGTTCTGTATTCAACGACACGAACCGGATCTTTATCTTTGACCATACCTTATATGAACGCATGAAGAAGTTAGAGATCCCACATATCTATTATATGCCGCTTGCTGCGAATACCAGCCGCGCCAACCGGCTTGCCCTCTCGATCGAGGATGAGAAAAAATATAGCTGTGACATCTCCTTTGTCGGGGGACTCTATGAGAAAAATGCTTACAACGACATTATGCACAAGGTTCCACCGGAGATCACCCTTCCGATGAACCAGTATCTGATGCACCAGCTTTGTAACTGGCATGAAGTCCGTACCTGGCCGCTTATGCCACCGGAGTGCACTGCTTATCTGACCAATGAGGACTACAGTGATACCACCGCGATCCATAACTTTGAGATGCCGGATACACTCTATCTTGGCATTCTCTTTCTCTGCCGGAAGCTCGGAGAGATGGAGCGGATCACCGCACTTGATACACTTGCCGAAACACATAAGGTCGATCTCTATACCTCCAGTAAAAGTGACCAGATCGGTATCTTAAATGTCCACCCACCGGTCAACTACTATACGGAACTTGGAAAGGTCTATCATTTTTCCAAAATCAACCTGAACTTTACCCTGCCATCGATCGAAACCGGAGTTCCACTCAGAATCTTCGATATTATGGCATTCGGCGGCTTTGTCATGAGTAATTATCAGGCAGAATATGATACTCTTTTTACACCCGGCAGGGATCTTGTCGTATTCCACGATCTCGGTGAATTAAAGGAACTGACCGATTACTACCTGAATCATGAAAAGGAACGGCTTACGATCGCCGCAAACGGCTACAAGACGGTGAATAAATACTACAGTTATAAGCATCAGCTCGAACAGATCCTTGCCGTCTGTGCATCCGGAAAGGAGGAAGCATAACCCATGAAAGCACTGTTCTACCGTTATGGAAGCATCTGTGAGCCAGACATTATCGAAGCCTTTGAGGAACTCGGTCTGCAGGTAATACAGTTTGCGGAAGAGCTTACAAACAAGGGACTGACTGCGAAGGAATGTATTACGATCGTCAGCAATTATCTCTTAGATCATCCGGTCGATTTTGTATTCAGCATCAACTTTTTCCCGGCTGTTTCCGAGGTCTGCAATATCTTTCATATTCCATACCTCTGCTGGATCGTCGATTCTCCGGTCATGGAGCTTTTTACTTCCTCGATCCAGAACCCATGGAACCGTGTCTTTCTCTTTGACAAATGTATCTATCAGGAGATCGCACCACTGAACCCGGACTGCGTCTTTTACCTGCCGCTTGCAACGAATGTCCGGCAGAAGCAGGAACTGATCGCGGGGACTCCGGCAGAAACTGCCCGCCGTTATCAGAATGAAGTATCCTTTCTCGGTTCTCTTTATACCGAAAAATGTGCCTACGACCGGCTCACCAATGCACCGGAATATCTGACCGGATATCTGAATGGTATCATGGAAGCACAGCTTAAGGTCTATGGATATTACTTTATCGAAAATATCCTTCCGGATTCCGTTGTTACAGAATTCGTGGATCATTTTCCGGGATTTTACAGACAGCCGGGCGATACCTTTTTGACAGACCGCACGACGCTCGCGCAGCTTTATATCGGTACGAAGATCACGGTACTTGAACGTGACCGGATCATGCACCGGCTCTCAGAGCGTTTTCCGGTTTCGATCTATACCGGAAGCGATACCGGTGCTTATCCAAGGCTTCAGAACAAAGGACTTGCCAAGACACTGACAGAAATGCCACTGATTTTCCGCCATTCCTGTATCAACTTAAATATTACCGCCAAATCGATACGAAGCGGACTCTCCCTCCGTATCTGGGACATCTTAGCATCCGGTGGATTCTGTCTGACAAACTATCAGTCCGAGCTGCCGGAGCTACTTACGATCGGCGAACATTTAGATGCCTATACCAGTATGGAGGAGTTAGAAGAAAAGACCGCTTACTATCTGGATCATCCGGCGCGCTGCCGGGAGATCGCCGAAAACGGTCTGTGCGAGGTTACGAAACATCACACCTATCCGATACGGCTGACGCAGATGTTAGAGCTTGCTTTTTCCAGAAAATAGGCAGAAACGAGGAATCACATGAACATATTGTATCTGGACTGGCCCTGCTTTGGCCACGTCGACGTTGTATTTACCTTAGAACACATATTAAAGCATCAGGTGACAAAGTTCTTCCACGAGGATTACAAGGAACGTACCAGTGATGGATTTATGGAAGCCTTTGAACAAACATATGCGGGGGCTGACTTTGATGTCTGCTTCTCCTATAACTATTATCCACTGTTAGCGGAATGCTGTCACAGACACCACCTGAAATATATTTCTCTCATATATGATAATCCATTTGTGAAGCTGTATTCTTATACGATCACCTATGAGACCAATTATGTCTTTCTGTTTGATTATCAGGTCTATACCGAGCTGAAAAACGGTGGTATCAACACAGTCTATTACACGGCACTCCCGGTGAATTCAACGGTGATCGAAACGATGCTGAAAAAGCCTTACGACAAGGAACGCACCTGTTGTGATGTTTCTTTTGTCGGTGCGCTGTATAACGAGGATCACAATCTCTTTGACCGTGTCTATCAGAAGTTAGACGATTACTGCAAGGGCTATCTTGATGGTATTATGCAGTCCCAGCTTCAGGTGTCCGGCTATAACTTTATCGAAAGCGTGCTGACCGATCATATCATTTCCAAAATGTATGAGGTCGAGCCATACCAGCCATCCCCGGATGGTGCCGAGACACTGGCAAATGTCTATGCGACCTATTACATTGACCGTAAGCTGACTTCCATGGAACGCATCTCCCTGCTTTCCGCAGTTGCAAGAGATCATAAGCTAAAGCTGTTTACACTAGACGAACACGCTGTAATCCCGAATGCGATCAATATGGGGATTACAGATTACTACAGTGAGATGCCGTTAGTATTCCACAACAGCAGGATCAACCTGAATATCACACTACGGAGTATTCTTTCCGGTATTCCGCTTCGCTGCATGGACATTATGGGCGCAGGTGGATTTCTTCTAACCAATTATCAGGCAGACTTTTTAAACTTCTTTACCCCGGACTATGACTTTGTCTATTACGAAGACGAAAAGGATCTGATCCACAAGGTCGACTATTACTTAGAACATGATGAGAAACGCAGACAGATTGCAGAAAACGGACATCGGCGTGTGATGGAAAATCACAGCTTCGAGAAATGCTTAAATGAAATGTTTGCGATCGCGCTTTCTTAATCCTGACCAAGCCTGAAACTTCCTGTTTGTTACTCCAATATTTATTATGTAACATGGTATTTCCTATAGAGCAAAAAACAGAGCTGGCGAACCAGCTCTGTTTTTGTTTTCAATTACGATATGATTACTGTAATAAGGATAATACACCCTGAGTAGACTGATTAGCCTGTGCTAACATAGACTGACCTGCCTGAGCAAGAATGTTGTTCTTGCTGTATGTAACCATCTCTTTCGCCATATCTGTATCACGGATACGGGACTCAGCAGAAGATGTGTTCTCAGATGCTGTATCCAGGTTGGCAATTGTGTGCTCCAGACGGTTCTGAACTGCACCAAGATCAGATCTCTGGCTAGAAACCTTCTCAATAGCGGACTGGATAGCACTCATTGCATTACCAGCAGCTGTAAAGTCAGATACAGAAAGCTTATTGCTATAAGCTGTTGTAGCTGTAGTTGAGTTACCAGCATTTACAGTGTTGTTGTAAGCTCCACCAAACAGAGATGATGCATTCATGTTTCCAATAGAAATCTGAATGGACTGTCCGGATAAGGAACCAACCTGAAGGTTCTTGCCTGTGAAGGATCCGTCGATTAAGTTCATTGTGTTGAACTGTGTTGTAGACTGGATACGGTCGATCTCAGATGTTAACTGGTTGATCTCAGCCTGGATAGCATTTCTGTCAGATGTTGTATTTGTGCTGTTAGCTGCCTGAGTTGCTAACTCGTTCATACGCTGTAAGATAGAATGTGTCTCATTTAAAGCGCCCTCAGCTACCTGAACTGCTGAGATACCATCCTGTGCATTTGCAGAAGCTTTGTCAAGGCCACGGATCTGGCTTCTCATCTTCTCAGAAATAGAAAGTCCTGCTGCATCATCTGCTGCTCTGTTGATTCTGTATCCAGAAGATAACTTCTCTGTTGACTTTGCCTGTGCACCTGTTGTGATACCTAACTGTCTGTTGGTATTCATTGCCTGCATATTGTGCTGTACTACCATAATTGTTTCCTCCTTGAATTTGCTGCAGCTTCCATGCTGCTTATTTGTTGTGGTGTGATGAATCTCTCCGGCCGTACGCTCCATTAAGTATTCTCACGAAGTAACAAATTATCTTGTTTACTTGTAATATATATCGGAACAATGTTCCAATACTTTATAGCAAATAGAAAATTTTTTTATTTTCTATTATACCCATGAATAATAACACTACTTCTTGTTGTCCATAAACTGCGGATCAACATAATTCAGTTTCATCATATTCTGATAGTATTGATTGACTACCTTCTGATTCGACTTCACCTCACGGATCTGCTTCTTCACGGTTGTAAACTTCTGTATCATCAGATCCTTATTGCGCTGTTCCTGTGTCTGGATCTGGGTACTCTTCTCCGTGATCTGCGTAATATACTGCTTCATTGCAGCAATCTCTGTCCGGTATTCCATCCGGTTCTCTGTCAGATCCTCACGGATCCGCTCATACACCTGTTCAAAGCCCTTGTCTAATTCAACCAGAGCATCTACCAGTTCTGCTTTCTGATTCAGATTCTCTTCTAGTACATCCGGATCTAACTCCGGATCGGAAAGAAGCTGTTTTTGCAGTGTATTTTTTACAATGATCTGATCCAGAAGACTTACTTTTTTTATAAGTCCCTGTTGTAAGACTGCAATATATTGATTTTTCAAAATGAATACTCCTTACTCATCAGGAAATCTTCGTTCCGTTGTTCGTCAGCCGCATGACTTCCTTCCAGGTATCACGCATGCCGCGCAGATGATCTAAGACCTCCTCTAAGATCTCTTTGTCTTTCTTCACATTTGCTTCTAACAGACGTTCCTTCAGATACTTATAGACTTCATCAAAGTCCTTTGCAACCGGATACTTGTGATTTAAGGTCGCCTGAAATTCGCTGATAATATTCTCGACCTTTACAATATTGGTATGCGCCTTCTGAATATCATTTTCCTCAATTCCACGAATTGCAATATTGCAGAACTTGATTGCTCCCTCATAGAGCATCAGTGTCAGTTCTGCGGGAGATGCGGTCATAATCTTACTATTCGCATATGCTGCATACCCACTGTTTATAGCCATTTCAATACCTCCATGTATTTTGAAATATAATTTTATCCGAATAAGCTAGACAGAGAAGATGTACTGCTTTGTAATGCTGCAAGCGCAGACTCCATTGCAGCGAACTTCTTATAGTAGGAATCCTCCATATCGGATACCTTCTGTTCCCACTTTTTAATGGTGGTCGTATAATCACTATACTCCGTTTCCATCTGTTTGTCATTATAAACTGTATAAGAACTGCTGAGTGTTGTTCTCTTCATCTTACCATCTAAGGCAGTATAAAGTCCGGTTGTCAGCTGTTTCATAAAGTCTACAAATGAATCCGGATCTTCGTTAATCGCTTTCATCAGCTTATCTGTCTTACTGTTTGTAAGAGTATCATCCGAATCTCCGTCGATATGATATGCATTGCCTTCATTTGAAGCAGAATTCAAGATACCCATAGTCTTGATTCCAAAGCTGGAAAGACTGTATGTCGTACCATTGATCTCATAACTCTTTGACATGGAATTGATCATTGCCTGCATGACACCATCTAAAGTATCATCACGTCTGAGCAGGGAATCCTTGATCTTCT
>JALERL010000117.1 GCA_022764465.1 Lachnospiraceae bacterium | reverse complement strand
CCAAGATATCCGTCTAAAGTATCTGCTCCCTTTGTATACGAATCGATTGCATCCTTTAAGGTGCCCATTCCGTCTGCAAGCTTATCGCTTCCGTCTACTAACTGGGAAGATGCATCTGTCATATCTGCGATGGTATCATCTAACTTGGATAAGTCAATGCTTCCGGTTGTATCCATGGAGCTGAGTAACTCTGTCGTTGCCATTGTCATGGTCATATCCAAAGAGAAGTCTTCTACATCAGCAGTTACTTCTACATAATCCGGGATCTCTACATCCGTATCGAAGTCATCCTCATCTACATTTAAGCTATCCTTTAAGCCCGGCATTGCGATTCCGACTACTACGTTATTCTTTCCATCAGAGATAACTTTTCCGTTATTAACAGAAACATTTGAGAAGTTGTCATTTAAGATCATTCCGGTTACAACAGAGAATGGAACATATACATCGGTATCTTTTCCGTCAATCTTCTTTGTTACCTTCTCATTGTTGGTATAATCGAAACGGATCGTTACCTTTCCACTCTTTCCTGCAAGTTCTTCCGGCTCAATCTCTTTTCCATCTAACATATAAGTAACTTTCTGGGTGATCGGTGTTTCCTTATCGGTTGTTCCCTGATAGTAGATATCCTTTCCGTCTGCCTGCCAGGTCAGCTTCTCACCATCCTGTGAAAAGGTCTCATCACCCTTTACATTCTGGATATCCTTCAGATCAGATGCATCCTCTAAGCTGTCTTTTTTATCCGGGTTCTTTAACCAGTCACTGACGATGGTCTTATTTACATTACCCTTTGCATCGGCGATCATGTATACAGTTTCATCTTTTCCGATCTCTTTTTCATTCTTTGTGCTGTCTACGATGCCACTGATCGCATCCTTTAAGCTGTCTTCCGTATCATCTGTCTTCGTATCTTCTACCGGTGTCTCTGTACTCTCTGCTGTAACTGCTTCTCCTGCTGTTTTTGCTGCGCTTACGGAGTATACACCATATCCGGTTCCTGCAACAGCAACTACTAACATACCTGCAACAACACGGATCACATATTTATTTCTGAACTTTTTCTTTAATTCTGAATACTTCATATTCTTCTCTCCTTTTCCTATTTGCTGATTTCTGGTTTGAATCCTTTACTTGTATTTATAATCAGTTTATCAAATACCATGAACATTGCAGGTAAGATAAACGCTACAACAAGCAGACTGATAATTGCGCCTCGTGCAAGCAATGTACACAGAGAACTGATCATATCGATACTGGAATAAAGTCCAACACCGAAGGTTGCTGCAAAGAAGCTCAATGCACTTACGAATACAGACTGTAAGGAGCTGTTCAGTGCATAGGAGATTGCCTCCTGCTTACCGGAACCGCCATGTCTTGCTTTCTTATACTTATTCGTCATAAGAATTGCATAATCGACGGTCGCACCTAACTGGATCGTACCGATTACAATCGATGCGATAAACGGTAATACGGTTCCTGTATAGGAAGGAATACCCATATTGATAAAGATTGCAAATTCAATAACCGCTACCAGAATAACCGGAAGGGAAATGGATTTTAATACAATCGCGATAATGATGAAGATCAATACGATAGATACGGTACTTACGGTCTTAAAGTCCTTATCGGTGATCGTGATCAGATCCTCGGTACAAGGTGCTTCACCAATTAACATTGCGGTCGGATCATACCGCTTGATAATCTCCTTGATCTCATCACACTGTGCATTTACTTCATCAGATGCTGTCTTATATTCAGACATTACATAGATCATCTGATTTTTTCCATTATCAAGCATATCTGTGATCATATCCGGAAGCATTTCCTGTGGGATCGTCGGTCCTAAAATAGAATCCTTACCCATTGCAAGTACAACGCCATCTACGTTGCTGATCTCGTCGATCATAGCTGCCGCATCCTTGGAAGAAAGATTGCTGTCTGCTAAAATCATATGGGTTGCACCCATGTCAAAATCTTCTTCCAGCTTGTTGTTTGCCTGTACACTTTCAAGGTCTGACGGAAGTGTTCCGGCCAGATCATAATATACCTCATTGTGTGTATAACCGTAAAGTGCCGGTCCTAAGATCACTAAGAATAACACAATGAAGATCGGGTATCTCTTCGATACGAAGTTACCAATACGTCCCAGATCCGGGATGATTGCCTTATGTCTTGTCTTCTCAATCGCCTTGTCAAATACAAGGATCATGGAAGGAAGGATCGTAACACAACCGATTACACCAAGTACAACACCCTTTGCCATTACGATACCAAGGTCCATACCTAAAGTAAAGGTCATGAAACACATTGCCACGAAACCTGCAACTGTTGTGATGGAACTTCCGACAACTGATGTGATCGTGTTTGAAATTGCATGTGCCATTGCACGGTTCTTATCTCCGGGGAAACGTTTCTGATTCTCCTGATAACTGTGCCACAGGAAAATGGAATAGTCCATTGTTACTGCAAGCTGTAATACTGCTGCAAGTGCCTGTGTAATAAATGAAATCTCACCGGCAACAAAGTTTGTTCCCAAGTTATAAACAATTGCCATTCCGATACTTAATAAGAAGAATACCGGAATCAGGAAGGAATCCATTGTAAGTGCAAGCACTACTGCGGATAATCCTGCTGCAATTACTACATACATCACTGCCTCGCTGTTACAGATCTTCTTGATATCTGTTACGACTGCGGACATACCGCTTAAGAAGCACTGATGATCGGTCAGTCCACGGATCTCTTCGATCGCATCTAAGGTCTCATCTGCTGACATTGATGTATCAAAGGTTGTGATCATTAAGGTGCTGTTTTTCTCTTCATTATTAAATGCATCCTTGATCTCATCCGGAAGAACATCCATCGGAATAGAAATATCTGCTAAGGTATCATACCAGATTACATCTTTGACATGATCCACATTCTTGATCTTGTTTTCAAGATCAACAACGCCTTTTTCATCCATTCCTTCGACAACGCATACCGAAAAGGCTCCGGTACCGAACTCATTCAACAGGATCTCCTGTCCTTCCATTGTCTCAATGTCATCCGGCAGATATGATAAAATATCATAATTGATTCGGGTGTTAAAATAACCCAGTGCAGCCGGTATCAGTAACAAAAAACTGATGATCAGAATTGGGATTCTGAACTTAACGACTTTTTTTCCAAACTTAATCATTTTCTCACACTCTCTTTCCTTTTACTGTATATGAGTATAAAAAAAAAGATTGAATTCGAAAATATTCAATCTTTTTTTGCTGTATGAGATTCGTATACATTTTCCGGGTTTTGTCGTCGCTGATATACAGATTCCGCTTTTTGTATAGCTAGATTTCTTTTAAAATATCCTCGATCGAGTGCCGGATCATATAATTATAGGTATCTGCCATCTCCTTTGCAGAGATCGTCATGCCTGTCCGAAGCCAGTTCAGAACTAAGAAACACATCGACTGTGCATGGTATTCTGCCACCAGTTCCATGGTAATCCACGGATACTGGCACTTCCTTCCGGTTGCATTATCCTTCAGCACCTCAAGGAGCACACTTTTAATACACTGCCTTACAATACTTTCAAATGAATTCTGACCATCTAAGCGGCTTGCCTTGATATAGAATTCCTTTTCCTTCTCAATATTGGAAAAAAGCAGGATCAGTGCCTGATCTACCATCTCATTACGGATGAGCGGCTTTACCGG
>JALERL010000059.1 GCA_022764465.1 Lachnospiraceae bacterium | reverse complement strand
CCTCCTTTTAAATTGAATTGAAAAAGGCACTCCTAATGGAATGCCCTAATATAAAAAATAGGGACACTCTTTCAAGTATCCCTACGTTCTATCAACATATCTGATAGTTCTCTATTTACTTTCATATTCAGAATTCTTTGTGTTCCCACAACCGAGGTCTAACGCTACAACAACAGTCACCTTCCTCACAAGCTCTTTTTCCTTGTGATTTTCAGCAATCCTGTTGAAGCTGAAAAACTCTACAAAGTGCGTAAATTCAAGGATTTCTATATATCCTTTCTGTGTAGTCCTACCACAGTCTCTACATGCACCGTATGGCAGAACTGGTCTACCCCCTGTACCTTCTCCAGCTTATACCCTTGCGCACACAGATACTTCAGGTCGCGTGCACGTGTCGCACTGTCGCAGCTTACATAGACGATCCGCTCCGGCTGCATCTGCACCATGGCAGCAAGCAGACTTTCCTCACAGCCCTTGCGTGGTGGGTCAACGACGATCACATCCGCATAAGCCTGCTGCCCGCGTTCCTGCATCTGGCGGACAACATCGGGATAGACTTCCTCCGCCTTGCCGACAAAAAATTCGGCGTTCGTGATGCCGTTGATCTTCGCATTGTTTTTCGCATCCGCGATCGCCTGTGGTACAATCTCCACACCATAGACCTTTTTCGCCTGCTTTGCGAGAAAAAGTGAAATCGTTCCGATCCCGCAATAAAGATCCCAGACGGTTTCTTCTCCGGTTAATCCGGCATATTCTAACGCTGTCTGATACAGCTTTTTCGTCTGCACCGGGTTCACCTGATAGAACGATAATGGTGAGATCTGATACTTTACATCTCCGATATAGTCCGTGATATAGGACTTGCCCCAGAGTGTTTTTACAGTATCGCCTAAGATCACATTCGTCTGCTTCTTATTCACATTGACTGAGATGCTGGTCATGCCCTCTAGCTTTGTCAGTTCGGCAACAAGCTCCTCTGCATGTGGAAGTGTATCTGCATTGATTACGATACAGACCATCAGCTCCTTTGTGGTAAAGCCATACCGTGTCAGAACATGGCGCACAATTCCGTTCCCTGTCTGCTCATCATATGCCGGGATCTGATACTTACGCAGAAAAGCAAGTACGATCTGTAAGATCTGTTCGTTTACATCCACACCGAGATAACAGTTCGTAACCGGAATAATACTGTGTGTTCTTCCGGCATAGAAGCCTGCCACCGGATTGCCATCCTTATCCGTTCCGATCGGAAACTGTGCCTTATTCCGGTAGTGGTAAGGATTCTCCATTCCGATCACCGGCTGCATTACCGCATCGATCTGTTCTTCTGTGAAGCCACCGATGCGCATGAGATTATTTTTGATCTTATGCTCCTTGAAGGTAAGCTGCCTTTCATAGGATAATGCCTGGATCTGACAGCCACCGCACTTACGGCTCAGTTCACATTTTGGTGTGACACGGTCCGGTGACGGTTCGATGATCTCGATCAGACGCGCATAGCCGTATGTCTTTTTTAACTTCATAATGCCAGCCTTTACGGTATCACCCACAAGTGCATCCTTAATAAAAAGTGTCATGCCCTCATAACGCCCGATCCCTTCACCGGATGTCCCGATATCTTCTATTTTTACTTCAACTACATCATTTTTTTTCATATATGCTCCATTCCTGCGGCATCTATGCCAAAATATATCTGCTTTTTCCATTCCTATTACTCAAAAGAGAAGCTTCAAAAAGCTTCTCTCTTATTTTTCCTATTTACTTGTCATACGGATATTCGAATCAAACAGCCGGTTGAAGCCCAGCCAGTCCGTATTGCCCTCCGGCACATTGGAAAATGCTTCCCGCATTGTCTCCATCTTCGCATCTATATTGTCCGCAAAGCTTAATGCAACTGCTTCTGCAAGTGCCGGCTTTTTCGGCGAACCATACTCAAGTTCCCCATGGTGTGCCAGAATACAATGTACTAATTCATGTTCTAACTTCTCCGGGAAGCCTGCGATCGTTGCGATCCGCTCCTTCACTTCCATTGCTCCAATCATAATATGTCCCAAAAGCTGTCCCTCGTCGGTGTAGTCATTCTCCGGGAAACGCGAAAGCTCCTGTAACTTACCGATATCGTGGAACATTGCTGCCGTAACCAGCAGATCCTTATTTAAGATCGGATATGTATCTGCAAAATAGCTGCTCATCCGGGTAACACCCAAGGTATGCTCTAATAGGCCGCCGACAAATCCATGATGCACACTTTTTGCTGCCGAATGGAACTTAAACCGCTCTGCAAAATCGTCATCCTCCAAAAAGAAGCTTGAAACCAGTCTCCGTAAATATGGATTCGTCATATCCTTGATATAACCGGTCAGTTCTGCATACATCTTGTCAATATCAAACCGGCTGACCGGAAGGTAATCCTTTGGATCATATTCCCCCGGCTGTGCCTTTCTGACACGCTTGATATTAAGCTGTAATGCTCCCTGAAAGCTGGTAACATCTCCATAGACATTGATATAGTCTAGCTTGTCATAATCATCGATCCCCTGAGAACCCGGTTCCCAGATTTTCGCGTCCAGCGTTCCTGTTTTATCCTGTAAAATAAGGGATTCGTAAGGCTTTCCATTTTTAGTCATCGCCATCTGTTTATTTTTACAAAGAAAAATCTCGTTTACCCGTTCTCCCTCACGTAATGTTTCAATATAATGCATGTTCTTCCTCTTTCTATCTTCTTTTATTACTGCAAAACGCCTGTCACTGCCTGACATTCCAGTGGCGTGTAGCCGTCATTTTCCTGACGCATAATGGTGATCTTAATCTCCGTTCCCGGTGTCAGTGACTGGATATACTGTTCATACTGCTTTGCGGTCTGCATCTTGGTATCATCAATATCCGTGATAATATCACCGTTCTGAAGTCCGGCTGCCTGTGCAGGTGAATCCATCTCTACAGACTTGATATAGATGCCGCCCGGCAGTCCGTATTTCTTTTCAATCTCACTTGTCACTTCCGTCATATGAATTCCAAGATAACTGATATTCTGATTGTTCGACAGCTTTTCGATAATCTGCTTTAAGTCCGAGATCGAGATTGCGGTCAGTGTATTCTCATCACCGGAACTGCTGTAATCCTGCATCACCAGACCGATGATCTGTCCGTCTAAATTCAGCAACACACCGCTTCCCTCGGAACTTGCAACAATGTCTGTTGTAAAAACGGTAAAATTATTATCGATCGTCGTTACACTGTTATCCGTCGATGTAATATTTCCTGTTACAATCGAAAAATTCGAACCCAGAGGACTTCCGACTGCGATCACAACATTTCCCTGTGATACACCCAGTGAATTCCCAAGCTCTGCAACCTTGACTTTTGCAAGTGTCGCACTGTCGATCTGTACATGGGATACACTTAAAATAGCAATTCCGGTATTTCCGTCATACTGGCGCAGTTGTGCATCCGTCACGGTTCCATCCTCAAAGGTCACACTGATCGACTCTGCATCCTTAATAACCTTCTTCTCCGTCATAATCAGCAGATCATTCCCGTTATCTGCGATAATAATACCACTTGCCTGTCCTTCCTGCTCATACGGCGTATTGAACCAGTCTGTATCATTCTTTACTCCTGTCACCGTAACGATCGACGGATTTGCCTCTGCCCCGACTGCATACAGCTTATTCTGGATCTTCTGGTAATCATCCAGATTCATATCACGCGGTACTTCTATGATCTGTGTCTCAGGCTCTGTGTCTTCTGCCGGTTCCTCTTTGTCTTCCCGTTTGGTCTTCTTCTCGGTTTCCGTTTCTGTGACGATCTGCTCATCAGACGGAATTGAGACCACCGGGCTGTCCTCTTTTGTAAACCAGCCCTGCATCACAGGCTGCATCAGAACAAAGACCAGACATGCGACGAAGCCGAAGATCACAGCAAGTCCGACTGTCTTTGTAACCTGCAAAGCGATCCTTCTTTTATTCAAAGGCTTATTTTTAATTTTCTCTTTGATAAAATCATAATCATCCTTCTGCGTCTCTGGCATAGAATAACTCCTTTTCTACACATCTAGCTTCTATTATACGTTCTAACCAAATATGTTGCAACTTTTATTTCATCTTCTTCTTTTAATAGAAGCCTTTTTGCGTTAAGATATAGAAGAAGAAAGTTTTATTGAATGGAGATAAGTGTAAAGCTATGAATCAAAAGGTTTTAAAGACTTTAGAATATAATAAGATCATCACGCAGCTTGCCGCACACGCAGCAAGTGAAAAGGCAAAGGAACTGTGTCTCTCGCTGACGCCTTCCGATGATAAGGAAGCGATCGAAACCGCACTGATGCAGACCGACCACGCCTTAAGCCGGATCTATAAAAAGGGCAGTGTTTCTTTTTCCGGCATCCACGATGTCGGTGCATCGATCAAGCGGTTAGAGATCGGTGCAAGCCTTAGCATCCCGGAACTGCTCCGGATCACCTCCCTGTTAGAAGCAGCCAAGCGTGTCAAAGCATACGGAAGAAATGACCGGGATGACTCTCCGCGTGACAGCTTAAGTGCCATGTTCGACGAACTCGAACCACTGACACCGCTTTCCGATGAGATCCGCCGCTGTATCATTTCCGAGGAAGAGATCAGTGATGATGCCAGCAGTACCTTAAAATCGATCCGCCGGTCGATCCGTTCGATCAATGACAAGATCCACGCACAGATGTCCTCAATGTTAAGCAGCACCACGATCCGCGGCTACTTACAGGATGCTGTCGTTACAATGCGTGATGGCAGGTATTGTCTGCCGGTCAAGGCCGAGGCAAAGGGACAGATCACCGGTATGATCCACGACCAGTCCTCAACCGGCTCTACACTCTTTATCGAACCGATGGCGGTCGTGAATCTGAACAACGACCTGCGTGAGAAGTTCTTAAAGGAGCAGGAAGAGATCGAAGTCATTCTTACCGGACTCAGCAACCGGGTTGCGGAATATATTCCACAGATCCAGACCGATTATGAACTTCTGACCAGACTTGACTTTATTTTTGCAAAGGCAGCCTATGCGCTTGAATACAACGGAATTGCACCGGTTCTAAACGAAAATGGGATCATTCACATCAAAAAGGGACGCCATCCGCTCTTAGATAAGAAGAAGGTCGTTCCGATCGACATCCGCTTAGGCGGTGAGTTTGACCAGCTTGTGATTACCGGACCAAATACCGGTGGAAAGACCGTTTCCTTAAAAACTGTCGGTCTTCTGACTCTGATGGGACAGTCCGGTATGCTGATCCCTGCTGCCGACCAGTCACAGATCGCTGTTTTTCATAATATTTTTGCAGACATCGGGGATGAACAGAGTATTGAGCAGAGCCTTAGTACCTTCTCCTCGCATATGACCAATATTACGAATATTTTAGCAGATGCGGATGGATGCTCGCTGGTGCTTTTTGATGAGCTGTGTTCCGGTACGGATCCTGCAGAGGGTGCTGCACTTGCCATTTCCATCCTGACCTATTTTCACAACCATCACATTCACACAATGGCTACGACACATTACAGTGAGATTAAGATCTATGCACTCTCGACTCCGGGTGTCGAAAATGCCTGCTGCGAATTCGATGTCGAGACCTTAAGTCCGACCTACCGCCTGCTCATCGGTATTCCCGGAAAAAGTAATGCCTTTGCGATTTCCAAAAAGCTTGGCTTGTCCGACTATATCATCGAGGATGCAAAAAAACGGATCACCGAAAATGAACAGAACTTCGAGGATCTGATCGCAGATCTTGAGACCAGCCGGCGCACGATCGAGCGGGAGCAGTTAGAGATCAATCAGTATAAGTCTGAGATCGAAGGACTGAAAAAACGGCTTGAAGAAAAACAGGAAAAGTTAGAGAACCGGCGTGAGGACATCATCCGGAAGGCAAATGAAGAAGCTGCCATAATCTTAAAGGAAGCGAAGGATACTGCTGATGCAGCGATCCGTAACTTTAACCGCTACGGCAAGACGACACCGGACATCAGTGAGATGGAACGGGAACGAAGCAAGATCCGTAAGAAGATGTCTGAAAATGATGCAAAGCTTGCGGCAAATAAGAAGTCCGCTCCTGCAAACAATCATGTCCCGAAGAAGTTAAAGATCGGTGACAGCGTCAAGGTTCTTAGCATGAACCTGAAGGGAACTGTCCATACACTGCCGGATAACAAGGGCAACCTCTTTGTACAGATGGGTATTCTCCGTTCACAGGTCAATATCCGTGACCTCGTCCTGCTTGAGGATGAGACTTCCCCTGCAAGCAAGAAGTTTGCAAAGACCGGTGCCGGTAAGCTTAAGATGTCGAAGTCGATCTCTGTATCGACTGAGATCAACCTGATCGGCAAAACCGTCGACGAAGCGATCGCACTTTTGGATAAATACTTAGATGATGCCTACTTAGCACATCTTCCTTCCGTACGGATCGTACACGGCAAGGGAACCGGTGCTCTGCGGAGAGCCGTACAGGCGCATCTTAAGACCTTAAAATACATCAAGTCCTATCACCTCGGTGAATTTGGTGAAGGGGATGCCGGCGTTACGATTGCCGAATTCAAATAAGAACTGCTTTTGAAAGGAGTATTACTATGGCTGCAAAACAGAAAATACTAATTGTTGATGATGACGTAAATATTGCAGAACTGATCTCACTCTATCTGACGAAAGAGTGTTTTGATACAGAAATGGTACATGATGGGGAGTCCGCTCTGCGCGAATTCGATACGTATCAGCCGAACCTGATCCTGCTTGATCTGATGCTTCCGGGCATGGACGGCTATCAGGTCTGCCGCAAGATCCGCGCAAAGTCTAACACACCGATCATCATGCTCTCTGCAAAGGGCGAGATCTTTGACAAGGTGCTTGGACTGGAGCTTGGTGCCGATGACTACATTATGAAGCCTTTTGATTCCAAGGAACTGGTTGCCCGTGTAAAAGCGGTACTCAGACGTTATCAGCCGGCGAAAACAGAAGCCGTGGAGGCAGATATCAAGTGTGTTACCTATCCGGATCTGGTCATCAATCTTTCGAACTACTCCGTTGAATACTTTGGAAAACCGATCGAGATGCCGCCAAAAGAATTAGAGTTACTCTACTTTTTAGCATCTTCCCCGAATCAGGTTTTTACCAGAGAGCAGTTACTCGATCATATCTGGGGCTATGAGTACATCGGAGATACCCGTACCGTAGATGTCCATGTCAAGCGTCTCCGTGAAAAAATAAAAGACCATGCATCCTGGGGCATTGCTACTGTCTGGGGCATCGGCTATAAGTTCGAGGTTCGATAATGAAGCGTACACTATACATAAAGATCCTTTTGGGATATCTGATCTTTGGCATCTTAGGATTTATCGCGGTTGCAACCTTTACTTCGAGCTGCTCGATGAACTACATCGAGAAACAGGAAGCAAAGGATCTCTACCGGGAGTCGAATCTGATCGCCAGCACTTATGCAACGAATTATTACAAACACGCAATCACACTTGATGAACTGCAAAAGCAGCTTGAGGCAGTTGACACCTACCTGAATGCCGACATCTGGATTGTCAGCACTTCCGGTGATATTTTAGTCAATTCCGACCAGCCGGTCGATCTGACGAACCCGGAGAAGATCGAAGACTTTTCTATTACGGACTTTGGTAACCGTTATTACCGGATCAGCAATTTTTATGACTATTTTCCACAGGAGCAGCTGACTGTATTTTCACAGATCACGATCGGTTATAAGGTAAAAGGCTATGTACTGATCCATAAGCCGGTCAGTCAGATGGTCACCTATCATTCTGAGCTTTTGAATATTTCCTATTTTACACTGCTCATTTTAATCGGATGTGCCTTCGTTCTTCTGATCCTTTTTACCTTTACGATCTATCGTCCGATCCGCAAGATTATCCGTGGTGCGGACGCTTACGCTGCCGGTGACTTTGATTACAAGATCCCGGTACACAGCAATGATGAGATCGGTTATCTTGCTGCCTCCTTAAACTACATGGCAAATGAGCTGAATACACTTGAGGATGACCAGCGGAAGTTTGTTTCGAATGTCTCGCATGACTTCCGTTCACCGCTCACTTCGATCAAGGGATATGTGGAGGCAATGTTAGACGGCACGATTCCACCGGAGATGCAGGAAAAATACTTAAAGATTATCGTATTTGAGACAGAACGCCTGACCAAGCTGACGCACGGACTCTTAGAACTGAACAAATATGGTTCGCACGGAACGATGCTCGACCGGAGCGATTTTGACATCAATCAGATCATCAAACAGACTGCACAGACCTTCGAAGGTACGTGCAAGGAAAAACGGATCACCTTCCATCTGATCCTGACCGGACAGTCGCTGTTCGTCCGGGCGGATATGAGTAAGATCCAACAGGTCGTTTATAATCTGATCGACAATGCGATCAAGTTCTCCCATCACGATTCTGAGATCACGATCGAGACAACTGAGAAAAATGAAAAGGTATTTGTAAGTGTCAAGGATTCCGGTATCGGCATCCCAAAGGACAGTTTAAACAAGATCTGGGAACGCTTTTATAAGACAGATCTCTCACGAGGCAAGGACAAGAAGGGAACCGGTCTTGGGCTTGCCATCGTAAAAGAGATCATCCAGGCACATGATGAAAATATCAATGTCATCAGTACCGAAGGTGTTGGTACGGAATTCATTTTTACACTGCCGCTTTCATATAAGGAATCCGAAAATTCCTACGAATAGATCGACGATGTCCCTGTATATTTACTGCTATAGCATCAAATATACAGGGACATATCATTAGTTCCCGCTTGGGAAAAACGGCTTCAGGGAATTTGCCATCTGACAGATCGGCATGGTCTGAAGCATGACACGGCCCGGACCGGTAATCACGGTATTGAATACGCCCTCTCCGCCAAAGACCATATTTTTCAGCCCCGGCACGGTCTGGATATCCATCGTACAGCTTGCATCCATTCCTGCAAGGTATCCGGTGTCTACGACGATCGACTGTCCCGGCTGTAACATGTATTCCTTGATCGATCCATCGAATTCTACAAATGCAGTTCCGTTGCCGGAAAGCTTCTGCATGATAAAGCCTTCCCCTCCGAAGAATCCACTTCCGATTCTCTTCTGAAAGAATACCGATAACTCAACGCCTGTTGTAGATGCAAGGAATGCAGACTTCTGGCATACCATCGGCTTATCCGGTGTGATCTCAAGTGCACGGATCGATCCCGGAAAGCTGGATGCAAATGCAATCATGCCATTGCCGCCCTGTGCGGTATAGGTATTTAAAAACATGCTCTCGCCGCTCACCATACGGCCAAACATCTTTCCGACTCCGCCGCCTTTTGTATCCATCTTCATATTCGGTGACATCCATGACATTGCTCCACGTTCGGATATGACACCCTCTCCCGCTTCTAATTCACAGATTACAACTGGTAATGGTTCTCCCTCGATTGAATATTTCATCTCATAACTCCTTTCCTGAATATATACTGATATTTCTATCATATCATTTCTGATCCTATTCGGAAAGACAATTCGAATCTATTTTCACTTATGCTTCAATTACCGGGATCTGGATCTCCATAATGGTCTCTTCCCGGTCATTGGTCAGCGTGACATCCAGCTTGTATAACTGTAAAATATTTCCGTTGATCTTAAGGTTATGATCCGTCAGATATTTCTTAATGATCTCAAAGGAGCTGTCATATCGTTCCAGTGTACCGTTTGCATAATGCATACAGGCATATTTTCCACCCGGTATCTTTTGAATATGTGGATTATCCGTGTTCTCTTTCACAAGGAGCATTGGATACGAAGGAATATATGCATCACTTTTTTCTAACAGCCGTTCATCGGAATAGACACCGACACGGTCACTTGCAAGGATCGGTGCGACCTCATCATTCAGACAACCCTCTAACTTTGTATAAGCATATGCATGTGCTTCCCTGCCACCTGCCTGTTCTCCAAAAGAGATCATGTAGCGATCCGATATATCCTGTACCTCTACCCGGTTTAATTCCAGGTGGTCAAGGCTTTGGATGAAATCTACCTTCTCCTTTAAGATCTCATTTAATTCCATATAATGCCGGATATCATCCTCTAATTTTTTCTGATACTCCTGTAAAAGTTCCGCAGACTTTTTCAGGTTCCGGTTGTGAAAATATTCTACGATCTGCTCTAATGGCATTTTCAGTGAACGAAGCTCCAGTATGGTTCCTAACTTTTCATACTGCCGGATCGAATAGTATCTGTATCCTGTTTCTTCCGACACATACTCCGGCTTTAAAAGATTGATCCTGTCGTAATACCGGAGTGTTTCAGCAGTCGTGTTACGAAGTCTTGCCAGTTCCGAAACAGTCAGATACTTTTTCTTCATTTTTCATACCTCCCGATCATACAAATACTTTTTTCCAAATATCTATATCGTTCCATACCATAATTATAATAGAATTCCTGCCCCTTGCCAAAGACAATCTGCAGGCAGGACCAGACAGACCAGTAAAGTGCGGTCAGAAACTTATTCTCATAATACCGCACATATAACGTATCTGTCATCTGATGATCCGTATATGCATTCAGCATCTGCTGCTCTGACTGCTCATCCAGCTGATTCTCCATTGCAAAGCATGCGAGATCATAAAACGGATCATTCATACCACTATATTCCCAGTCAATCATACGAAGACTGTTCTCATCCCCAATAAAATTTCCTGCCAGTGTATCATTATGACAGGGACAAAGCGTAATATCCGCACGCGCTCTTTTCCCTGCAAGTTCTTCAAAATACCGGATATTCTGCTCCCAGTCCGGGAAAAAATCCTGATATGCATTTTCTTCTAATAAGGACAGATTCGCCCGTATCTTCTCCACCGGGTCAAATACCGATGTAAAAACCGCACCGCTGCTATGACAACGCTGCATAAGCTTTGCAGCAGCCCTTAAAAGACTGCTGCTTTTTCTAATATCTTCTGCGGTTAAGGTTCTGCCCTCGATAAACTCTGAAATCTGAAAGCCGGTATCTACATCGCTGAAATAGATCTTAGGTGCGACACCGATCGCCGCCATCTGCGTAACGTTTGCAAATTCTTTTTTACGGTCAATATAATTCTCGGTTCCTGTCCCTGCAATACGGACTGCATATGTTTTCCGGTTTACCGTCATCTTATAGTTTTTGTTCGTAACGCCTCCCGGCATAACTTCAACTTTCATTTCTTCCAGACTCATATGGCTTCTCCTTTCTGCGCATTCTTTTACACAGGATTCTTATTCTGACGCTAATTTTTCCACAAAGGAAGCATCGATCATATCACTGCAATCAACATCCGCATCGATCACGCCCATCTCATTCATAAACTTTTCAACAGTATTCTGTGTGTAACCCCAGTAGCTGTAATCATCCGCCGGTGTAAAAGCCTCCAATGCTGTTTTTGGATCCGGAATGATCAGTCCGGCTATCTCAGAATCAAATTCATCCTTGTCTACACCCAATTTGCCAGCCATAAACTCACTTGCTTCGTCTCCGTTCTCTCTCCAGTAATCGGCTGCCTCATAATAACTTTTTACCATTGCTTCGACAACATCCGGATGATTTTCTACCATATCTCCTGATGCTGCAAGAACATCACTGATAATATCCGGATTGTCCGCGGTAGAATATAGAACCGTTCCACCCTTATCCTTTGCCTTAGAATAATACGGATCCCAGATGCAGGCTGCATCACATTGTCCTGCAATAAACGCATTTCCGGCTGCTTCGATCGTCATATCTACAATATTGATATCATCGGCAGTCATTCCGTTTTCCTGTAACAGGGTAAGTAAAAGCAGATGATCGACACTGCTGTACTGTGTTGCAACCGTCTTGCCCTTTAAGTCAGTTGCTGACTTGATATCCGGTGTTGTAACAAGTCCCTCACATCCATTGGACTTATCCGCAAGAAGAACGATCTTAAAATCTGCACCTGCTGAATATGGTGCAATGCTTTCTGCGGAAGCATAGGTACAAAAGTCAAGCTGATTGCCGACAAATGCGTTGGAGTTATCCGTGGTAGATGAGAATTCCTGAATATCTACATCCAGACCGTTCTTCTCAAAGATTCCCTTCTCCTGAGCAAGATAAAACAGTTCAAATGCAGACCACGGAACCATGCCAAGCGACACCTTCGTAAGCGCTGCTCCCGATGTATCTGCCTGTGTATCGTTTGTGGAAGCATTCTCTGTCTTTCCCTGTCCACATGCAGAAAGTGAAATTACCAATACAAGACTCATTAAGATAGATACCATTTTTTTCATAAGCGATTCCTCCTATTTGATTGATAAGCTACATCCTAATCCTTTGTGTTAGACAAATGTCAAGAATTTTTTTCTATCATTTTCCGGTATGCGATATGGGATAAGAATTCCTGCATGATGCCGGCCGCTGCAATCGAGGTGATCTGGGCATGATCATAGGGCTGTGAAACCTCTACAATATCATAGCCTACGATATTCAGATCCTTAAGGCCTCTTATAATTGCAAGCGCATCTGCCGTGGAAAATCCGCCCGGTACCGGCGTACCGGTTCCTGGTGCATAAGCCGGATCCAGGAAATCAATATCAAAGGTAAGGAATGCTTTTTTGTCACCTACCCGCTTTTTAATTGCTTCAATCACTTCACTGTTTTTCATTTCATGCATAATATGAGCAGGAATGCACTGATAGCCTAACTCCTCCGAATGCTTCGCATCTGCACTGCTATACAGTCCTTCCCGGATTCCGATATGTATGGAACTCGATGTTTCCACAAGTCCCTCTATTGCTGCATGGTGAAATGGTGTTCCGTGATTATAAGGCTTACCAAAGTATTCCGGTATCGTATCATAATGCGCATCAAAATGTATCAGTGCTACCGGTCCATGTACTGTGGCACAGGCCCGTAACTCCGGAAGGGTTACGCTATGATCGCCACCCATTGCAACCGGTATCACACCGGCTTTGAATATCTTTTGCATATCTGCCTGGATCAGATCAAAGGATTCCTCAATATAACCCGGTATATTGCTGACATCACCGTAATCCACACCATTGCACGCTCCGAAAATGTCTACATTTAAAACGGGATTATACGGCTTTGCTGCCAGACATGACATTTCCCGGATGGCTGTAGGGCCGAATCTGGTGCCGACCCGGTACGACGCACCAGTATCAAACGGGATTCCAACAATGGCAAAGTCCACATTCTCTAATTCCCTGCTGTTCTGCATCCGCATAAAGGTCTTGATTCCGTTAAAACGCGGAGACTTTAACGAATCTTCTGCTTTCAAATTCTCCATATGTATCACTCCTCATCCTATGATCCAAAAACATTGTTTTCTCTTTACAGTGACATCCTAAACCTTTGTGTTACACAAAAGTCAAGAGTTTTATGATCGAATAGAATGATCGGACAAAAAAAGAGGATGGAATCCGGCTTTGGATTCCATCCTCTGATATTTGATTGATCGAAATTATACTAACTCGATTAATACTTCTAATGCGCCGTCACCTTTACGCTGACCGATCTTAACGATTCTTGTGTATCCACCGTTACGATCTGCATACTTAGGTGCGATCTCATCGAATAACTTAGCAACTAAGTCAACCTGCTTTGTATTTCTCTTTCTTCCTGCTGCTTCCTTCGGAATCTCAGTTACAGGATAGAGAACCTTTAACATCTCTCTTCTTGCATGAAGACGGGATGGCATATCTTTCTTGATTGTCTTGTCAACTTCGTCATATACAGTAACTTTCTTACCATCTACAACTTCTTTGACTCTCTTACCATCTTTGTCTTTCTTAGCAACTTTAGCCTTAACAGTTACTTCTTCGAAGTTATCCTTCTCACGAACTGCCATAGCGATTAATTTCTCAGCGATCTTACGGATCTCTTTTGCCTTAGCTTCTGTAGTAACAATTTTACCATTGTTGATTAAGGCTGTTACCTGTCCTCTTAATAAAGCTTTTCTCTGAGAAGATGTTCTACCTAATTTTCTATACTTTGCCATTTTAAAATCCTCCATTTGTGGTACATCCGGCCACGCTCTTTGGTCTTACTTACCGAATGTGTATTTATTTGCCACTCATGATATGACACGGTCACGCTCGTAGGACTTACTGATCCTGCCATCGGCGGGGTACTCCCCACTTCATGAATTATATAAAACAACCTTCGTTGCCCTACATACTTTTGTAAAGAATCCGCTTGCGGATTCTTCTGTGAAAAACTTAGTAACTCTTGGCGTTACACCCACTGGTGTGACGTCTTTAGAGTTACTTTTTTCACTTTATTCTTCGCCCTGATTCAACTGAAGTCCTAACTCTTTTAACTTCGCTAAAACTTCCTCTAATGACTTACGTCCAAGGTTACGAACCTTCATCATGTCTTCCGGTGTTCTGTTTGTCAACTCTTCTACTGTGTTGATTCCTGCTCTCTTTAAGCAGTTGTAAGAACGAACGGATAATTCAAGCTCGTCAATGTTCATCTCAAGAACTTTTTCTTTTGCATTGTCTTCCTTCTCGATCATAACTTCTGCTGTCTTAGCATTCTCAGAAAGATCGATAAAGAGATTCAGATGCTCGCTTAATACCTTAGCTGCAAGGCTGACTGCCTCGTCCGGAGCAAGTGTTCCGTTGGTATAAACGTCTAATGTAAGTTTATCGTAGTCAGTAATCTGACCTACACGGGTATTCTGAATAGAAAGATTTACACGTTCTACTGGTGTGTAAATAGAATCAATTGCAATCACTCCGATTGGGAGATCCGGATTCTTATTCTTATCCGCGCTTACGTATCCTCTTCCCTTTGTAATGGTAAGTTCCATATAAAGCTTAGAGTCTGCGCCACCATTTAAATGTGCAATTACGAGATCCGGATTGAGGATTTCAATATCCTGATCCACCTGAATATCACCAGCAGTTACAACGCCTTCTCCGGAAAACTCAATATAAGCAATCTTGGATTCATTTGTTGTGCTGTTATTCTTGATTGCAAGATTCTTGATATTCATAATAATCTCAGTAACATCTTCTTTTACACCCGGGATTGAACTGAATTCATGTAATACGCCATCAATCTTCACCTGGCTGACTGCAGCACCTGGTAAAGAAGAAAGCATTATTCTTCTCAAAGAATTGCCAAGTGTAGTACCATATCCTCTTTCAAGTGGTTCTACAACAAATCTGCCATATCTTTTGTCGTCAGAAATTTCAGAAATCTCAATTCTTGGTTTTTCAAAATCGAACACGCAAAGTCCCTCCTTTTCGGGTATCATTGTTTAGATGATTCTGTCGCACTATGCAAAGGCACAGTGCGACGAGTATTAGTTATTATTTAGAATATAACTCGACGATAAGCATCTCATCTACAGGTACATCAATTACCTCTCTGGAAGGTAACTCTTTTACAGTACCCTGTAACTTATCAGCATCTACATCAAGCCACTCTGGAACTAATCTTCCAGCAGTAACCTCAACGATATCTTTCATTCTCTGGATGTTTTTGTGTTTCTCGTTGATTTCGATCACATCACCAGCTTTTACTAAGTAAGAAGGAATGTTTACTGCTTTTCCGTTTACTGTAACGAACTTGTGATCAACAATCTGTCTTGCTTCTTTTCTTGTTCTTGCGAAACCAAGACGGAATACAACGTTGTCTAATCTGGACTCAAGAATTGTCATCAGGTTAGCACCGGTCATTCCCTTCATCTGGTCTGCTCTCTCATAGTAATTACGGAAAGGCTTCTCAAGCACACCGTAAATGAATTTTGCTTTCTGTTTTTCTCTTAACTGAAGTCCGTACTCAGACATTTTCTTGTTTGCTCTCTTTAACTGTCTGTTAGACTTCTTATCATATCCTAAGAAACTTGGCTCTAAACCAAGGGATCTACATCTTTTAAGAACAGGAACTTTATTAACTGCCATCTTAGCTTATACCTCCTACTAGACTCTTCTACGTTTTGGTGGGCGACATCCGTTGTGAGGAACCGGAGTAACATCCTTAATGGAAACTACTTCCAGACCACATGCGGAAAGTGCACGAATTGCTGCTTCTCTTCCTGAACCAGGTCCCTTAACCATAACGTCTACTGACTTTAAACCATGTACAAGAGCTGCCTTTGTAGCTGTTTCAGCTGCCATCTGTGCAGCATAAGGAGTAGATTTCTTTGAACCTCTAAATCCAAGACCACCGGCACTAGCCCATGATAATGCATTACCTTCAGCATCAGTAAGTGTTACAATTGTATTGTTAAAAGATGACTGAATATGTGCCTGTCCATGTTCAACGTTTTTCTTAACGCGCTTTTTTGTCACTTTTTTTGTAACTTTATTAGCCATATCTAAACTAACCTACTTTCTTTATACTATATTTTTCGTTGCTTGCATTCTTACTTATCTAAGAATTATTTCTTCTTGTTAGCAACAGTTCTCTTAGGACCTTTTCTTGTTCTGGCATTTGTCTTTGTCTTCTGTCCACGAACCGGAAGTCCTTTTCTATGACGGATACCACGATAGCATCCGATTTCCTGTAATCTCTTGATGTTTAAAGCAACCTGACGTCTTAAATCACCTTCAACAACCTGTGTCTCATCGATTACAGCACTGATTCTCTTAACTTCATCGTCTGTTAAGTCACTACAACGAGTATCTGGATTAACATTTGCTGCTTCAAGGATCTTAGTAGCACTTACTCTACCGATTCCGTAAATATAAGTTAAACCGATCTCTACACGTTTTTCTCTTGGTAAATCTACACCTGCGATACGAGCCATGTGTGTTTACACCTCCATAAAGATTTTGTCTAATTGGCGAAGATCTGTTCTTCGCAGTTACAATATGTTAACTTGCCAGTTAACTGACACTCTCCTCTGAGAATATCTACGTACCCTCGGTATGTTTAGGGTACCGTTAAACTGCATAGATAATTACGCAGTAATGTATTATTCATGTAATAGCATCTCTGCTACAGCCGCACATAAATAACACAGGCAGAAGGAAACTGCATACGTTTCTTCTGTTTTCTGAAACACTTTGTGTTTCAATAAATGCTTACAAACAACCGGGAATTAACCCTGTCTCTGTTTGTGTTTCGGGTTCTCACAGATTACTCTGATGCTTCCCTTTCTTTTGATGACTTTGCATTTTTCGCAAATAGGCTTAACTGATGATCTTACCTTCACAGTAAATCCTCCTTTCGTTTCCCACGGCAGCTTCGAGGCTTGCCCGGGTGCTTCTATAAATGCTGTTATGATGCCGATTCACAAGATCCTGTGTACGGTATCATTCAAAAAAACTGGACATTTCGGAGCTTGATTCCAAAAACGTCCAGTTAGCATTATATCATGTGGTTTTTAAAAAAGCAACAACTTTTTATTTATCTCTCCAGATAATTCTTCCCTTAGTCAGATCATATGGAGACATCTCGATCGTTACCTTATCCCCAGGTAAAATACGGATGAAGTTCATACGTAACTTACCGCTGATATGTGCAAGTACCTGATGGCCATTTTCCAGTTCTACCTGAAACATTGCGTTTGGTAACTTCTCTAATACTGTTCCTTCTACTTCAATTACATCTGTTTTAGACATTTTCATATCCTCCTGCTTATTCTATCATTTACTTTGTTCATTAGATCCCTTAGGTGTGATCTGATCACGCATCACGCGGACGGCACGCTCGATCCTTAAGTTTTCTTCGATCTGTGTTTCTTCTAATATATGAAGCACTTCCTCCGGTATACGTTTGATCAGCTGCACATGCTTTCTGCTCTTTTTCTTCGGACGATCTGTTGTTCTTGTAGAACCATTTACAAGATAGACATATCGTTCATCTTCATCGATCACCTGATAGATCTGTCTCATATCGTGTCCTGCTTTTATAATTGCGAACTGCATTCCTTTTCCTCCTCAGTCAGAGTCAGTATCTTCGGTTCTCCGTCTGTGATGAGAACCGTATTCTCATAATGTGCAGATAAAGAACCATCCGCTGTGACTACGGTCCACTCATCATCCATCCAGACAACATCCGGTGTGCCGGCATTGATCATTGGCTCGATTGCAAGTGTCATTCCACTCTTTAAACGGATTCCTCTTCTGCGCTGTCTGAAATTCGGAATCTCCGGTTCCTCATGCAGATGTGTTCCGATTCCATGACCTACCAGGTCATAGACAACACCATAGCCAAAACTCTCCGCATAGTCTCCGATCGCTGCGGAAATATCATAGAGATGCTTTCCCTCTTTTGCAAACCGGATTCCTTCAAAAAAGCTCTGTCTGGTACGTTCCATAAGTGCTGCGGCTTCCTTGGAAACCTCACCAACCCCATGTGTTCTCGCTGCATCCGAATGATATCCCTTATAGATCAGTCCCATATCCAGGCTTACAATATCGCCTTCCTGTATGATATGCTTCTTATTCGGAATACCGTGTACTACTTCATCATTTACGGATACACATACCGATGCCGGATACCCCTGATAATGCAGGAAATTCGGCACACAGCCGTAATCCCGGATCATTTCTTCTCCTAAGTGGTCAATATCCCAGGTCGACATTCCCGGTTTAATCTCATGACCAAGTTCCTGATGGACTTTTGCAAGAATCTTTCCTGCCGCTCTCATCAATTCAATTTCTCTGGCAGATTTTATCGTAACTGACATATGAAATAACCATGCCCTTTCACTCTTATGCTTCTAATACAGATACGATCGCATCAAAAACAGCTTCCATTGGCTGTGTTCCATCTACAGTCTTTAAGATATTCTGTTTTGCATAGTAATCGATCAATGGCTGTGTCTGCTCATGGTAAACATCAAGACGCTTCTTTACGGTCTCTGGCTTATCATCATCTCTTAATACGAGTGCGTTTCCGCAGTGATCACAGATTCCTTCTTTTTTCGGTGGGATGGATACGATATGGTAAGTTGCACCACAATTTAAGCAGGCTCTTCTGCCGCCCATACGGTTGATGATATTCTCATCCGGTACATCTACATCAATTGCATAATCCATCTTCTGATCTATCTTCTCAAGTGCTGCATCTAATGACTCAGCCTGTGGAATCGTTCTTGGGAAACCATCTAATACGAAGCCATTTTTGCAGTCATCCTGCTGTATTCTATCCATGACAAGATCACAGGTCAGCTCATCCGGTACTAAAAGACCCTGATCCATATATGTCTTTGCTTTCTTTCCTAATTCAGTGCCATTCTTAATATTTGCACGGAAAATATCTCCGGTAGAAATATGAGGAATGGAATATTTTGCTGCAATCTGCTTTGCCTGTGTTCCTTTGCCGGCTCCCGGAGCCCCTAACATAATAATCTTCATACAAAACCTCCTGTTTTCTGCAATACGCCTCATTATACCTGTTCTGCCACTTATTCTCTGTATAATAATTTAGTGCACCTCGGAAGATACGGCATCCGCTTTCGCTAATGCCGTGCATATGCCATATCCTCCATGGTACACATTAGTCATTCAAAAATCCCTTATAATAACGGACAAGCATCTGTGACTCAATCTGCTTGATCGTCTCAATTACAACACCTACGATAATGATGATAGATGTTCCACCAAAGGATACTTCCGCATTAAACACACCATTGAAGAAAATTGGAATAACTGCAACAATGGTAAGTCCGGCAGCACCGATGAAGATAATGTAATTTAAAATACGATTCAGATAATCACTGGTTGGCTTACCAGGTCTGATACCCGGAATAAATCCGCCCTGTCTTTTCATGTTGTTCGCGATTTCCAACGGATTGAATGTAATGGATGTATAGAAATATGCAAATGCAATGATCAATACAATATAAACAACCAATCCAATGCTGTAAACCGGTTCCTTCGGATCACACCAGTTTGACTGGGATAATCCCTTTAAGATCTTGCTTCCAATTCCTGTTCCGTTGCCTTTTCCAGCGATCTGGGCAATCACAACAGGGAACTGCATCAATGACTGTGCGAAGATGATCGGGATAACACCGCCGGTATTTACCTTCAGTGGAATGTGTGTTGACTGACCGCCAACTGTCTTTCTACCCTGGATCTTCTTGGAGTACTGAACCGGGATTCTACGTTCTGCACCCTGTAATACGATTACAAATATAACAGTCACTAAAATAATTGCAAGAATGATTACTCCTGCAAGAATGCCTTTTGCAACACTCTTACCAGAGATGAACTGCTCAAATAATGAAGCAAAGTCCTGTGGAATACGTGAAATAATATTGATTACAAGAACGATGGAAATACCATTTCCAACACCCTTCTCTGTGATTCGCTCACCGATCCACATAAGTACTGCAGAGCCCGCTGTCAATGTAACAATAACCTGTAACACTGTCACGAAATTATACTCTGTCAAATATCCGCTTCTACCAAATCCGATTGCCATAGCGATTGCTTCGATTAAAGCAAGTGCTACAGTTACGTAACGTGTAATTTCTGTGATCTTCTTTCTTCCTTCTTCGCCGTCACGCTGCATTTCCTCTAACTTCGGAATTGCGATCGTAAGTAACTGCATAATAATGGAAGATGTAATGTATGGTGTAATGTTCAATGCAAAGATGGACATCTGTAAGAATGATCCACCGGTTACTGCATCGAAGAAACTAAACGCATCACTACTCTGGTTTGCAAACCAGTCGGCGAAGACCGACTGATTTACACCCGGAATAGGAAGCTGTGATCCCAGTCTGATAACAATCAGCATCAAAAATGTAAAAATAAGTCTGTTACGAATATCTTTAATTTTAAAAGCGTTGCGGACTGTATCAAACATTAAATCACCTCAGCTTTTCCACCAAGAGCCTCAATCTTTTCTTTTGCGCTTGCGCTGAATGCATTAGCCTGAACTGTGAGCTTCTTAGTAAGTTCTCCATTTCCAAGAATCTTAACACCATCTCTTGGATTCTTAACGATTCCTTTTTCAATTAATGTCTCTACAGATACTACTGCATCATTGTCGAAGACTTCAAGAGCAGACATGTTGATTCCAACGATAGTCTTGGAATTTCTACATGTGAATCCTCTCTTTGGTAATCTTCTGTATAATGGCATCTGACCACCTTCGAAACCTGGTCTTGGTGCTCCGGAACGAGCCTTCTGTCCCTTGTGTCCCTTACCGGCTGTCTTACCATTTCCTGAACCGTGTCCACGGCCTCTTCTGAAATTATCGCTATGTTTTGAGCCTTCTGCTGGCTGTAAATTGGATAAGTCCATTTTGACACCTCCTTATCTCGTTATTAGATCTCTTCTACTTTAACTAAATGTCTAACGTTCTGGATCATTCCTCTGATAGCTTTGTTATCAGGCATCTCGACAGTTTTGCCGATCTTGTTTAATCCTAAAGCTTCTACCGTTTTCTTATTCTTTGGTACAGCTCCGATTGTAGACTTTACAAGTGTAATTTTTAATTTCTCTGCCATTTTAAATTCCTCCTTAACCTACTACTTCTTCAACGGAGAGTCCGCGAAGTTTCGCTACTTCTTCTGGGGATTTTAACTGACCTAAAGCATCGATTGTAGCAAGTACAACGTTCTGCTTATTGTTAGAGCCCAAAGATTTTGTACGGATATTCTGGATACCTGCTAACTCACAAACGATACGAGCAGGACCACCAGCGATGATACCGGTACCTTCTGGAGCTCTCTTTAATAATACGGAAGCACCTGTATGCTTACCAGTAATATCATGAGTAATACTATTGTTTTCATCTAATTTAACAGTGATAAGCTTCTTGATAGCATCTTCTTTTCCTTTGCGGATAGCTTCTGGAATTTCAGTTGCCTTACCTAAGCCAGCGCCCACATGACCATTGCCGTCACCTACAACAACAAGAGCTGTGAAACGCATGTTACGTCCACCTTTTACAACCTTCGTAACACGCTTGATTGATACCACTTTTTCGTTGATTTCTAATTGACTAGCATCAATGATTGTACGTTTCATGTACTGTTTTCCTCCTTACTAGAAATTTAATCCAGCTTCTCTTGCTGCTTCAGCTAAAGCTTTCACTTTACCTGCATATAAAAATCCGCCTCTGTCAAAGACAACAGTTGTAATACCTTTTTCTAATGCCTTCTTTGCAACTGCAGTACCAACCTGTGCTGCTGCATCAACGTTATTAGTCTTCTCGCAAGCTGCCTTGATGTCTTTATCCATTGTAGATGCAGCTACAAGTGTATTTCCAACTGTATCGTCAATAATCTGAGCGTACATATGATTATTACTTCTAAACACAGCTAAACGTGGTCTCTCAGTTGTTCCTGATAAACGGCTACGCATTCTTCTATGTTTGTTCTCACGAACTTTAGTTCTTGATTCTTTATTAACCATCTCTCGTCACTCCTTTAATTATTTCTTACCAGTCTTACCAACTTTACGTCTAATAACTTCATCAGCATATTTGATACCTTTTCCTTTGTAAGGTTCAGGTCTTCTCTTATCTCTGATTTCAGCTGCGTACTGGCCAACTTTTTCTT
>JALERL010000066.1 GCA_022764465.1 Lachnospiraceae bacterium | reverse complement strand
TTTATCCAAACCTTAATATTATCTAAACTTTGTTTCAAAAACGACATTAATTATAGCGACATTAAGTCTAAAGGTTTGGATTTTATTTTCCATGGTATGATAAACCAAAAGAAAAAAGGAGGTTAACATACCATGGATTTAACAAATTTACGACAACACCATTGACTTTATATACTCACTATTGTTTCCACTATATGAAAAAAAAGGTGAATAGTAATAGCACAGAATTGTATTTCCACAAAGTACACCATTTATAGTATCTACTCCATATATATTATATAGCCTGAGAGCTTTGGCTATTGGCTTACAGACACTTCAAGAATTGAGCCTGCGAGAATTAATGTTGCTTTATAAGCACCAACTGCAAAACAAGAATCTAATTCCGTTATATCTTCTGATATTGCCTCATAAAAATGCTTAAAATCAGAAAACAAAAACTTAAATATACTCGAATAAAGCTGCCTTACTTCATTTGTCTTATATTTCAAACTTTTAATATATTTATAGTATGCCAACACCCTTTTTTTCAAAGCATAATAATTTTCATGTATGTTTCTATCCTCAATACAAATGCCTTTCTTTTCTGGTAAATACTCTAACTTATTAATTTTGCCCCTATCTTCTGAAGAATCTCTTTTTCTTCAAATTCAGCGACTGCCTTTTTTTATGCATCCCAATCTATATTATTCATAAAATAACCTCCTTCTCCATAATACTTTATTTTCAAATATCTGTAGTCCTTATTTAGTTAGTTATCAACTTATCAATAACATCTTTCTTATTTATTATATAGTTATAACTCACCACCAATCTTCTCAACCAAGGTCACATCCACCGGCAGCCATTCCACTTCGCCAAGCTGGTCCTTTGTCAGCCATCTTGCATCCTCATGCTCTTTCAACACAAGATCTCCCTTTACAATCGTACACCAGAAGCAATCCATGGAAAGATGAAACGTTGGATAGTCATACTCAACCGTATCTATCAGTTCACCAACCGATACTTCTGTATCAAGTTCTTCCATAATTTCACGCTTTAATGCTTCCCGTGGTGTTTCTCCTGCTTCAATTTTGCCACCTCGGAACTCCCAGCCCGCAGAAACACTATATTTTGTATTAAATGTGCGTAACTATACTACATTTAGTGTATAGTGGGGTATTACCCTATCTTTTTGGCAAAAGTAAATATGAAAATCCTTTATTTATAGGCTTTCTCCGCCTTTTGCACTAAAGTTATATCCCACCTTTTCATTATCCACCCTTGTAAAAGTGGGGTATCTATACCTTCGTAATTATATTCTTAGCCGCGCTGATAATTTTAGGACCATTCTTTTTTATTGCAGTTAACACTATACCAGCAGTTATTAAAGCTGCTCCTCCTTTTTTTGCGTGCTTCACAGCATTATCCATTTTCTTATGATCCTCTCTATTCAGCTTTTTCTTTTGAAACTTCTCTGCCATCAGTCAACACCTCCAATAATTTATCACCAGTAACTTCAAGCGCAACATAATCATATGCTTTGCCGCTTTCTATACATTGTTTCTTTTCAATTTCCACATACTTTGATGCATGATTATAAAACATATCATCAAGATCAACGCCCTTATGCGCTAACTCTATGGACTTAAGTTTACTAAAATCTATGCTATCCAAAAATGAAATACCATCTCCAAATGTTTGTTCAACAGCAGCTATTTCTCCCTTATATGCGTATGCTCCCGCAATCATTTTTGTTGCTTGCAAATACATTTCATAGCATCCCTGAATATTTTCTATTTCATCGTCTTTTTTACTTTGATAATCATTATGAAGCCACATATTTAAAACAAGCATTGCTTTATTATCAGGTAAAGGTTTAAAGTTCTCTATTCTTCTCACCATTGCCTTACCAATTTGCTCCCGACCTAAAAGTAAATTATGAATTCCCAAGCGCATCTGCTCATTACGATCATTTTCATCTTGTAGTGTCAAAGCAAGCATTATTTCTTTTCTTCCCGCTTCAATAAATGCTACTCTATCATCCTGCTGTCCTTGTTCAATCATTTTAACTGTCTGATAAGTTTCTTCTACTCTTTCTGACAACTGGGCCATTTGCTGTTGCATATATATATTATGATAACTATTGCAAATATCTTGAAAAGGATTACCCTGTATAAATTCTTGCTGCTTAATTGGCAAGTCATCTACAAATCGATACTGTCCGGTTTCAGCCTTTCTCATTAATGTGGGCCATTCTATTCCCGTTGTTTTATTCTGATTAATAAAATACTCGCCTGCTTCATATTGCTTTTGATACTGTGCTGGTATTTGAACAACATACTCAACACCTTTTTCTATTGTAGATGCAATTTCTGCAATGTTAACATATTGTGCCAGTCTATCAACAGCGCCAGCAAAATCAATATTTGTCATTTCTTCATGAATTTTAAGGATTTTGTTACCTTTACTATCTAAAATAATCTCTCCCTCTAATTTTTCTGTTTCTTCAATTGAAATGATCTCCTTATTTACAGTCATTTCACTGCGAATTTTCTCTATCAACGTTAAATCAGCCGGCAACCATTGAACCGAATCTAGTTCATCCTTGCTTAACCACTTAGCTGCTTCTGCTTCCTTCAGTACCAACTTTCCAGCTATTGTCTCACACCAAAAGCAGTCCATTGAGAGATGGAAATTAGGATAATCATATTCGATGGTATCAATCAAATCGTACACTTCGATTTTTGTATCCAATTCTTCTTCAATTTCTCGTTTTAACGCCTGCTCTGGGGTTTCGCTTTCTTCTATTTTTCCACCAGGAAATTCCCATTGTCCTTTGAACTCCCCATATCCTCTAGCTGTAGCAAATATCTTACGCTTTTCCTTTACGGAATCACAGATAACTGCAGCTACCACTCTAATCGTCTTCATCTACTGCATCTCCTTAAGTTCTTGCAAGCGCATAAGCCATTGCCTTAGTTATTTCTGTATGATAATAAACGTTTGTTTCATCTGGTTTTCTATCAATATACTTACATATCTGTACCTTCTTGAGTTTTCCAGATTCAACTTCCTGCTTTATTTCATCTTGTGCTTTATCTAAAATATTTGTATTCCCCAACTCATTACTATCGGAGATATAAACAAGGCCTGCTGCTGTATTAAGCGGAATATCTAAATGTGAATGGTACCGTTTCATCAACTCCTTGTTAGTGCCATTATTTTTTATTTCCAAACTCACCCTGTAACAAGTATCATTGCTATTTTTCGCGACCAGTACAGCAACACTTACCGGGTTGTCTGCATACTTGCCATATTTCAACTGAACCCATAAATAACGGCGTGTTTTTGTATTTGAACCATCCAGCCAAGACATAGACATACATTTGTCTAACTTAAACTTAACAGCAAACGTTTTTGCCATCTTCTTCAACTCGGCTATAGCATTTTGTCCTTTTTTCTTTACTTCTAAAAGCCGACTTACTTCTTCTGCTGCAAGCCCCGGTGCATCAGGATTAGAATACGGAACATCTATATTATCTCGTAGATAATCCAGAACTCCTATATAATCAATTTTAATATCATTACCGATAATCGCTGGATACTTCTTATCTATCTCAGGCATTTCCTATCTCCTTTTCCTATCTCCTCGAGTTCCTGCAATGCCCGGTAGTATCCTTCCATCCATTCCGACTGCTTTTCCGCATGCATGGCATCCGGATCCTCTGCTTCTATCTCTTCCGGCCATTCGTCCCCTTCTTCAAGCTTTTGCAGTTCGATCCAGTCCTCTGTCACTTCAAACTGCATCGTTATGCCGTCTTCCCTTTCAATCGTAACAAGAACCATCAACGGTTCGCCTGGCATCCGTTCTTCACAGCCATAATCGGCATCATCGATTCTTACTATCTTCCACATGATTTTCCCTTCCAGTACACTTCTTTATATATTCTGATTATACCTGCATTGTGGGAACCCGCTGCATCCATAAAATTGCCTGCCCGCATGCTCCCCTTTCTTTGCTACTCTTAATACTAATTCTTTTCCACATTTCGGACATATATTTTTCTGATGTGGAAACTGGATAATTTTTGTTCCATATGTACTTTCTGTTTTTTTATACTTACTTTCAATATTCTTAATATGATCTGCTTTTACTGTATCATCAACTTCTGTTAGTACCTTTAACTTTTCATAGAGATCTTCTATCCTTGCTTCTGATAGCACATCCACATGCTTATTCCAATAATCTCTTACCACTGCATAAATTCTATCTCTCTTAATCACTTTTACATCCGCTGAATGTACGGTTACTTTTTTCAGTTCACATCTTTCTGAAAATACAATAACAGAAAATAATGGAATTCCTTCCCCAATATAATTCTTCATCCATTTCAAATGCGTTCTATTTTGCATAATTGGATTATAAAATGAATTTTTTTGTTTATTTGCTAACATCGCCGTCCAATTCCGATTATTCTCATCACCAAAAATCCAGCCGGAATAGTTCTTGCTCTCAAAAACAAATATTCCTTTTTTTGTTATAAAAATCACATCAACTTCTGATGTTTCCCCATTGTCTTTCGGTAAATATATATTTTTTAATATCTTTCCCTTGCGGCCAAAGAACTGCACGAATTTCAATTCCCGTTCCGTAAGTTTTTCTCCATATTTTCCCGTCCAATTCGCATCCATCACGCGATCCAATAAAATATCAAAAATGCCCTTTGCCATAACTTATTCCCCCATATATATTTTTTTATCTCCCTCGCCCAGATTTCTTAGGCTTCCATATTGCATCATATCCGTTAAACCTTGCCCAATAATAAACTGCTCTGAGATTTTGATCACTATACTTTTCCATATCTTTTGCATCTTTCTTCAGCAATACAATTCTTTTATTTCTATCCAGAAGCTTTTCTAAATAGATAACAGAAGCAAGTTTATCACTTTTTTGTAAATTACAAGTAGGACATGCTAAAACTAAATTCCACATTTTATCATCTTTAATAAAAGTTCTCGGTATAAAATGATCCACGTGAATCTTATGACCATCATTTGATAATTTTTTTCCGCAATAAAAACAGGTTGTATTTTCAAATTCCTCAAAGAGAATTCTTCGATATACCGAAAGATTCTCCCTCTCAGAACTCTTATCAATTTTTGTGAGCAAATGATCCATTACGGAATCATCGTTTATTTTTTCTAAGTATTTTGCCCACTCATAATAATTCAATTTTTCAATTGCAAGCTTATGCTTACATACAAACTCATACATCTGTGGATTGATCTGTAACCATTCTTCTTTTCTGGAAAAGGAATAAAATAACCCTTTTGTATCCTGAAACAAGGCTCCCACTACATTTATTTTACACTTATTCTTAATTTTCCTGCATACCTCAACTTTTGCTTTATCTGAAATACTTTCAAATGGTATATCTGTTGTAATCGTATACCGGGCAGCTGTCGCGTTTAACATCTGTTCCAAATATGTACCATTCGAATACTTGCTGACCGGCTGTTGTCTGATTCCATACTTCAATACTAGATTCCAGTATATTTCCGTAAAAGTACAAAATAGCTGATCAAATGTCAAAGTCAGTTTCTGATCCACATTATACAGATTATCCATGATTGCCTTGAGAAAACCGAATTTATAGCTGCTCGAATTCTTTGAATGACTTGAAAACAGGTTACTAAATGCAGACCACATCTCATCCTCTGACAATGTTCTGTTTTCATACTGCCCTTGAGCAAGATTATAACCTGCCATAACCCCATCCCTTTCTTAATCATATATTTTTCTCAGATCACTTACGGGCATCTATTTTCCATAGTTAAATTATATTCTTATACAAACACACCTGTAATCAAGTCTTTACACATTCTCCGTATGTCTGCACTCCGGAAATCCCGTGCATCCCCAGAACTCTCCGTATCTTCCGTTCCGCTTTTTTAACGGTCTGCCGCACATTGGACATGACCTTATTTCCGGCTTTACGCCTGTTGTTCCCTCACCGGCAAGTTCTCTGCCAAGCAGTTCATAGACTCTCTGGTTCATCTTACAATCCGTCAGTGCACGGTGCGCTCCGGCAGTGGAGATTCCATAATATTCTGCTAGATCACTCAGTCTTCTATGCTTCCAGTCCGGGAAACAGATCTTCGCAACTGCAAGTGTATCCACGTAATCATTCGTCAGTGTCTGGTTCAGATATTTTTCACAGTCCCGGTAGAGGAACTTCATATCGAAGCTTTTGATATTGTGTCCTACCAATACATCATCACCGATAAAGGCTAGAAACTCCGGCAGGATCTCTGAAAATACAGGTGCACCGGCTACCATCTCATCTGAGATATGGTTCACCATGCTGGCTGCATAAGGAATTGGTCTCTTCGGATTGACCAGTTCGTTGAATTCGTCTACGACCTTCCCTCCTCTTACCTTTACTGCGGAGATTTCGATCACTTCATCATAATAACAGGATGTCCCGGTCGTTTCGAGATCATATAAGACATAATCCGGAACATACTGACACAGGGATTTTCCTTTTGTACTTCCTAACATTACCTTTCTTCCTTTGCTTTTATCTAATACAGATCATAGAACTTCATTGTCTCCGGATTGCGGAATTCATGCTTTTCGTAATAACCGATCAGCTTTCCTTCCTCTCGGAGTGCCACCATATACACATCCTTGTTCTGCTTCTCATTGTGGAAGGTATAGATCATGTTATGGCCTTCATCCGCTGCAAACCAGTCTGCTACCTCACGGATCCTTTCTCCCGATGCCGGATTGTGGCAGTTTAAGATGCTTTTTCCGACCAGGTCAGCACCGCCCCATTTTTCGTAGCTTTGTACTGCTGCCGGATTCATATAGATGATCTCATGTTCGATGTTACAGATCACTACGGCACAGCGGTCCTGATCAATAATACTTTTAAAAAAACCGGTATATTCTTTGGTTTCCATGATTATTCCTCACTTCTTTTTCATTTTTACAATGGTTATCTTTTATGCTTCCGCTTTACATTTTTCATAAGCGAACAATGCCGCGCCAAGTGCACCGCAAAGCTGTGCTTCCTCACAGATATAGAGCTTTGCGCCAAGCTTTTCCTCTAATGCCTGAATGATTCCCGAATTCTTTGCGACACCACCGGTCATCATATATTCCCCCGGATTCGTTTTACCAAGACGGGCAGCCAGTGCCCCTACCTTGGATGCGACAGAAACATTTAAGCCATGGATGATATCCTCGACTGCTTTATTCTGTGCAACCAACGATACCACCTCAGATTCTGCGAAAACCGTACACATACTCGATATCACGATATTTTCCTTCCATTCAAGTCCCTTTGTACTCATTTCCTCTAAGGAAAGTCCCAGTGTTCTTGCCATCATCTCAAGGAAACGTCCGGTTCCTGCTGCACATTTATCATTCATCAGAAAGTTCTGGACTGCTCCATTTTCATCGATGCTGATTGCCTTAATATCCTGTCCTCCGATATCAATAATCGTCCGAACCCTTGGATTCAGGTAATGTGCACCCTTGGCATGGCAGGTGATCTCTGTAATGCTGTCATCCCCGTTGTCAATGTAAGCCCGTCCATATCCGGTTGTAACAATTCTTACGATTTCTTCCTCACGGATGTCCGCACGCTCTAATGCAAGATCCAGGCTCTTTTTCGCACTTAGCATTGCACCGCCTCCGGTCGGAATGATCATCGTAAACTTGATCTTTCCATACGGATCTAAGATCACAACATCCGTACTGGTGGATCCACTGTCGATTCCTGCCACATAATAGACTCCTGATTTCATTTTCTTTCTCGTCTCCTCACTGATCTTTGATTCTGCGTTCCGGTCATCTGCTCCTTCGATGGTTTCTGAAAAAGCCTGTATTCTGGTTAATAGCTGTCCGACACTCTGACTGGTAAAATCGGTTTCGAGCTTAAGAAGCGGAACCCTGACCTCCCGTTTCATACCGGCATATTCAAATCCATAATAATCACAGAACTTGATCGTATGATAAATGATCCCCTTCAGTTCCGGATCTAAATACATCTGTCTTCTTCTGACACTGTCATTCATGCGAAAACACGGCATCTGTCCAAGCAGTGCCTCTGCATATGCAGCTAGCATGGCTTCTTCATCCAGTTTCCCCAGTTCTTCCGGCACGACTGCAAGTTCCCGTCCGCAGGTACAGGTGAGGTTCTTCACCTTCATCTGCATATTATCCTCGATCATTTTTTCTAAAATACCGCTGACACGTACTCCCATAACTCCGATATACGGTTCCTTTGTGGAATGCTCCTTTGTAAAAGAATGCAGGAAAGCAGCGGGATCAAATTTTTTCCCGGAATATGTCTCATACGCATTCTTTAAGCATAAGACTTCCTTTGCAAACTTCACCTTCTCACATTCATTTCCCTCATGCGGAAGATCTAAGATATAGAGGAATCTGCATTTTCCGGTGCTCTGTACAATATCATACACCCGGCGCATGGAGTCACAGCAATTAACAAGTACCAGTTCCTCCACCTTTCCTTCTAACACAGCCTGAATCACCGACTTGCCAAAGCCGCATAGATTCGCATGTGCGATCTGATCCGACATTTCAAAATTCTCCGGGATCTCTTCAAGCACGGTGCAAGTTTCCCCGAATCCGCGGAATAACTCTACCGGCGTATATTTACATACATACATAATGTATCATGCTTTTTCTCCTCCCTGCCTTCTTCTAACATTTCCACAAAAGCCTGAAGTCTTGTCGACACCTGACCATCACTGGTATTCGCCGGATTACAGCCATCCCCGTCTAAGATCATTGTTGGGATACCTTCGCTTTCTAAAGAATGCTTGATCAGATTTGACACACCAAGTGTTCCCTTACAGCCCCAGTGGGCAAACAGGATGCCTCCATCTGCATCTGTCTCTTTTGCAAGCTGCTCTGCCATCTGTATCCGCTGATCTACATTTCCATTGTAGATGCTATAAACCATCTTTTTTGCCATGGCTTCATACGGATCTTCTTCGGATACTGGCTGAAACCCGTCTGCAACAAAGTCACAGGCCGAGATATGGATGTGATCACTATAATTAAACACATCTCTGACCGGTTCCTGCAAAAATGGCATGATATGCATCCAGAGCACATGCAGACTATCTTCCTTTGGTGCCTTTTTCACGTCCTCCAGTAACAGCTTCGTATATTTTACTGCTTCCTTTGATCCGGAAAGCAGGTGGCACATAAAAATCGCATACAGCTCATTTGTCATCGTTGTAACCGGATCATGGTCTTTTCGTAAGGCAAGCTGCTTCCGGTAATAGGCAGATGCTTTCTTACTATTTGAAACGGCCTTGGCCACTTCCTGCTCCGGGATTTGTTCTCCGGTCATCTCTTCCAAAAAATGCTTCATTTCCCGTAACTGCCCTGCAACATATCCGACAGATTCTTTACTTTTCTCATACGGAACATCAATATAAAAGCCCGGAAGGTCATAGGTCTCTTTCAAATACGGAAAGGTCATCATATTTCCATCACAGGCAAGATTGGTATAGATCATGCATTTTGGCTGTGGCAGCAGTCCGGATGATCGTCTGCATTACAAGTCTTGCTGCATACTGACCGGATGCCGGAATCTTCTTATCCGGAAAAAGCTGCAGCCGTTTTTTCTGCAGGCGATAGCCGGTAAGCAGAAGTTTGCGGGCTTTCTCTGGATCTTTATAAGACTGATTTCCCACCATCGTACCGAATTTATCTAAAATGTCCATCGTTACCATTTCCTTTCTGATTTCAGCGTATTTTCCCACTTCACAGATCAACAAATATTATAACAAATCTCATAAAAAAGTAAACGAGCAATCGAAAGCCCAGACTGGTTCCGATTGCCCGTTTTTCCTCATATTCATTTCTAATTTTTATTTTTTCCGGTTTAAGCGTGCCTTTGCGAGCAGACATAACAGGTTCTGTACCACAGTGTCTGCAACAAAACAGGTCTGCTGTGCCGGTGAATCCAGTGGCGGTGCAACACAGACAATATCTGCTGCGACCACATTGATCCCATCCAGATTCCGAAGCACCTGACAGGCCTCACCGGAGCTTGGTCCACCAACTACCGGAGTTCCGGTTGCCGGTGCATACGCCGGATCAATGCTGTCAATATCAAAAGTCAGGTAAACCGGCATATCGCCAACGATCTCTTTGATCCGTTCTGCCAATGCCTCAGGTCCCATCTTCAATGCCTCAGGCGCAAAGATAATGTTATATTCCGGCTGTGGAATACCAGGATCCAGCGGAAAATCCGTACGGATATATGCCTGAACGGAATGCTTGTCATCTATGCAGCCTTCCTCCCACAGATCATAAGAGAAATTCGCATGACTGTAATTGCCATAACTTGGCCAGCAGTCCTGATGGGAGTCAAAGTGTATCAATGCAAGCTTTCCGTATACCTCATGTGCGGCTCTCACCATTCCGTATGGGATCGTGTGATCTCCGCCTAACGTCATAAGATTTGCCCCTGATGTCAAAATCCGCTTTGCATGTTCGTAAGTCTCCTGAAACATAACTTCCGTTGCCTTCGAGCCATAAGAATAACCGACATCGCCATAATCAATGATATGTGGACATGCCTGATCTAAGGTAAAATCCTTGGTATCCCAGTTATGATTAAAGTTCATTACCGAATAGGATACATCCCGCATTCCTCTTGGACCCATTTTAGCACCTGACCGGTAAGTTACCCCTGCATCATATGGAACTCCCATAATTGCAATATCGACCTGATCTAATTCTCTGGTGTTCGGATATTTTCCGAATGTTGCAATACCTCCAAACGGTAATGGGAGAAGTTCGGAATCAAATACATGCTGTTCTCTGTTTCTTTCTGCCATTGTTCTCTACCTTCCTTTTTATCCTTTTGATTCTTCAATCTGACAAAAAGTATAGTGCTTTGTGTTACACAAAGCGAAAGTAGTAATGATACATAATTTTTTCCGATTGCATGCGTTCTTGTTATCCGATCTATACAAGATCTGATCCGGTAACCGGGATCTGGAATTCAAACAACCGTTCCTTTTCTACATCCGTGATCGTGTAATCAATAAGCACGTTTTCAATGATCACTGGCTGTATGATCTGATATTGTCTTTCTTCTAAGATCTGATGCAGCTGCCTCAGACTCTCCCTCCGCTTCCAGAAGGAACCCCGCATCCTAAGGCACAGATAATATCCCTCCGGTAAAACATGCGCATCCGTATCTTCGGATATATCCTCATAAAACATCAGAACATGGATGTCTCTCCTGTTCTGCTCGTTGATTGGAAATATACCACCATAGCGTGCCGTGGCATAAATTGGCAGATATGCTTCCGTTTCATAGATCCTGCGCTCTAGCTGCATCGCTTCATACGCAAGTTCCACTTCATTTTCCACCCGGTGCTCGGATAAGAGATAACTTCTCTTTTGAAAATACCGGACATAAGGTTCTTTTGAAACATGCTCTGCTTCTAAGTCATTTAAAAACTGCCTCTTCTTCCAGACCTTCTCCCGGATGCACATGAGATCGTGGATCTGCTTTTGCAGTAACCGGTCCTGCGTTTCTAACAATTTTTTTGAACTTTCATAATCTCTTTTTTCAAAATATGCTTTGATCTCATTTAAGCTCATTCCCAGCTGTTTTAATTCCCGAATCGTTTCTAATTTTTCATATTTTAAGACTGAATAATACCGAATATGCTGCTCATTGACATAATCCGGCTGTAACAACCCGATCCTGTCATAATGCCGCAGGGTCTCGGTCGTGACATTGCGTAACCGTGCCATGTCCGTGATGCTTAAATATTCTTCTTTCCGCTGCACTGTTTTCATCCTCTGATCCTGTATTTTCTATGGTACTTTTTCAGCATAGAATATTCCATAATTTTTGTCAATTCTGGCAGAATGCTCATATTGCATAGTTGTTACAGAATTGTTACAATTCATTTGTCCTTAGCTAAGACAGATACAAAATCTAAAAAGGAGGATATTACTTATGTGTTTCAAGTTCTTATCTAATTGCGATATCATGACATTTATCCGCAATTGTTTCGGATGCTAATCACTGACATGTGATACAATAAAGTGTGCGCCTGCCGCACACTCTCGCGCCCGAGCGGATGCATTGCATAACATTCCACTCCGCGAGGTGCGCATTTTAGTTTTTTGCTGTATAGGAATTCCAACGGAATTTCCTATACAGTAAAAAAGCTTAAGCCATCTCATCTGGCTTAAGCTTTTTCTTTACTCTAATGGTCAAAGGCCTGTACATAGACAAAGCTATCATCGTCATTTTCCCTGTCCATATGATAGGAAGTATCTAAAATGGCTTCTAACAGTTCCTGTCCGCTCTGCTCTACCGCTACGAGCTTCATATTAAGTGCCTGCTCCACATCCGACACCGTAAGATCATCTAAAAATACCGCTTCTCCCATACGAAGCATATTCGATGGAATAATAAGCGTATCTCCTAAGTCTGTGCCCTGTTCCTTTTCTTCCTTAAGCTGTGCGATCAGATCCTGTCCGGTGATCAGTCCCGATACCGTGATCGTCTCTCCAAAGAAGTCATTGCGGATTGCTTTCACATGAATATGGATACCCGGAAATGCTTCCATGATCTGATCTGCGAATCCCTGAATCGTTGTATACGTCAGCTTTCCGGTTGCCATAGTAAGTGTTCGTGTAAGCTTCTCCCTTTTTATGGGATAATCCGCATCACGGATGCATTCCTGCATCGCTTCTTCAAATTCCGTCATAAGAAGCCGCATCATTCCGACACCATTTTCTAACTGGATATAACCGTCATACCGCTCTTCCTCCGGAAAATCCCGTTCTGCGGTAATATACCACTCATCACTTGCATGGATAAAATGCAGACCGTATTTTTCATAGAAGCCCTGCTGATAGCTTTCAATCTGATCGATCACATGTGATGCTTCTTCCTTCGTAAAAAGCTCGATCGGGAAAAGTCCGTCCCGATACTTCGTAATTCCGGCTGGAACGACTGACACACTCCGCATAAACGGAAGATACTGTGAGAGATCCTGTATCGTGCGGTCTAACTCTTCCTTATCGTTTACATTCTTACAGAGAACGACCTGACCGTTCATCTCAACATGCCCCTCATAAAGCTTCTTAATATAAGCCAGCTTTTCTCCCGCAAACCGGTTATTTAACATCTTGCAGCGAAGCTCCGGATTCGTTGCCTGTACCGAAATATTGATCGGTGCAAGCTGCATGCGGATGATACGGTCAATATCTTCCTCATTCATATTGGTCAGGGTAATGTAGTTTCCCTGTAAAAAGGACAATCTGGAATCATCGTCCTTAAAATACAGTGTCTCTCGCATTCCCGGCGGCATCTGGTCAATAAAACAGAAGATGCACTTGTTGCTGCAGGAACGATAATCACTCATCAGACCATTGTCAAATTCCAGTCCGAGATCATCGTCGTAATTCTTCTCGATCTCATAGAGCCACTCTTCGCCATCGCTTTTACGGATCAGTACCTCAATGTATTCGTCCTTGATCATATAGCGGTAATCAAAGACATCCTCGATCTTTTTTCCATTGATCTCAAGCAGTGCATCCCCCGGCTCGATCTCAAGCTCTGCTGCGATTGAATCCGGATAGACAGCCTTAATGATATGTTCTTCTACTTTTCTCAAATCTGTTTCCTCTTACCTCTGATTTACAGGGATGCATCTTTGGCAGCTTCTGCAAAATCGCAGAAATCCTGTCCGCTTTCCGATGTAAATGTATAGCTCTCTGTCTCTCCCTGATAGGAAATCGAAAAGCTTCCTTCCATATCCATATAGGACTGTGCCTGTGCGATCGCATCTAACAGCTCCGCCATATCTGCTACAAAGCCGGCTGCTGAATCCGGTGCGCTGCATACTTCCTCTTCGACATCGGATTCTAAGTACAGTCTTAAAACAAAATCATCCAGATCACTCTCATCATCGATTTCTGCATTCTGAAAATAATGATTTGTGCAGTTTTTCAAAAGATTTCTGACAAACGAAGTGCTCGATAAGATCCTTGACTGTGAAACATCCTCGGACTCTAAAAATATCTTATAGCTTAATTTTACCTGATTCTCTGACATAGTATTCCTCATTTCTGTATATGTTTTGTACATGTAAACTCATTTGGAGTTATTGTATTATGTATATTTCATTCACAGTGCAGGCTTTTTTCCTTCACTCACGAATCCCGCGCTGACGCGCTCTGCCGTCCTGCTTTGCAGGACTATTTGTTATATTATATATATTACATTTACAGTGCAAGCTTTTTCACTCACGAATCCCGCGCTGACACGCTCCGTCGTCCTGCTTTGCAGGACTATTCGTTCGTTAATAGCGCAAGAAAAGAAAATGTCTGCTCCGCAGCCGCTTCCTTTTCTTTTGCGCCTATTACATTACATCATAACATAATCTAATATTTTCTCAAGTGTCAGATCGTATTTTTCTTACTTTGTCAGATAGATCATGCAGCCATCCGGCAGAATGGTTTTCGTCTGGTCTTCATTATTGTCTTTACAATCATAGGAAAATAACAGTTCACCGTCTATTGTAAAACGCTCGCTCTGTCCGGACGCATTTAAGATCACATGAAGCTGTTTCTCATCCGATGCTGTTTTCACATAATGGATCAGACGCTTATTGTCACGGTCTGTGATCCATGTGATCTGACCGCTTCTGCTCTGCGCATAGGTCTTACGGATTGTGATCAGCGTCTTCAGATTGGTAATCTTATCATCAAATGTTCCTGCTTCGATCTCCTCCCACGGCATACAGCGGCGGCAGTCCGGATCAAAGCTTCCCTCCATGGCAATCTCTGTCCCATAATAGATACAAGGTGTTCCTTCCATGGTAAATAACACCGCAAGCTGCTGATAGAACTTTCCAAGACTGCCGGTTCGTGTCCGCAGACGATCCGTATCATGGGAATCTAACAGATTAAACAGCACACGGTTCGTCTGCTTCATATAAAGTGAATAGCAGCGGTTGATCTCATGCTCGAAGTCCTGATTCGTGCGTTCCGGATCAATAAAGAAATCATTCATGCCCTGTGCAAACGGATAATTCATCACAGAATCATACTCATCACCCATCAGCCAGTTGATTGAGTCATGCCAGATCTCTCCTAAGAGGTAGACCTCCGGATTTACCTGTTTTAACTGTTTGCGCAGCTCCTTTAAAAAGGCATGTGATACTTCGTTTCCGACATCAAAACGAATGCCGTCTATCTTCCATTCCTTTAACCAGTAGGTGCAAAGCTCCTTAAAATAATGTATCACTGCCGGATTATTCGTATTTAACTTTGGCATCTCACCGTAAAAAGCAAAGGCATCATATCTGCCGTCCCTGGTATTCCTAGTACTCTGGTCAAACGGCCACTGATGGATGAAAAACCAGTCATAATATTCTGACTCCGGGCCATGCGCTAAGACATCCTTCCATGGTGCAAACTGTTCCCCACAGTGGTTAAATACTGCATCTAACATCACACGGATTCCCGCAGCATGCGCTTCCTTCACCAAAGCCTTTAAGTCCTCTTCCGTACCAAAAGCCTCATCAATCTTATAATAATCGGTCGTATTATACTTATGATTCGATTCTGCGGAAAAGATCGGGGTCAGATAAATACCTGTAATACCGAGTTCCTGTAAGTACGGAAGCTTTTTACGGATTCCGGCAAGATCTCCACCGTAAATATCCATATAGTGTACCTGCTCACACTTCCATGGCTTTGCCCATTTTGAATTGATGGAAGGATCGCCATTGCAGAAGCGGTCCGGGAAGATCTGATACCAGATCGTCTCACTCACCCAGTCCGGCGTCTCATTGATGTCCGCCGGATTCATCCATGGAAAAAAGAAACACTGTTCTTTTCTGCCCGGGATCTCCATACGTTCCTTCGTATAGCATCCATCCTCAAAAAAGAAACAGGTTTCTTCTCCTGCATGCAATTCAAAAAAATATTTGCATCGTTTATAACGAGGCTCTACCCGGACGCTCCACAGCTTCTGGTAAGCCAGATTCCGGCATTTGGTCAGCTCCTTTTTCTCTCCGCTCCATTTCTCTGCTCCACCCATAATGCCGGCAGAAAACGGATCTCCATAGCATAAGAATACCTGATCCACATCATAGCCGGTGCGGATCGAGATCTCTAACTGTTTTTCATCTAACGCATAACATTCATTGAGTGCAGAACGATGTGTAATATATCCCTTATCCATATAATTCTCCATTCCTGCGCTGCCTTTTGCGCATATCACCTGATTGTTCCGGGCAATGTTTATACTGGCATTATACGATACTTTTTACACATTTTCTTGAAATATTATGCATTTTTATAGTACAATCCTATCATTTATTTGGACTGAATCTTCTCAAACACCTCGGTCAGTTCTGCGATCAGATCCTTGCAGTCCTCGATTCCGGTCGAAAGACGCAGCGTGCAGTCCGTAATTCCGTTTTTGATACGGATCTCTTCCGGCACGTCTGCATGTGTCTGTGTCGTCGGATAAGTGATCAGTGTCTCTACTCCGCCTAAGCTCTCCGCAAACTTGATTATCTTTACTTCTGATAAAATAGCAAGCGCATGCTCCTTTGTATCGGTAGAAAAGGTCAGCATCGAACCAAAGCCACGCGCCTGTTTTTTCATGATCTCATGTCCCGGATGCTCCTCTAATCCCGGATAGATGACCTTTGTTACAATCGGCTGTTTTTTCAGCCATTCTGCAATCGCCATTGCATTTTTCTGTGCCTGTTCCATACGGATACCCAGTGTCTTGATTCCGCGTAAGATCAGCCAACTGTCAAACGGCTGTAAGCCGGCACCGGTTGTCTTGATCAAAAAGCGAAGCTTCTCACTGATGTCTGCACGGTTTGTTACCAGAAATCCTGCTAACGTATCATTGTGGCCGCCTAAGAACTTCGTTCCACTGTGTACCACCACATCCGCACCAAGCTCTAACGGATTCTGGAAGTATGGAGATAAGAAGGTATTATCCACGATCAGAAGAAGGTTATGCTTTTTTGCAATCTCTGCAATCTTACGGATATCTGAAACATTCATCATCGGGTTAGTCGGTGTCTCAATATAGATTGCCTTTGTATTCGGCTGGATAAACTGCTCAATATCATCCTTCGAACAGTTTGCCGTGGTAAAGGTTATACCATTCTTTTTCGAGACATGGTCAAACAGACGGATGCAGCCACCATACAGATCTGCTTCTGCGATCAGATGATCGCCAGGTTTAAAGATCTCCATTAACAATGTGATTGCTGCCATACCGGAAGAAAGTGCGAGCGCATCAATACCACCCTCTAAGCTTGCTACCACTTTTTCCAAATGCTCTTTTGTCGGATTCTGTAATCTGCTGTAATCAAATCCGGTACTCTGTCCGACACCCGGATGGGCATACGTTGCAGTCTGATAGATTGGATAACTGATCGCACCATAATTTTCTGTCTTTCCTTCTGTTTCTTCTAAATGTAAACATCGTGTATTTATTCCTCTTTCCATAATAACCTCCATTCTTGTGCATCCTCTTATGATCTGAGATATGGATCATCGATCAGGCGGATACGTTTTCCGGTTCCGGTTTCCATGCTGTAGATCTGCAATAATGTCGCCGCCACTCCGGCAGCTCCGGTAAAATAGCCCGCCGGTCTGGTCAGTTCATCCGGTCTGGTACGGTCAAACGCGATCTCCCAGTATCCACCGGTCTGTGTGCCAAGCAGCACCTCTCCAACCTCGTGACAAAGTTTTTTCCACTTTTCCTCTCCGGTACTGTAATAAAGCCCTTCATACAATGGTACATATCCTGCCGGCCCACAGCAGACACAAGTCGTATTCCAAAAGCCTGCCGACTGTACAAATGGTGCGCCAAGACTTTCTGCACCATCTACTAACTGAAAGACTTCCTGCATATAAGTATCTTCACCTGTCACCTGATACAGCTCATAAAAGAGCTTCGCTGTTCCAACCGGTCCATGACAGTTTCCAAGATAAAACAGATCCTCATATTTACCAAGCTTATATGGGATCAGATACCCCTTCTTCTGGGATACGGCAATGCTCTTAAGATAGACCGTCGCAGCCTTTGCTGCCTGCAGATACCGCTCATCCTTCGTCAGCTCATAGACCTTTAGGAAAAAATACCCAATGCCTGCGGTTCCAAATTCAAAGTTTGGCTCCTTATGCTTAAAGTCTACACACAACCGGTCAATCTCTAACCCGCCATCCTTATGATACATTCCATGCGCTAAAATATCGTCCGTGGCTTCTATCACCATCCTTCTGATTTTACCATCCGGATCACCATATGTCTGAATCGAATCGATCAGAAAAAGAATGATTCCTCCGTCAAAAAAGACCGGTGCATTTCCACTCCAAAAGATTCCTTCTGCTTCTTTTTTCTGATGCTTCTTATAATAAGCAAGAATCTCCTCTTCCCCTGCTTTTGCATCCGGATTCTGATACAGCCGGTAGACTTCATTTAAGATCAGTCCGATTCCACCAATCCCACTGTAGAAGGCTTCTGCCATTCCCGGTACGAATTCTCCATCGGTCTTTGCCAGACGCACTCCATCTAGGATATGTCCCTTCAAAAACCGGGTCTGCTCTTCAATCAGCCTGCGGTAATCCTCATCCGGCAGGATCTGATCAAACTGTACATACATATGGAGAATGCCCGCAGTTCCCACATACAGATTATGTCTTGCGGTTCCTTTTACTTCATCGGAACAGATTCCATCCGGTTCCTCTTTTAAAAAAGAGTGCACATAACGCTCTGCCGCTTTTGCACTCTTTAAAAATTCTGTCACATCCCCGGCTTTTTTCTGCCGAAATGTTACTTTACTCATGCTTCCTCCACCTGATACATTCTTGTAGAAAGATACTTCATGCCATCATCCGGTAAGATAATGACGATCTTCTTTCCTTCATTCTCCGGTCTTAAAGCAAGCTGTTTTGCTGCCAAGACAGCCGCTGCCGCCGATGCTCCAAGGAAGATTCCATCACTTGCTGCTAACTCTCTTGCTACTGCGTATGTCTCTGTTCCGTCTACATCAATGACTTCTGCATAATGGAAGTCGTTGTTTACGATAAACGGATGTCCGACCTGTCCGTTATTATCAAAATGTACCACACCGTCGATCGTATCACGATCCTCACCCGGCTTATACATGGACTCCAGAGTCGGCTGTACCCCGACGATCTTTACGCCCGGAATATGCTCCTGTAAATACTTACCGACTCCGGTCAGTGTTCCGGCTGTTCCTGCAAGCATCACAGCATAGTCGACATCTCCATCCGTATCGGCAACGATCTCCGGTCCGGTTGTTTTGATATGTGCCTGCCAGTTGGCATCATTGGTAAGCTGGCTGGTATAGTAATAGCCATTGTCATCTGCAAACTTTTTTATTGCAGCGATGATACGCTCCTTATCAAATCCGTACTGTGCAATAATATCTGCAAATCCCGGAATATCCTGATAATACTGAACCGTTGTTCCATATGCCTTTAAGATCTGCACACGCTCCGGTGTACATCCCGGCTCCATAAAAATATGCAGATGATATCCTCTTGCTGCCGCAAAAGCTGCAAGCGAGATTCCGGTATTTCCGCTGGTACTTTCTACGATTGTTCCGCCCGGCTTTAACTTACCTTCTGCTTCTGCCTTTTCGATCATATTTAACGCTGCACGATCCTTCACACTTCCCGTTGGATTTAAGTATTCCAGCTTTCCGATCAGCTGTGCCTTTAAGTTATTGTTTTTTTCAAAGTTATGTAACCGCACTAATGGAGTATGTCCCACCAGTTCTGTGATTGAATCATATATATTTGCCATCTTTTGTCTCCTTGATTAATTACATGAAATTCCACCGTCTACGACGAGGGTTGCACCATTGATAAACTTCGCTTTATCACTTGCTAAAAATAAGACTGCTTCTGCAATATCTCCTGTCTCTCCAAAAACAAACTGTGGATCCATTCCAGACATGATCCTTGCTCTTCCAAACTTGCTTTCCGTATCCGGCTTGCTCGTCATGCCTGTCCGGATCGCACCCGGGCAGACTATATTGCTGCGGATGCCCTCATGCATATAGGCATATGCAGTATGCTCACACAGTCCGACAAGTCCATGCTTTGCCACACTGTACGCAACACTCGAACGACATCCCCTGATTCCGGCTACCGATGCGATCGTTACGATACTGCCTCCGTTTTCCTGCTGTCTCATCTTCTGTACTGCGGCACGGATCGCATACATCGGTCCGTTTAAGTTGACTTCCAAAATCCGGTTCCAGTCCTCATTTGTCGTCTCCGTGATCGGTTCACTGTGTCCTGCGATCCCTGCATTATTGACCAACACATCGATCGTTCCTGTTGCTTCGATCGCGCGCCCGATCATCGCTTCATTCGTCTCCTGCTTTGAGATATCTCCTGCAAACGGTAAAAGATGTTCTGCAACATCCTTCCCATAAGCTTCTTCTATGTCTTTCTGTAAATCTGTAAGTGCAGTCTGGTTAATATCTACTGCAACAACGGTTGCGCCCTGTTTTAAAAATCCTTCTGTGATCGCCCTTCCCATTCCGGCGGCCGCTCCCGTTACAACTACACTCTTTTTTATCCATTCATTCGCTTCGATTTTGTTCACCTTCTATTCCTATCTGCATACTAGGTCATTGACTTAAACTGATTCTATCATACGCTTTTTTGCTTGTATAATTCATAATGTCTATTGCACGTTATAGGCAAAACCTATAACGTTCCATCTGCTAACGCAATACCTTTTCCTGATACCGTGACAGTATCTCAATATACTTCTGTCCGATCTCACTGATCACCGATGCCTTTCTTGCAATATAGCCGATTGTCATCTTTTCCTCTGTTTTTAACTTCACTGCACAGTAATCCGTTCCGTTTAAATCCTCGCAGATGATGCCGGAACACAGGGTATAGCCGCCCAGTCCTACCATCAGATTCAAAAGAGTGGCCCTGTCATTTGCCCGGATCAGCTTCTTATGCTCATAGGTACTTAAGACCTCCTCCGCAAAATACACGGAATTGTAATCTCCCTGTGCAAAAGCAAGAAACGGATACTCATCTAATTCTTCTAAAGTTACTTCTGACTTTCCCGCCAGTGGATTTTTCTTACTCATGTATGCATAGATACTGCA
>JALERL010000063.1 GCA_022764465.1 Lachnospiraceae bacterium | reverse complement strand
AGATACCGGATGGTATCTACCCGCTAGGAGGAAAAAATGGATATTTTTGGCTTGTTGTCATTAGTTGGTGGACTGGCACTTTTCTTATATGGAATGAGTGTAATGGGTGCAGGTCTTGAGAAAGTATCAGGTGGAAAGTTAGAACGGGTTCTTGAGAAGCTGACGTCGAATCCGATCAAGGCAGTATTGCTGGGTGCAGGCGTTACCGCAGTGATCCAGTCATCATCTGCGACGACCGTTATGGTGGTCGGTTTTGTAAATTCCGGTATTATGAAGCTCTCACAGGCGATCGGAATCATCATGGGTGCAAATGTCGGAACGACTGTTACATCCTGGCTTTTGAGTCTTACAGGCATTCAGGGAGACAGCCTGTTTCTTCGTATGTTAAAGCCGAGTTCCTTTACGCCGCTGCTTGCCCTTATCGGAATTATTTTATTTATGTCAGGAAAAAACAGCAGGAAGAAGGATATCGGAGAGATATTCTTAGGTTTTGCTGTTTTAATGTTTGGTATGGAAGCAATGAGTGGCGCAGTTGAGCCGCTTGCGGATGTTCCGGAATTTACGAATATCCTGACGATGTTCCGTAACCCGATACTTGGTATTTTCGTTGGTGCACTGTTAACTGCAATTATCCAGAGTTCTTCTGCATCGGTCGGTATCTTGCAGGCATTGTCAGTTACCGGTGCGTTTACCTATGGATCGGTTATTCCGATCATTATGGGACAGAACATCGGAACCTGTGTTACGGCAATGATCTCTTCGATCGGAGCCAACCGTAATGCCAAGCGTACAGCCTTTGTGCATCTGTACTTTAATATCATTGGTACCATTCTGTTTCTGGTAGCTTATTATATCCTGAATGCGATCATACATTTTCCGTTTGCGGATGAAACGGTCGGTGTTGTCGGGATTGCCATGATACACAGTATCTTTAATGTGTTTACTACGGTTGTTCTGCTTCCGTTTACAAAAGTCTTAGAGCGTCTGGCGTATCTTACCCTGCCGGAAACTGCCCAAGAGAAGGAAAAGGAGAAAAATGCGTTCCCACTTCTCGATGACCGTTTCTTATCGACTCCGTCTTTCGCAATCGAGCAGTGTTATACCGTTGCAGCACAGATGGCAGAACTTTCCAAGGATGCTTTTGTTCAGGCAATGAACCTTGTCGGTCATTATTCGAAGGAACAGGGCGGGCATGTGATCGCACAGGAGAATCTGATCGACCAGTATGAGGATAAGCTGCGTGCCTATCTTACCCGGTTAAGCAGCCAGAATCTCGCCTATGCAGACAGTCAGAATGTTTCTACCCTGCTTCACTGCATTACAGACTTTGAACGTATTTCCGACCACGCGGTCAATGTTGTGGAATCCTGTCAGGAGATGACGAAAAAAGAACTGTCTTTTTCCAAGAAGGCAGAAGAAGAGATGGGAATTTTCCGGGATGCAGTGACAGATATCCTAGATCGTGCCATCGGCGCATTTACAGCAGGCGATGAAGCACTTGCAAAAACGGTAGAACCATTAGAAGAAGTCATTGATGAGCTGAACAAGGATGTAAAAAAACATCACATCAAGCGTCTGCGTAAGGGAAAATGTACGATTGACTTAGGACTCATCTTATCGGATCTGGCTACGAACTATGAACGTGTGGCGGATCATTGTTCCAATATTGCAGTATGTCTGATCCAGGTACAGGATAATCAGTTAGAAGAGCATGATTATATGAATCATCTTAAGGATGAGGACAATGCTGTATTTGAAAAACAGGAAGCAAAGTTCCGGAGTAAATATACCTTATCATAAGCAAAAGAAAATCCATGCATCCGAATATGTGCTGCATGTGGGAAGGAGTGTCAGATATGCCATTGATCTATATTGTGGAGGATGATATCAATATCAGGGAAATCGAGCGGTATGCCTTAAAAAACAGCGGATTTTCGGTCGAAGAATTCGAATGCGGAAAGGATTTCTTCCGTGCGGTCGATAAAAAAGTACCAAGTCTGGTGCTTTTAGATATTATGCTTCCGGATGAGGATGGGCTTGATATTTTAACAAATCTCAGAAAGCATCATGCAGCCGGAAAAGTGCCGGTCATCATGGTGACTGCCAAGACAACCGAGATTGATAAAGTCCGTGGACTGGATATGGGTGCAGATGACTATATGACAAAGCCATTCGGTGTCATGGAGCTGATCTCCAGAGTCAAGGCATTGCTTCGAAGAACGGAGAACATAGAAGAGGATACACTGTTAACCTGTTCCGGCATTATGATGGATACCGAGCGTCATATGGTGAAGGTCAATGGAAATATCTGTGAGCTTACTTTTAAGGAATTCGAACTTTTGAAGTATCTGATGATCAACGAGGGAATCGTGCTTTCGAGAGATAAGATCATGAATCAGGTCTGGGGCTTTGAATATGAAGGAGAGAGCCGGACGGTTGATATGCACATCAAGACACTGCGCCAGAAGTTAGGCGATGGCGGAGCCGTGATCAAGACCATCCGGAATGTCGGCTATCTGATCGAATAAAAAATTTTCCACATATTAATCTTTGGTGGAGTACCTGAGTACGGCTGTGCGGCTGCCATAGCGGAACTCATTTGAATTGCTAATTTATCGGTGCCGGTTTTCGGCTCTTTTGATTATTTATGTTCATTCGACATCTGTACAATCGTACCGTGATGTGCGCCTGTGTCACACACTCGATTTATGACGTGTCGTGTGGGAGTTACATGCCGTTCGACAGCGGAAGGTTGTGCGGGTGCGGCTCGTTCAAGCTCGTTATTTTATAGGTTGTCAAAAAATAAATAGCGCGTTTGACGCACCCGCACATCATAAACTTAGCTGGAGACGGCATTTACTCCCACTAGACTAAGGATTCTTGAGAGCGTGTGCTACAGACGTACACCACGGCGTAATTGTGCATCTGGCGAATGTACACAAACTTTGAGCCGAAAACCGGCATCTGATAAATTTACGCAATTCCACTGAAATGTTCCGTTCTGGCAGCCGTACAGCCCGTACTTTAGGTGACCCGGCATGAAATAATATGTGGGAAATTTTTGTAATTCATTGGGTAAATACAGACAGGAGAGAAGTACAGTGAAAAAAAAGATTAATTCACGTTTTATACTGGTAACAGCAATTGCGATTCTCATTACTGCAGCCAGTGCAATGGTCCTCTATTATAATATTTTAAAGGAACAGATTTTTGCGGATCTGCGGGCATACGCACACATCATCGAGCAGATGGATGTGGAGGAATTGAAGCAGGATATTACCGAGATGGATATCGATGGGAATCTGACCGGCAGTATGGAAGACGGAAGGGTACCCTATAATCCATGGGAAGATGAACTTCGTATCACGATCGTTGATGAAGACGGAAATGTCATTTACGAGAGCCTTGCAAACCTGGATGGAATGGACAATCACAAGGAACGGCCGGAGATCGAAGCAGCTTTTGAAAAAGGAGAGGGAACAGCCGTCCGCTGGTCAAGTACGGTTTCCATGCATACCTTTTATTATGCGCTCCGTTTAGAGAATGGTAATGTTTTACGAATCGCAAGGGATTCGGATAGTATTATGCATATTATGACAAATACGATCTGGATCGTTCTGTGCATTGCAGGTGTGATTTTCCTGTTATGTATGTGGATCTCCCACTATCTGACAAGAAAGCTGATCGCTCCGATCGAAAAAATGGCAGATAATATTGTCTTAGTCGATGAGCAGCAGGTATACAGCGAGATCCGTCCGTTTGTAACGATGATCAAGGAGCAGCATGTCAATATCTTAAACAGTTCAAAAATGCGTCAGGAGTTTACAGCAAATGTATCTCATGAACTGAAAACGCCGCTTACTGCGATCTCCGGCTATGCAGAACTGATTGGAAATGGAATGGCGGGCGAAGAAGATACCAGACGATTTGCGAATGAGATCCATCGTAATGCAGACCGCCTGCTGACACTGATCAACGATATTATCAAGCTTTCGGAATTAGATTCGACAGAGCTTGGTGTGGATTTCGAACCGGTGGATCTCTATACCGTAGCGGAAAACTGCATCTCCATGATCGAGATACAGGCAGCAAAGCAGGACGTCACGATCCGCTTAGAGGGCGAACCGACAACGGTGACCTCGAACAAGACATTGATGGATGAACTGCTATATAATCTCTGCAGTAATGCGATCCGTTATAATGTGCGTGGAGGAAGTGTGACAGTCACGGTAACGACAAGAGAGGGACGTCCGTACCTGTGTGTAGAGGATACCGGAATCGGTATCTCAAAGGAACATCAGGAGCGTGTCTTTGAACGCTTCTACCGGGTGGACAAGAGCCGTTCGAAATCAACAGGCGGTACCGGACTCGGACTTGCGATCGTAAAGCATATTGTTGTGCAGAATAATGCACATCTGAATCTTACGAGCGAGGTCGGAAAAGGGACGAAGATTGAGATTACATTTTAGCTTCCTCCGCTTTTATGAGCGTGATTGTATAGAATCAGATACAATGTGGCAAAATAGGGAAAAGCATTTGACATAATGAGAATAATTCGCTATAGTAATAAAAATCCGTGAGGGAGTAGTTCGCGTGAATACGTGATTTGTCAACAACCTCGGTCAGGCGAAAGCCATAAAGACCTGGCAAATCTTAAAGAATGAGACTCATGTATGCTTTTTCGGGCATACATGGGTCTATTTTACTGTATAGGAAATTCCGTTGGAATTCCTATACAGTAAAAGCAAGCAAGCTTGCAACGATGCGCACCTCGCAGAGTGGAAGATGATGCGATGCATCCGCTCGGGCGCGGGAGTGTGCGGCAGGCATACACTTTATTTTTTACGCATACCTCTCCGTACTTATACAAAAGCAGATTGGAGAGAATTATGGAAACCGTTCTTACACTTTTTTTTATTGGCGTTGGTCTTTCGATGGATGCATTTGCAGTTTCGATCTGTAAGGGCTTGTCCATGCGCAAGGTAAACCAAAAGCAGTGCTTTGTGATCGCATTGTTTTTTGGAGGCTTTCAGGCATTGATGCCGTTTATCGGCTGGCTGTTAGGCAGTCAGTTTGAAAGCTATATCACAAGTATTGACCACTGGATCGCATTTATCCTGCTTGGATTTATCGGTGGGAAGATGATCGTAGAAGCAGTGAAGGAGAGGGATGAAGCAGTTCAGATAGAACAGATGGATCCACCACTGGATATTAAGGAACTGTTCTTACTTGCAGTTGCAACAAGCATTGATGCACTTGCAGTCGGAGTCACGTTTGCCTTTTTAGATACACCGATCGTAGAAGCAATTACGATCATTGGTCTTACAACCTTTGTGATCGCAATCATCGGCGTCTATGCCGGCAACTTCTTCGGAAATAAGTATAAGTCCAAGGCAGAACTGGCCGGCGGTCTGATTCTTATACTGATCGGTGTGAAGATCTTATTGGAGCATTTGGGAATTTTATAAAATATGGTGCCTGCGGATGCAGAATAGCAGGAAAAGAGAAAGGAATGGTAATCGTATATGACATATATTTTTCTGGTTTTAGGATTTGTGTTACTGATCAAGGGCGCAGACTTTTTCGTGGAGGGAAGTTCTGCGGTAGCAAAAAAGTTGAAGGTTCCGTCACTGATCATCGGTATGACGATCGTTGCGATGGGAACCTCCCTGCCGGAATGTGCGGTCAGTGTAACGGCTTCGATTACGAATAACAATGCACTTGCGGTCAGCAATGTAGT
>JALERL010000061.1 GCA_022764465.1 Lachnospiraceae bacterium | reverse complement strand
TCCGCAGCCCACATCGAGTACCATATCGCCCTCTTTCATGTACTTGCGAAGCTGATGGATGCATAGCTGTGTTGTCTCATGCTTACCGGTACCAAAGGAAATACCCGGATCGATCTCAATTAAAAACTTGTCCTTATCTTCATCCTTTAACGGTTCCCAGGTCGGCTTGATCAAAATATCATCCAGATAGAAGGACTTAAAATACTGCTTCCAGTTATTGATCCAGTCCAAGTCCTCGGTCTGATCCGATGTGATCGTACCCTCTCCGACATCGACCATCTTCCGTAAGTCCTCTAAGCCGGTCTTAACCTGTTTCAGCAATTCGGTATGATCCTCATCCGCATCCAGATAAAAGCTTACACGGCTGCTTCCGTCATCCGGTGGAAGCTCCGGTGGAAAATCAATAAACATACCGGACTGCTCTTCGGCGGTCAATGGAATGTTGTCCTCGATCTCAATTCCTTCAATGCCGATCTCATCAAGCATCATACTGATAAAATCTTCGGCTGCTGTTGTGGTCTGTATCGTGTATTTATCCCATTTCATATGCGTTCCTCTTTCTTACTATTTGAATTAAAATCTGTCTAGCCCAACCGCTTTTTGATCTTATCGTATTCACGGTTGATCTCCTGTAAGGTACCGGTATCGCCTGCGATATTATCCGGATGATAGATCTTGATCAGATCCTTATACCTTTTTTTTAAAGACAGGCGGTCTGACACCCCGGTAAAAAACATCTCCCCCTTTACGACATTCGATGATTTATAGGTGTAACTGTATCTGTCCGTATTCTCATACGCATTGACTCTTTTATAAAATTCCTTCTGCCGCTCAACCTGCTCCCTATCCGCCGCAAGCCTCTGCAGTTCCTCTTCTAAGATCTTCCACTTCATATCAAAGAGACTCTGTTCCCGCTTCATACGGCGTTCTTCCATCTCCTTGAACCGCTGAAATTCTCTTTTCTCCCGCTCTAAATCGTGCCACGACTGTCTGAGTCTGTCTGACTCATCGATTGGCTGATCCGATTCCTTCTCTGTTGTATCCGGTTGTATCATCCGTAAAAGCTCCCTTTCACTCACTAACCCGCTGCTTTCAGACATCATTTGATGCTAGTATACTGCATCTTGCGATTTTCTGCAAGCAGACAATTTGACCCTAAAGAAAAGAGTTCCGTTATTTGCACTGACGCAAATAACGAAACCCCTTTTCACTTTATATGTCTTTTTACATATCATCAAATGCTTCTTTCATTTTATCAACGAAGCCCTTTTTCTTCTTTTTCTCCTCTCCGGCTGTCTGTTTTTTTAACGTATTACCGGATTCTTCGTCAAACTTGCGGAGTGCATCCTTTGCTGCCTGACTTAAGCCGGTCGGTACCTGGACAACAAGTGTGACATAGTGGTCACCACGTACTGCCTTATTCCGAAGCGATGGAACACCCTTGCCCTTTAAGCGGATCTTCGTATCGGTCTGTGTACCCGGCTTTACTTCATAGATGATGTCACCATCGACTGTATTGATCCGGACTTCGCCACCAAGTGTGGCCTGCGCAAAGGAAATCGGTGCAGTGGAATAGATATTCATATCCTGACGCTGGAAGATCGGATGTCTGGATACTACTACTTCTACTAAAAGATCGCCTCTTGGTCCGCCATTGGTACCCGGTTCACCCTTTTCACGGATCCGCACACTCTGACCATTGTCGATACCTGCAGGAATGCTGACTTTGATCCGCTTTCTGTTTGCAATATAGCCGCTTCCGTGACAGTCGCTGCATTTTTCTTTGACTACTTTACCGGTTCCGTTACATTCCGGACAGGTCTGTACATTCTGTACCATGCCAAATAAGGACTGCTGGGTGTACATAACCTTACCTTTACCACCACACTTCGTACAGGTCTCCGGTGATGTTCCCGGCTTTGCTCCTGTACCATGACAGGTCTTACACTCATCCTTTAAGGTGATATCAATCTCCTTCTCACAGCCAAAGACTGCCTCTTCAAAGGTAATACGGACACTTGCCCGGAGGTTTGCACCACGCATCGGTCCATTGCTTGTTCTTCTGCTTCTTCCGCCTCCGAAGAAATCTCCAAAGATGTCTCCAAAGATGTCTCCCATATCCATACCGGAGAAGTCGAAACCGCCTGCACCTGCTCCGCCGGTTCCATCAAATGCAGCATGACCAAACTGATCATACTGTTTTCTCTTTTCCGCATCACTTAAAACAGCATACGCTTCGGATGCCTCCTTGAACTTTTTCTCCGCTTCCTTGTCACCCGGATTCATATCCGGATGATATTTCTTTGCAAGGACACGGTATGCTTTCTTTATCGTCGCTTCATCTGCATTACGGTCTACACCTAAGACCTCATAATAATCTCTCTTCTGCTCTGCCATATTCTTTCCCTCTTTTTCTCCTCATTCTAATACTGCAATTACCAATTATGTACCAAAAGACTGTTATAAAAAAGAAGCCATCTATCTATAGATTCTTTCTTATAACAACCTTTTGGATCTTGCATATCTTATGAATTTCATAAAGCTGTGCCCCGGAAATCACTCACCGGGACACAGTCTGTTAAATCAAATTTGGTAACGAAGAAACCGTAAAGCTCACTTCCGTCATCTAGCGAAGAAGCCATAAGACTTTCTCCAATTATCTGGCGAAGAAGCCATAAAGCCTACTTCTATTATCTGACGAAGAAGCCGTAAGGCTTTCTCCACTTATCTAACGAAGAAGCCATAAAGCCTACTTCTATTATCTGGCGAAGAAGCGTTTACGCTTCTTCCAGAGAAGTTTAAACACGTAGTGCTTAAACTTCTTTGTAGTCCGCATCAACTACATCATCTGCTGCACCACCTGCATTCATATCAGGACCTGCACCTGCTCCCATATCCGGGCCGGCACCTGCAGCACCCTGAGCTGCCTGGGCATTCTCATACATCTTTGCGAATACCTTCTGTGCACTCTCTGTCAGTTTTTCTTTTGCAGCCTTCATCTCTGCAACCTGATCATCTGTCATGTTCTCAGGCTGTGGATTTGCCTCTACTAAGGACTTTAATGCATTTAAGTCAGCTTCTACTGCGGACTTGTCAGCAGGATCAAGGTTTGCGCCAACCTGCTCTAATGCCTGCTCTGTCTGGAATACGAAGGAATCTGCATCGTTTCTTGTATCGATGGCATCTTTTCTCTTCTTATCCTGTGCTTCGAACTCAGCAGCTTCTTTTACAGCCTTATCGATCTCATCATCGGACATAGATGTTCCGGATGTGATTGTGATGTGCTGCTCTTTTCCTGTTCCAAGATCCTTTGCGGATACATTTACAATACCGTTTGCATCGATATCGAAGGTAACCTCGATCTGAGGGACACCACGACGTGCTGGTGGGATTCCATCCAAACGGAACTGTCCGAGGGACTTGTTATCTCTGGCGAACTGTCTCTCACCCTGTACTACGTTGATATCAACGGCTGTCTGGTTATCTGCTGCAGTTGAGAAGATCTGGCTCTTCTTGGTAGGGATCGTTGTGTTACGGTCGATCAGCTTGGTTGCAATACCACCCATTGTCTCAATAGATAAGGATAATGGAGTTACATCCAGCAATAAGATCTCACCTGCACCTGCATCTCCTGCTAACTTTCCACCCTGGATAGAAGCACCGATTGCAACACATTCGTCTGGGTTTAAGGACTTGCTTGGTTCTTTTCCGGTAAGCTGTTTTACCTTCTCCTGTACTGCCGGGATACGTGTAGAACCACCAACTAATAATACCTGACCTAAGTCTGCGTTTGTAAGTCCAGCATCCTTCATAGCTGCCTGAACAGG
>JALERL010000054.1 GCA_022764465.1 Lachnospiraceae bacterium | reverse complement strand
ATCCCATCAGCATAGTTCCTACACATATTCCGCAAAGTATTGCTAATTTTTTTCTCATCTGTATTGCCCCCTTTACTTTTCGTATATTATACACTATTTGGTCGGGAACTGTCAAAATTTTGCAAAAATGGTATATATTTTTGCGCTTTCGGATGAGGTACAAAAGATCCCAGAAATAATTTTGTTGTGCTTCGTCTGAATTTAGACTATACTTACAACGTTATCTTTTGAAATACTATTATCCCATACAAAGGAGTCCATGATGAACTATAAATATAGAGCAAAAAAATGCACCGCACTTGTTTTATCCCTGATCCTGCTTTGTACCGGTCTTACTCTTACCGGATGCGGCAGGAAGCAGGAACTGACAAAGTCCGGCTTCTATTTTAATACGGTGATTACGATCACCTTCTATGACAGTGAGGATTCTTCCCTGATGGATGGCTGCTTTGCCCTTGCCGACCACTATGAGAAGCTTTTTAGCAACACCGTAAAAGGCAGTGACATCTATAACATCAATACACACGCCACCGAGCCTGTCACCGTTGACCCGGAAACCATCACACTGTTACAAAAAGGGCTCGAATATGCCAAAGTAAGTGACGGCAAGTTCGATATCACGATCGGTAAACTGTCCTCTCTGTGGGATTTTGGCAACAATGAGGGAACTATCCCGGATGACGCCGATATTAAGTCCGCACTTGCCACCGTCGATTACCATGCCATCTCCATTGACGGAGATACTGTTACCCTGACGAATCCGGATGCCATGATCGATCTTGGCGGTATTGCAAAGGGTTATATTGCCGATCAGATGAAAGCATACCTGAATGAAAATGGTGTTACCTCCGGTATGATCAATCTTGGTGGAAATGTCTTGACCATCGGGTCAAAGTCCTCCGGGGACGCCTATACGATCGGTATCCAGAAGCCTTTTGCAGAGGACGGAACAGCCATTGCAGCAGTTAAGATCTCCGATGCTTCCGTCGTAAGCTCCGGTGTCTATGAACGCTGCTTCTATGTCGATGATACCCTATATCATCATATCTTAGATACCGACACCGGCTATCCGTATGACAACGGACTGCTCGGTGTCACGATCATCTGCAAAAATTCCGTTGATGGAGATGGCTTAAGCACTACCTGCTTTTCCCTCGGACTGACCGACGGCATGAAGCTGATCGAATCACTCGATGATACGGAAGCGATTTTTATTACTGATGATTATAAGCTCCACTTTTCCTCCGGTATGGGAGATACGATTCCCTATACCCAGATGGACTAATTGTTTTCTGCAACCATATTGTTTACCCAGACCTGTTTTTTTACCAGGACAAATCCAATGATACACTTTACAATCTCGATTAACTGACACATCAGATAGACCGGTACGATCGGAAAGGTCGTCAGTCTTGTTAGAACCATCGCAAGCGGAATATCTACCACCCACACATATACACTGTCGAACAGGAATGTTACGATCGTCTTTCCACCGGAACGAAGCGTAAAGTATGCGGCATGCATAAACCCATAAAGCGGCATACATGCCGATGCCACACGTATAAATGACGTCGCATAGCTTCTCACCTGATCTGTTGTATTATAGATCTGTGGAAACAGCGGTGCCAATAAAAACATCACGGAACCGATCACGACACAGCAGAATATGGAAAAGGCGATCATCTTACGATCCTTATCCACAGCCTCTTCCATCTTACCTGCTCCAAGAAGCTGTCCGATCACGATCGCAATTGCACTTCCCATTGCAATATAGACAACATTAAAGAGGTTCGCTACCGTATTCGAAATATTAAATCCGGCGATCACCTCAAGTCCTCTCGTCGAATAGCACTGCATCATGGCAGACATTCCGATTGACCAGAGTGCTTCGTTGAGCATCAATGGAAATCCCTTCATCATGATCTGTTTGCACAATGCTCCCGGAATCCGGAAGTGACGGTATGCGCCAACAATAAAGCGGTTCTTTTCTACATGGCGGTGCGTCCAGGCCACAACGATCATACATTCCACGATACGTGCCATAACTGTCGCAACTGCAGCACCAAATACGCCAAGCTTCGGGAAGCCGCATTTTCCAAAGATCAACAGATAATCAAATACCAGATTTACGGCAACGGAAGCGATTCCCGCCTTCATCGGAAGGATCGTCTCTCCCGTCTCACGCAGTGTCTGCGCATACGCCTGTATGACCGCAAACGGAATCATGGAAGGCATTACTACATACATGTACTGTTTTGCATAATCAAAGGTAAGCTTTAAATCTCCGGCATCACTGCCCTCGTGCAGGAACAGATTGATCAGATTGCCACCGGCAGTCAGTAAAAGTACCATGCCAACTCCGGTTAAGATCAGGCAGGATACCAGTTTAAAACGAAACGCATTCCGCACGCCCTCGTGGTCGCCCTTCCCGAAAAACTGTGCACCAAAAATACCGGCACCGGATACCGCTCCAAAAATACAGATATTATACACAAACATCAACTGGTTGACGATCGCAACACCTGACATCTGCTCGGTACCGATCTGTCCGACCATAATATTATCTAACAGACTGACAAAGTTCGTGATTCCATTCTGTATCATAATCGGAATGGCTACAAACAGAACCATCTTATAAAATTGTTTATCTCCTACATATCTTCTTATCCACTGTTTCATTTTCTAATTCCTTATTTTACTTTTAAATACTACTTTAACTATTTCTCTAAATCTGCCTTCGAAAAAGATGCCGGGAATAATTCTGCCAATGTCATCGCCCGGTAATCCATTCCCTTCCCGGCCATCAGAACAATAAATTCTTCCGGCTCGGCAAACTCCTGTAACACCTGTCTGCACACTCCGCAGGGTGCAAGGTAATCATCGCCGTCTCCTGCAACTGCGATCGCTGTAAACTCCCGCTCTCCATCGGAAACTGCACGAAAAACCGCGGTACGTTCCGCACAATTCGTCGGTGTATAAGCTGCATTTTCAATATTGCAGCCCGGATAGATCCTGCCGCTTTTTCCAAGCAGCGCTGCTCCGACATGAAAATTCGAATATGGCGCATAAGACATCTTTTTTGCCTCGTATGCTGCCTGTATCAACTGTTCACATACTTCTTTTGCTAAACGCTTTTCTTCCATAATATATACCACACCTTTCCCTTACACCGGTCAACCTTCTAAGATCGTAACCGCAGAACTTGTTCCCAGTCTCGTGCATCCTGCCTTCAGATATGCTTCCATATCCGCTCTGCTTCGGATACCGCCTGCCGCCTTGATCTTAACACTACTTCCGACATGTTCCTTCATCAGAAGTACGTCCTCTAACGTTGCTCCTGCTGTTCCAAATCCGGTAGAGGTCTTAATAAAGTCTGCTCCGGCATTCGTAACCGCATGGCACATTGCAATCTTTTCTTCCCGCGTCAGATAACAGGTCTCAATAATAACCTTTAGAATCTTAGTTCCTATTGTCTGCTTGATTGTACGGATCTCTTCTTCCACCGCATCATATTTTTTGTTTTTCACATCACAGAGGTTGATGACCATATCAACCTCCTTTGCTCCATCCTTCACTGCGGTTTCCGCTTCTGCACATTTTGCAGCTGTATTCGCATAACCTAACGGGAATCCGATCACGGTACAGATCCGGATCCTTTCTCCATAGGTCTTATGCAGTTCTGCGACATAACAGCTCGGAATGCAGACAGAAGCAGTCTCATATCGGATTGCTTCTTCACATAACTTTACAATATCTTCCCAGGTTGTGTATGGTTTTAATGCTGTATGATCTACATGATGATAAATTTCTCTCTTTTCCATGATTACCGTCTCCTTTTCAAATGGTATAAGCCATATTCTATCCGAAACAGGCAAAAAAAGCCACCCTCTTTTTGGATTTTTCCAAAGACACACTTATTTCGGTATATTCCGTAAAAAGCTGTAAAATTTTCATGAAATAATTAAAGTTTCGTTAAATTTTTTAATTTTTTCTTGTGCTTTATTTCGTACATATGATAACATAGGTGCATATAGACTTGAAGGAGGAATTCTATGACTACAAATAAGTTTTGTGAAATCACACCTGAAATAATGAAATTAGCTAAATTAAGCTCCGAGTCTTCCTATATTTCACCTGATCTTTATAACAAATACGACGTAAAACGCGGTCTCCGTGATCTGAACGGAAAGGGTGTTTTAGTCGGTTTAACCCAGATATCAGATGTATGCTCCACGGAAGTTGTGAATGGAGAGACCGTTCCTGCACCGGGAAGTCTTTTTTACAGAGGCTACAATGTTCAGGATCTTGTTCGTGGAATTAGTCCCGATAGCCACTTTGGTTTTGAGGAATGTACCTACCTGTTACTGTTCGGCAAACTTCCGACCAAGCAGGAATTGCAGGATTTTTGTGCACAGCTTTCGGAATACCGTACCCTTCCGACCAGCTTTGTCCGTGACATCATTATGAAGGCACCGAGTAAGGACATGATGAATACACTTGCAAGAAGTGTACTGACCTTATATTCCTATGATGACCGTGCGGATGATATTTCCCTTCCAAATGTTTTAAGACAGTGCTTACAGTTAATCAGTCTCTTCCCACTGCTCTCCGTTTACGGATACCAGGCATACCGCCATTATCACGATGGTGCCAGCCTTTATATTCATACACCGGATCCTAGTCTTTCTACCGCAGAGACAATTTTGCAGATCTTACGTCCGGACAGCAAGTATACACCGCTTGAAGCGAAGCTGCTTGACATTGCCCTGATTCTCCATATGGAACATGGCGGTGGTAACAACTCCACCTTTACGACACATCTTGTATCTTCATCCGGTACCGATACATATTCTGTCATCGCTGCATCACTTGGCTCCTTAAAGGGTCCAAAGCATGGTGGTGCAAACATCAAGGTTATCCAGATGTTTGAGGATATGAAGACACAGGTGAATGACTGGACAGATGAAGAGGAAGTCGGTAACTATCTGCGTGCCCTGCTTCATAAGGAGGCATTTGACCACGCAGGATTGATCTATGGTATGGGGCATGCGGTTTATTCCCTTTCCGATCCACGTGCAGTTATCTTCCGTTCCTTCGTCGAGAAGTTATCCCAGGAAAAGGGTTACGAGAAGGAATTTGCATTGTACAGTATGGTAGAGCGTCTTGCTCCGCAGATTATTGCAGACGAACGCAAGATCTATAAGGGCGTTAGTCCAAATGTCGACTTCTTCAGTGGATTTGTATATCGTATGTTAGACCTCCCATTTGAATTATATACACCGATTTTTGCAATCGCACGTATCTCCGGCTGGAGTGCACATCGTCTTGAAGAGATTGCTCACAATGGTAAGATCATGCGTCCGGCTTATAAGAATGTCGGTGAACGCAAAGAATATGTTCCGATCGATCAGCGCTCTTAATCAGACAAAAAAGACTTTTAAAATTTATAACAATTGACAAAATGCACAAAATATGTTCTGCAGACATTTGCAACGCTCACCGTGAACTAAAAAGCGCAAATAAAAGTTTGCTTTACATATTTTGTGCATTTTGCTTTTTGATTTTTACAAAATACCTTTTGACACCCAAATCTACAATTGAAGCCCTTATTCATCCCCGCCTGCAATATCTAAGGTAAACCAGAAGGTACTTCCTTTACCGACTTCACTGTTTACTCCATACTCGGCATTATGCAGTTCTAAGATATTTTTTACAATCGAAAGTCCCAGACCTGTTCCGGTCACTGCACGCTTATGTGTCTTGTCAACCTTATAATACCGGTCCCAGACATAAGCAAGTTCTTCGGGCGCAATTCCATCGCCATGATCCGTTACTTCAATTGTCACTTTTTCTCCTGCAATGATCTGCTTTACGATGACCGTCTTATCTGTTCCGGCATAGTTGATCGCATTATTGATCAGATTATAGATTACCTGATAGATCTTAAACTCATCGGCACAGACGGCAACTTCCTCCTCATATACAAAGCGGATGTTGTAACCTTCCTGCTCCTTGAGCTTATTATAGCGTTCGAGCACCCGCTTGATACTCTCTGTCAGATTAAAGACTTTATCCTCCTGCTTAAGTGCGCCTGCCTGAAGCTTGGAAATATCTAACATATCATTTACCAGATTCGTAAGCCGTTTTGATTCATCGATGACGACCTGGATATTTTCCGGTGTATTTTCTCCCGGCAGATCACGCATGACCTCTGCATAAGCAATGATCATAGTAAGCGGTGTCCGCAGGTCATGGGACACATTTGCGATCAGCTCCCTCCGCAGGCTCTCGGTCTTTTCTAACTCCTTTGTCATGGTATTTAGCGTATTCGACAGCTCTGTGATCTCCCGGTAATCCCTGCCGGCAAATTCCACACTGTAATCCCCTTTGGCGAGCTTTTTCGCAGAATCATTCACACGGATCATAGAGCTGGAGATCTTCTTCGAAAGTAATAATGCGATCAGTAAAGACAGCACTACCATGATAAGCGAGATATATACAAGCTGCTTTTTTAACGTGTTGACGGTCGCATCTACCGGTGTCAGAACACTGTTTACCATAATGACATACTCACTGCCGCCGGACTCTGATATCGTAACATAGATCACACTTTCTACCATCTTCTGTCCGTGATTCTGCCAGAAACGTTCTTCCTTCTGTGGGGTGTCAGGTGCCTCCGTATCTGCTTCCGGTGGTGCAATATGCTCATTCTCCGGTGCAGGCTCCGGATCATTAAATGTCATGTTCTTACTGCCTTCAAACTCAATCTTAGCTGTCCCGCCTTGTTCCTTTGCCTGTTCATAATACTGCTTAAAAACATCCGGCGGCATCGCTTCCATGGAAGAATTCATAATATATTCTGCATGATATATTTCTGATCCATCGGAATCCGTCACAAGAATACTCAGATTATTTGCCGCCGCAATCTCATCAATTGCATCTGAAGTTGCTTCGGTATCTGTCCCATCTGCTACAAGCTCTGTCACCTGTTTTAATACGCTTTCTGCTTCTCTTGTCTTGATCCGCTTATAAAAGGAATCGAGATATGCAATCTGAAACAGCCAAAGGATTACAAGAAGGACTGCGGTAAAAGCAAGCATGTAAAAAAAGATCTTCCATTTGATTCCGATTTTTTCTGATTTCATCCTCTGTTTCCTTCCTATGTATCAATAAATCCGGTTTAAGACACCTCAAAGCGGTAACCTAATCCACGAAGTGTAACAAGGAACTTCCGATACTCTCCGAGGCTCGAACGCAACAGCTTGATATGGGTATCTAAAGTCCGGTCATCCCCATAATAATCATAGCCCCATACATCCGTGATCAGTTTTTCACGTTCTAAGGCAATATTCCGGTTACGGATCAAATAAAACAGCAGATCATACTCCTTCGGTGACATGTCCACACGCTTTCCATCTACCGACACGGTTCGTCCGGTAAAGTCCACAAACAGCCCCTCAGCCTCAAACGTATCATGTTCTTTGCTTTCCTTGCCTTTATTACGGCTGATCACGACCTTTACCCGCATCATCAGTTCCTTTGGTGAAAACGGCTTGACCACATAATCATCGATTCCAAGCTCAAAGCCATGGATACGGTCATATTCTTCCCCACGGGCAGATAACATGATCACCGGTATATCCTTGGTTTTCCGGATCTCACGGCAGGTAGAAAAGCCATCTAACTCAGGCATCATAACATCTAAAATGATCACATCAAAGTCCATCTTCTTACAGATTGCGATTGCTTCCATTCCATCCCGGGCTTCCACGATCTCATATCCCTCAAATTCACCATATTTCCGAATGATCGCACGGATCTTCTCTTCATCATCTACTACAAGAATTCTCTCCATCTATCCTCATACCTTTCTGACTATCCACTGTATATAGTCAGCATACCAGTCCAATGTGACGGACATGTGATGAAAAACTGATTTATAAATTCAGATACTTCTCTCTCGCCTTGCGTAACAGACCAATGAAAAGTCCACAGGCGAGCAGAAAAACGCCCAGTGACACAATTCCAAACATCGTATTATGAAATCTGTATTCATTGATCATGTTGCATACTCCGTAAAGCAATGTCACCACACCAAATACAATCATGCGGTCTGCAACCATTGCGATAAAGTTCTTCTTATCCTTACACTTAAACATTTCCTCCGGAGATGCCACAAATGAACTGACTTCTCCCTTTGCCTTCATCTTAATCGCTGAAAGTAATACATACAGTCCATATAATGCCGCTGCCCCGTCAATGATATACTGCCAGTTCCAATTACCCATCTTCTGTCTCCTTTATGCATTTTCTTCTATCATCATATATGATTCATTCTGATCCCGCAATGTGGAATTTGCCGATTTTTCAGACAATTTGTCATTGAAAGTTGTCGGTTTCTATTGTAAAATATTCTTATGTATATGACACAATCTATTTGGAGGGTTACTTATGAAACTAGAAAATGTAAAAGTACTAATCGGGGATGATTCGATTCTTGCACGGAAGCAGTTAAAGGATACGATCGCTGCTTCTTATGATGTGACTTTTGTAGAAGCTGTAAATGGTCAGGAAGCCATTGATCTTTACAAAGCAGAAAAGCCGGATCTTGTTTTTCTGGATATTGTTATGCCGGTCAAGGATGGTATCACAGCAGTTTCCGAGATCATGCAGGCAGATCCTTCCGCGAATATTATTATGGTATCTTCCGTTGGCACACAGTCCCAGCTGAAAATGGCGATTGAAGCCGGTGCAAAAGACTTCATTCAGAAACCATTAGATGCTGAACAGTTAAAGACTGTTATTAACGCACGTTTTGAAGGGAGATAAAGAATATGTACACTCAGTTTTTTGGTAATTTTTTACTTCATAAAGGTGTTATCTCTGCTCCGGAGCTTGTAGAAGCCATGAAAAAGCAGGCTGACGTTCATCTGAAGCTTGGTACAATTGCAATCCATGAAGGAATGCTGACCGCATCCGAAGTAGATAATATTATAATTATGCAGACACATGAAGACAAAAAGTTCGGTGAACTGGCAATCGAGCATGGTTATCTGACCAAAGAACAAGTTCAGGTATTATTAGATAACCAGAAGCCGGATTATCTTCTGCTTGGTCAGATCTTAATCGAGGATGGCAAGCTGACAAACAGCGACTTCGAGAATCTGATCTCTGACTATCAGTCCCAGACCGAGATCTTTGATCTTGAGGCTAATGTATCACAGCATGAAATGGTCCGTAAGCTGTTAGCTGATTTCTGCAAGTTTGATGATCCTGAGACTACCGAGCATGCAACCGAGTATCTGACACTCTTATTCAACAACCTGATCCGCTTCATCGGTAATGACTTCACACCGCTCGATCCGATCAGCTGCAAAGAATATCCGACCAATTACTGCATCGCACAGCATATTTCCGGTAAGATTGCAATTCAGGCAGCTATGGACATGGAACCGGATGCAGCGATCACTTTCGCTTCCCGCTATGCACATGAAGATTTTACCGAATTTGATGAATATGTAAAGGCTTCCTTAGAAGACTTTTTAAATCTTCACAATGGTCTGTTCAATGTCAATATGTCAAACAGCCGTTCCATTGAACTTTCTCTCTGCCCACCGGAAGCACACAGTAAGGATGTATTAGATTTCCAGAAGACCTCTTATATCTTCCCTGTTATCTTCCCATTCGGAACGATTCATTTTGTTCTTGCTTTTTAAATAATATATGATTGGTTTTTCTACCTTTCAGACAACATAAAAATCCGCAGCCGGCCGGCTGCGGATTTTGTTATCGTTATCGTACACCAAACGGTGCACATTTCAAACTTAAATATTTAAGAACTTCTTAACAGTAGCTTCCATCTCATCTACTTCACATACAGTGTCATGTAATATAGCTGCACTGCGGATATCTTCAATTGCCTGTGGAACTTTTACATTTGCAATCTTGCTTAACTCATCTACCAGTTCAAAGTCTGTCATGGAATCATACTTGTGATCGATCGCATCCATAACACTTCTGGTGAACTTAAACGGGCTTGCAGTAGATGCAATGACAGTCTTTGTCTCTGTATCTCCTGTCTCTGCCTTATACTTACCATATACACCGGCTGCAACAGCAGTATGTGTATCAATGACATATCCGGTATCCTCGTAAATCTTCTTGATCACTTCCGCTGTCTCTGCCTCACTGGAGTAATTACCATAGAAGTCTGAAAGCTGTGCCTTCATCTCCGGTGTGATCTCATACTTACCTTCTGTGGTAAGTTCTTTCATAAACTCTGCATTCTTTGCAGCGTCATTTCCGGCAATACGGTAGATCAGACGCTCTAAGTTGCTGGAGATCAGAATATCCATGGATGGAGAGGTAGTCAGGATAAACTCACGGTTCTTATCATATGTTCCGGTTGAGAAGAAATCATATAATACTTTGTTATCATTCGAAGCACAGATCAATTTAGCGATCGGCACTCCCATATTTTTTGCATAGAATGCAGCTAAGATATTACCAAAGTTACCGGTCGGAACTACAACATTGATCTTCTCATCCTTTGCAATTTCTCCATTTGCATACATCTTTGCATAAGCGTATACATAATATACGATCTGTGGAACCAGACGTCCGATATTGATCGAGTTTGCAGATGAGAACTGATAGCCTGCAGCATCCATCACCTTTGCAAGCTCCTTATCAGAGAACATCTTTTTCACACCGGTCTGTGCCTGGTCAAAGTTACCATTGATACCAACGACAAAGGTATTCTCCCCCTTCTGCGTTACCATCTGCTTCTCCTGAATCGGGCTTACACCGTTCTTCGGATAGAATACGATGATCTTTGTTCCCTTGACATCTGCAAATCCGGCAAGTGCTGCCTTTCCTGTATCACCTGAGGTTGCGGTCAGGATAACGATTTCATTTTTGATCTGATTCTTACGTGCTGATGTGATCAGAAGATGTGGCAGGATTGATAATGCCATATCCTTAAATGCAATGGTAGAACCATGGAACAGCTCTAAATAATATGCACCATCAGCATGAACAAGCGGAGCGATCTCTGCTGTATCAAACTTCTCATCATAGGCACTGTTGATACAATGCTTCAGTTCTTCCTCTGTAAAATCTGTCAGGAATAACTTCATAACCTCATAAGCAGTCTCCTGATAACTCATCTTCGCAAGATCATCCATGCTGACATCAAGCTTTGGAATCTCTGTCGGAACAAATAAGCCGCCTTCTCCTGCAATACCTTTTAAAATAGCCTGTGAAGCAGTTACCTTCTCGTCTGCGTTTCTTGTACTTGCATAAATCAAATCCATTTTCTCAACCTCTTTATTCTTTTTGTGTATTTACATAATGTATGTGTATTCCGCGTTATCGATTTACTCTGCTGAATTCACGTATTTTATTATATAGGAAATGCGCGCAGGCTGTCAATGCTTCAACCGATAAATTCTACTTGTGAAAAAGAGAAAAACGTTTTACACTGTCTATAGTAACAAAGGAAGAAACAGAAAGGAACCATGTAATGCTTGCCGGTGTCTATCTTGCGAAAAAAAAGGATGGGACGATCTATTATCGTTCTAATATCACCTATAAGAACAAACACATCAGCCTTGGCAGCTATCCGGAGGAATCCATGGCACATGATGCCTATTTGGAAGCCGGGATCATTCTCTCCTCTTCCCGTATCCGCATTGATTCCTTTTCCCATGCGCATACCCTCTCTTTTGATAAGATCGTAAGCCTGATCAATTTCCGTGATAACGGCATTTATTTTGGCAATCCGATCTATCTGCATGCGAATTATTTCAGCTATTATCTGTCCATGCATGAGGAGTTAAAGTTCGATATCGATGATCTGTTCTTCTATTCCAGCCACAAGATCCTGCGTCGTCAGGGACATCTGTATGTTAATGATTACGGCATGCAGCTGACACTTCTTTCACGCTACGGCATCCATAATTATGCTGTCGCAGGCAGGGACTACTATTTTGTCAATGGGGACTCTTCTGACCTCCGTTATTCGAATGTCAAGGTCGTCAACCGGTACTTTGGTGTAACCGCCGTCGAAAGAAAGGGCACAATACGATACCGTGTCCAGCTTCATATCAATGGGAATCACACGATCGGGACCTACTCCAGCGAAGAAAAAGCTGCAGTTGCATACAATAAGGCTGCAGATCTCGCTGTTTCTGCCGGTATCTGCAAAAATTATACACCAAACTATGTAACCGAACTGACCGCCAAAGAGTATGCCGATCTCTATACCAGAATCCGTATCTCTGCCCGATTTTTAAACTATTTAGACCGGATAAGCCAGTAACCATAAATAAAGCGCACAGTAAAAATGCACAGACCATGCGTTGCAAACACTTTTCCAACGCATGTCTGTGCATTTCTTTTCCGGTAATCATCTGAAACTAAATGGTATTATTTCTGATTGATGTAATTTACCAGTCCTTCACAGTCAATGATCTTCTGCATAAATGGCGGGAATGCCTGTCCCTGATAAGAGGTACCTTTTGTCTTATCGGTAATGACTCCGGTATCAAAGTTCACTTCTACCTCATCTCCTGCTTCAATCTCATGTGCAGCTTCCTTACACTCGATGATAGGAAGTCCGATATTGATCGCATTCCGGTAGAAAATACGTGCAAAGGTCTCTGCAATGACACAGCTGACACCGGCTGCCTTGATCGCGATCGGGGCATGTTCTCTTGAAGATCCACAGCCAAAGTTCTTTGTAGCAACCATCAGATCGCCCGCCTTTACATTTTTCACAAAGTCCTTATCAATATCTTCCATACAATGTGTTGCAAGCTCCTTCGGATCTGAGGAATTCAGATATCTTGCAGGAATAATTACATCTGTATCTACGTTATCGCCATATTTGAATACTTTACCACATGCTGCTTTCATCGTTTTACCTTCTTTCTGTCTTCCAAGACTTCTTACTCAACTTCTTCCGGACTTGAAATCTTACCGGTAATTGCACTTGCTGCGGCTACTGCCGGGCTTGCAAGATAGATTTCAGAATCTACATGTCCCATACGTCCGACAAAGTTACGGTTTGTTGTGGAAACACATCGCTCATTTTCTGCTAAGATTCCCATATATCCGCCAAGACACGGGCCACAGGTCGGTGTGCTGACAACTGCTCCGGCTTCAATAAAGGTACGGATATATCCGGCTTCCATTGCATCGAGATAGATCTTCTGTGTTGCCGGAATTACGATTACACGTAAGCCCTTTTTCACCTTTTTACCTGCTAAGATAGACGCTGCGATCTTAAGATCCTCTAAACGTCCGTTGGTACAGGAACCAATGACAACCTGATCGATCTTGATGTCACCCACTTCATCAATGGTCTTTGTATTTTCCGGAAGATGCGGGAATGCAACCGTCGGTCTTAAAGTGCTAAGATCGATCGTGTATTCTTCGTCATAAACAGCATCCTCATCTGCTTCGTATGCGGTAAATGGACGTTTGGAGTGTTCCTTCATATAAGCGATCGCTGCATCATCTACCGGGAAGATTCCATTCTTTCCACCTGCTTCGATTGCCATATTTGCAATCGTAAAACGGTCATCCATGCTCAGGTACTGGATGCCGTCTCCTACAAATTCCATAGACTTATAAAGTGCACCATCTACACCGATCATTCCGATGATATGAAGGATCACATCCTTACCGCTGATCCACTTTGCAGGCTTACCGGTGATATTGAACTTGATCGCTCCAGGCACCTTAAACCATGCCTTACCGGTTGCCATTCCGGCTGCCATATCGGTACTTCCGACACCGGTTGAAAATGCACCAAGTGCACCATAGGTACAGGTATGGGAGTCTGCACCGATAATCACATCACCGGCTACGGTCAGTCCTTTTTCCGGGAGCAGTGCATGCTCGATACCCATCTCTCCAACATCGAAATAGTTCGTAATGTCATGTCTGCATGCGAACTCTCTTACGCATTTACAGTGCTGTGCAGACTTAATATCCTTATTCGGTACAAAGTGATCAAGTACAAGAGCGATCTTATCCTTATGAAAAACACCGTCTACTTTCATCTTCTCCATCTCATGGATTGCAACCGGTGAAGTAATATCATTTCCTAAAACCAGATCCAGATCAGCCTCGATCAGCTGTCCGGCTGTTACAGATTCCAGACCGGCATGTGCGGCTAAAATCTTCTGTGTCATTGTCATTCCCATTTTTATGTCCTCCTGTTATTTCTCTTTCTATTGTAAATAATACATCCTGTTTATTGCAAGTATTTTCTGCAATTTGATTTATCATGTTGCTATTCTAGCATAGTTAATGATATAATGGAAATACATAATAAGTATGTTTATCATCACTTAAAGTTATATAAGAGAGGTGTTCCAATGATACAAAGTCTTTCCTGTTACCGTATCTTCTACACGGTTGCAAAAACAAAGAATATTTCAAGAGCTGCAAAGGAACTGTATATCAGCCAGCCTGCGATCAGTAAGTCGATCCAGAAGCTCGAAGACAGCTTAGGCTGTGAACTGTTCCGCCGGAGTTCCAGAGGTGTGATCTTAACCGAAGAAGGTGAACTGCTTTTTACGCATGTAAGCTCTGCCTTTGAGACTCTTGCACTTGGCGAAGATAAGTTAAAAAACTCCTTAGAACTCGGTGTCGGCCACTTAAAGATCGGTGTCAGTTCCACGCTCTGTAAGTACATCCTTCTTCCTTACCTGAAGGAATTCACAAAAAAATATCCGCATATCAATATTTCCATCACCTGCCAGTCTACGAATGAAACGTTACAACTGCTTGAGGCAAATAAAATTGATATCGGATTGATCGGTCGTCCGGAATCGTTAAAAACCATGGACTTTTTCTATCTTGCTGAGATTGAAGATATCTTCGTCGCCACCCAGGTCTACCTCGACAATCTGAAAAAAAGAGGTTACGGCACAGATGAGATCTTAAGCAATTCTACGCTGATGCTGCTTGATAAAAATAACATGACCCGTCAGTACATTGATGATTATCTTCAGGAAAACCAGATTGAGATCCGCGACCTGATTGAGATCTCCGCCATGGATCTTTTGATCGAATTTGCCAAGATCAACCTCGGTGTTGCCTGTGTAATCCGGGAATTTGTAAAGGACGAACTTTCGGACGGTACACTGATCGAGATCCCGCTTGGCTTCCCAATGCATAAACGTGAAGTCGGATTTGCGTATAAAAAGACCTTAAAGCCTTCGAAATCTCTAGAACTGTTTATTGATTTCTATCATAATTTTAAGTGTTAACTTTCCATTGAAAAGTCTGCTCTACATATTTTTGCATTTTGTCATTTTGATTTTATATAGCATTTTTTGACACCAGAATCTTATAAGGGAATCTCTAACTGCTCGTTTAAGACGGCATGATGCAGATGGATGGTAACGGCACTCTTTAATGCCTGTGCATCCCGTTTTTCTAAAAAGTTCATAATCAGGATGTGATCCTTATAGGCATCTTCTGCTACCACATCTAAGTTATAATTCAGGGAAAAAGTCCGTTCGATCGTCTCCGTAAGCATTGGCATGAACTGACTGATAAAGTCATTGTGGGATGCCTTCAGGATCGCACCATGGAATGCGCTTTCGGATTCGATCCGCTTTTTCCCTTTCGGATCTTTTAATAACTGCTTCTGGCATTCTTCTCCGAGTGCTAGAATCTCAGCGATCTCATCTTCTGTCGCCCGCTTGCATGCAAGAGCTGCCGCTTCCGGTTCAAAGATCAGACGTGTCTCATATAAGTCACGCAGCCGGATCTTCATCGTCGAAAAATCCTGTACATCAATTCTGCCGCTCGCATACTGATCCACCTGTTCCGTTACAAAAGTTCCCTTTCCGCGGCGTACCGTCAGAAGTCCCTCCGCACTTAAAATACGAATGGCTTCCCGCAGGGTCGTTCTACTGATTCCTAACTTTTCTGACAGTTCATTCTCGTTTGGCAGCTTTTCTCCAAACCGATAGATCTTGTCATCTAAGATCAATTTTCTGATATTTTCTGCTGTCCGTTGTGACAGATTTTCCTTTTCGCTTCCCATCTTTTGACACCCTAATTCTATAATAAAGTGTGTGCTTGCCGCACACTTTCGCGCCCGAGCGGATGCATCGCATAATCTTCCGCTCCGCGAGGTGCGCATCTTAGCACGTAGTGCTTTTATGCAATAGGACGCCATTCCCTATTGCATAAGAAAGAGCTGTCCACCGCCTAAAAGCAGCCGGTGCAACAGCTCTTTTTCTAAGAGTATTTTAGTTGTTTACTAACTTATCCTCTTCGTTATTCCAGCTATACAGCTTACGGATCTCTTCTCCAACCTTCTCTGATGGATGCTCTGCAGCTTTCTTTCTCATCATCTTGAAGTGTACCTGACGTCCTGCAGGTGACATATCTAATAAGAACTCTTTTGCGAAGGAACCATCCTGGATGTCAGCAAGGATCTTCTTCATTGTCTTCTTTGTCTCTTCTGTTACAAGCTTCGGTCCTGTGATGTAATCACCGTACTCAGCCGTATTAGAAATAGAATATCTCATTCCGGCAAATCCTGACTGGTAGATTAAGTCTACGATCAGTTTCATCTCATGGATACACTCAAAGTATGCATTTCTTGGATCATATCCAGCTTCGCATAATGTTTCGAAACCAGCCTGCATTAATGCACAAACACCACCACAAAGGACTGCCTGCTCACCAAATAAGTCTGTCTCTGTCTCTGTTCTGAATGTTGTCTCAAGGACACCGGCTCTTGCTCCACCGATTGCAAGTGCATAAGCAAGTGCTGTATCTAATGCCTTTCCGGTTGCATCCTGCTCAACAGCTACTAAGCAAGGAACACCCTTTCCAGCCTGATACTCGGAACGAACGGTATGTCCCGGTCCCTTAGGAGCGATCATTGTTACATCGACATCCTTCGGAGGAACGATACATCCGTAATGGATATTGAAACCATGAGCAAACATTAACATGTTACCTGGCTCAAGGTTTGGCTCGATGTCTTTTTTGTACATATCTGCCTGTAATTCGTCGTTGATCAGAATCATAATGATATCTGCACGTTTTGCAGCTTCTGCTGCTGTATAAACCTGAAATCCCTGTTTCTCGGCTTTTGCCCAGGATTTACTTCCTTCATAAAGACCAATGATTACATTACATCCGGATTCCTTTGCATTTAATGCATGTGCATGTCCCTGACTTCCGTAACCGATGACTGCGATTGTCTTTCCATCTAATAAAGAAAGGTTACAATCTTCCTGATAATAAATTTTAGCTGCCATTTTAGTACCTCCATTAATTTGTAGTTGTATGACATCTCTCTTGTGTTGTCTTACAACTATTATAACGCCAGAATCATGTTTGTCAAGCACTTTTCTATAATTATTTTGTACCAGTGATTAACCTTCCTGTTCTATACGCCGCTTCTCTCTTTTTGTCTCAGTCACATGGTGTATGGCAGCAACCGGATGCGTAAAGATCATCCGTGGTCCCGAAAAGCGCATAACCTCTTTTATCTTCTCACGCATCACAGGCTGATAGCAGTGTACCTTACAGTTTGAACAGAAGGTCTTCGTCTCCATGAACGGACGATGATCACTGCGTGATCTCGCATAGTCTGCTAACTTCTCACACTCTGCACATAAGCCCTTTTTTCCTCCATGCTTTTTCCTGCAATATAAGGCGATCATCTGTGACACGAGTGCCTTTTCCTGTTCACGCTTTGTTCCTACATCCTTTGACATTAACTTATCCTCCCATGTTCGACGGAATAGATCTGATCTGTAATCCGCATGGTAGATGCCCGGTGCGATACCAGTACAACCGTCTTATTATTTTTCTCTTCCCGCAATGCCTTTAAGATCACTGCTTCGTTCAGACTGTCAAGATTGCTCGTCGGCTCATCTAACATCATGAGATCTGCGTCATGAAGAAATGCCCTTGCAAGCCCCAGTCTCTGCCGCTCACCTCCGGAAAGGGTATCCCCCAGTTCCCCTGCCGATGTATTGTATCCGTCCGGGAGACCCATGATAAAATCATGCACCGATGCTTTTTTACATGCCTCCTCGATCTCAGCATCCGTTGCATCTGATTTTGCGATCCTAAGGTTACTCCGTATACTATTACAAAACAGGTGCGTCTCCTGCGGAACCAGACTTTCCATATCCCGCAGGTTCTTCGTATTGATCCGGCTGATCTCTTTCCCGGATATCTGTATCTGTCCCTTTTAGGTATCATAGAAACGTAAAAACAGCTTTAATAACGTCGACTTTCCACTGCCGCTTCTTCCGGAGATTCCGATCACAGCACCCTTTTTGATCGCAACCGACACCTGATCTAAGATCTGTTCTCCACCGTAGGAAAAGCTGACCTCATCCGCGCACGCACCTGTAAAGGTAACCAGCTCCATACCCTGCACCTCTTCTACCACCGGACTTTCTTCTAATATATCAAGTACACGGTTTCCGGCAGCAAACGTGTTTTGCAGGGTACTTCCAAGGTTCGCAAGTGCCACGACCGGGCCAAAAGAACTCATCAGTGCAATCGTCGGAATCAGTACCCCTGCAAATCCAATCGTTCCCTTCTGATAATACAGGGCGGTAGTAAAAAGCATCACAAGATCAAAGATCAGGATCACGGTATTCGTTACCGCCTGATTGCTTCCCTGTACACGCTTCATTTTCTCTTCATCTATGGATAACTGCTCTGTCCGGTCGTTCATCTGCGCTAATCTTGCTCTGCCCTGTCCATATTGCAGGGTCTCCGAGAGTCCGCGGAGGCTGTCTAACACAAAGCCGGACAGTTCGCCTGCCTTGGTACGGAAACGGAGTCCGTTTTCCCCGCTTCGCTTTGATACGAGTACCGGGATCACCACACCGACCGTCCCATAGGCTGCCAGTGCAATAATACCGAAGATCCGGTGAAAGCTTCCGATAAACAGACTCATGAACCCGGAAAACAAAGCTGCAATGACAACCGGTGATATCGTGTGCGCATAAAACACCTCTAACAACTCAATATCAGATGTGATCACAGAAATCAGATTTCCCTTTTCCTTTCCGTCTAACTTCGCCGGACACAGCTTACGGAGAGCAAAAAAGACCTTATCCCGAATCAGTGCCAGCAGCTTAAAGGCAATAAAGTGATTACATGCCTGTTCCGCATAACGGAGGATTCCCCGAAACAGCGCAAACACAAGAACAAGGCAAAAAATCCACGTTACTGTGAATGGAGTCTCTATTCCGGCCACTTTTAGGACGGCATAGCCGCCAAGTATGGTAATACCGGATGCTGCCAGATGACCGGCTAATCCCATGCCGATCGCTAAGATCATAAATCCTGCAAGCGGACGGACAAGACCGATCAACTGCTTCATTACGCCAAATCCACTTCTCTTTTTCATAGGTCTTCCTCCTTTCCATAATGCTCTAACACCTGCTGTGTGTTCCAGAGCTTTGCATACATACCATTTTCCCCAAGCAATGCTTCATGACTGCCATCCTCAGCAAGGCGTCCCTGATCGAGCACATAGATATGATCGGAGTCTGTCACATTTGCCAGACGGTGTGAGATCTGGATCACGGTCTTATGCTCTGCCAATGCCTTTATCTCCTCCATAATGTCGTTTTCGCTTTCAACATCAATGTTTGACGTTGCCTCATCAAAGATATAAATCGGGCTATTATGTAAAAGTGCCCTTGCCAGCGCAATCCTCTGACACTGACCACCGGATAAGTTTGCCGCCTTCTCACTAAGCATAGTATCGAGTCCGTTTTCTTCCCGCAAAAATTCCTTTAACTTTACCCGTTCTAAGACCGCCCACAGTTCTTCTTCCGTTGCATCCGGTTTTGCCATGCACAGATTTTCCCGCACTGTTCCTTTAAACAGATAACTCTGATGACTCACATAGGTAATATTTTTCATCCGGCTCTCTTCACTAAGATCCCGGAGTTCCTTTCCACCAATGGTTACCGATCCCTCATACCTCTTGTTTTTCCCGGTGAGAATCCCTGCGATCGTAGACTTTCCGCTTCCTGACTCACCCACGATTGAGATAAAACTGCCCATCGGGATCTGAAGCGAAACATCATGCAGGATCTTACGATTCTTTTCATAGGAAAAGTTCAGGTTTTTGCATACAATAGAGCAGTCTTCCCCGATCTGTTCGGTTTTGGCTTCTTCTTCCGGCAGGTCAAGCAGCCGGAAGATCTTATCACTTGCAGCCATTCCATTCATCGCAATATGAAAAAAAGAACCCAGCATCCGCATCGGCAAAAAGAAGTCCGCCGAAAGCAGAATGATCAACAGGCAACCGGACATGGTAATATTTCCTGCCCGATACTGCGTGACAGATAAGATCACACCAAGTGCCGCACCGCCATATGCGATCAGATCCATGATCGTGATCGAATTAAGCTGCATCGTTAAGACCTTCATCGTGATCTTGCGGAACTTCTCTGCTTCTGTATTCATTTCCTTCTGCTTGAGATCATCTGCCTGATATATTTTTAAGGTCGTAAGTCCCTGCAGATTTTCAAGGAAAGTATCGCCAAGTGCCGTATACTGTCCCCAGTATTTTGCCAGAAGCTTTTTCGCCCAGCGCTGTACCACCACGATCGACACCGGGATCAATGGTACGCAGATGAGAAGAACAACTGCGCATGGTACGCTCACAAAACAAAGCACAACAAACAGCGTAAGCGGTGCGATCATCGCATAGAAAAACTGCGGCAGATAGGAACCAAAATACGTTTCTAACTGATCCACACCTTCGACTGCCACCTGTACCACTTCAGATGTTTTCACCTGTTCCTTATAGGAAGTGCCAAGTCTTAACAGTTTCTCGTAGATCATCTGCCGTAATCTCTGCTTCACTTCCTTCGAAGATAAATAACTCATTTTAGCAGACAAGGTTGCCGCAAATAAGCGGATACTGATTGCTATTACCGCAACAAGCAGGGTAAGTGCCAGATCCTCCGACTGCACGGTGCGCTCAAACATCTTTCCCAATAGTCTTGTGATCGCAGCCATCATTGAGATATTGGCAGCAAGGGATGTCCATTGATACAGGACATTTCCCGCAATGTACTTTTTGCTCTCACTGACCTCTCCGATCAGCCTCTGATTGATCATCATAATAACGATATCCTTTCCGATATTATTTTTCAGTTAGTTAGTGCTAACAAATAGTAACATACAATTTTAATCCTGCCCAGTGGTCTATTTGATATTTTTTATCATTATATTTGCAAACTTATACATAAAAAATGGCCGCCCAATGGCGACCACTTCCTGCTTTGATATTCTTAATCTAAATAAGTAACATCCGCAGATCCTCTTGTAAGACCTGTGATTCCTGTTCTTGCAAGTTCTAAGATCTCATAACCCTGCAACAGATCCATAAAAGCATCTAACTTGCCCTGATGACCGGTCAGTTCGATCACCATAGAATCGTTGGTTACATCAACAACCTTTCCGTGGAAAATCTCGGTTACACTTAAGATTGCCTGACGCTGTGTATCCAAGGCACGGATCTTTACTAAGATCAGCTCTCTCGTAACAGAAGTTCCCGGCTCTAACTTCTTAATGTCTAAGACATCCTCTAACTTTGCAAGCTGCTTCTCGATCTGCTCTAAGACCAGCTCATCTCCACTTGCAACGATCGTGATCCTTGTATATCTCGGATCTGCCGTAACCCCCGATGAAAAGCTGTCTATGTTATAACCTCTCCGGCTGAAAAGTCCGGATATATGGCTTAATACACCTGCTGTATTTTCGACTAAGATTGATAAAACCTGTTTTCTCATTTCCATCCTCATTTCTGTATACACCTTTTTGTTCCATTCTAGCATATGACCCCTGTTTGTCAATATAAAAAGTCGTACAGATCCGCACCGGTGATCAGCGCAACTCCACCGATGTAATCCTCACGGTCTGAAAGTCTGGTATAGATCAGACGCCGGTTGTCATAGGATTCATCATAAAAAGATGTCGCACGGATCAGATTGTTGAGGTTTTGTTCATTCTTAAACCATCTGCCGGATAATACGATACTCTCCGGTGCTAACAGCGTGGTAGCATTGATAATAGTCCGTGCAAACACATCAATAATATCGCCAAGATAGCTGCGGATCACAGAATCCATCTCATTACTTCTGCTGACTAACAGTTCAAAGGAAAAGTTAGTAAAATCACCGTCTATCATATCCGACAGCAACGGCGTCTGTCCCTCGTTAAATAATTTCTGGATATGATCCCGGATATTCCGGAAAGTCACTACGGTTTCTAAGCAGCCTCTCCGTCCACAATAGCATTTTGCTCCACTCTTTTGGATGATCAGATGCTCTAAGCCGACCGGCTTTTTCACATGATCCGTATAAATCTTATTCTCGGTCACACAACTGCTCCATAACCATTTATCCCAGTGCACGAGAAACATATTATCCCGCTGTCTTCCGTGTCCGTAGAACTGCTCTGCCATCGTAAGTGCCCTGACAGAATCCCCGATTTCGACCGGAAGACCGGACATGGCACTTATCTTCTTCCGCAGGAGATCTTCATCCCATTCTCTCTTGCCATACCGTGAAGAATGTCCGGTCTCTGCATCAAACTGGCAGATGCTGATCCCGATACCGGCCATTTTCTCTAATCCTACCTCCTGCAGCTTCCGCATTTTACGGCATTCCTCTGCCATCTGATCGATCAGTTCTTCGGTTGACCGTTCCAATACCGGGTCAATCTCTGCCCGCTCAAGCACTTCTCCGTTCAGATTCGTAAGCACAAGAATAATATTCTCCGGAAAAATATTGATGCCATAAACATAACGGTAATTGTAATCGATATCGACTAATACCCGCTTTCTGCCCGCCTTTTTTTCTCCCGGAAGTGTACCTGTTTCAATTAAAATTCCACGATCCATTAGTTCCGTACAGATCTGTGTCACGGCAGCCGGTGTAAGTCCCAAGGTCTCTGACATACTCTTTCTGGAAACAGGACCTGTCTCATGAATAAAATTCACGATCAGAAGCCGGTTCCGCCGCTTGACTTTTTCCATGTTAATTCCTGTCTTTTTCATGATAATTCCCCAATTTCTTCTATCTGATTCCTGTTTTGCATCTAATTTACACTTTAAGATTTTAGCAGATTAAAGAGAAAAAGTCCATATCAAACATCCTATCCTTTTTTACGCTATCTCCTTTCTTGTGCTACTTTTTGCACATATCAAGTTTGTGCCCAAGCACAAATCTTGCGTGTGAAAAATCTTATTTTTCACACTAGTTCCACATACTTCGGACATAACATTTCTCCATATTCCTGTATGAGCTCCTTCCGTAGTCCTTCGATGTCAACGTCCGCAGGGTTCACACCCGGTGCAGTCTCTATCTCTGCTTTTAAGACCATATCATGAACCGTCGGATCATATAACATATAGCAGTATGCTTTTGCAATTTCAGGTCTTGCCATCAGATGCTCCTCCGCTAATGCAAGATCAAAGAACCTGCGTCCATTGCCGCCATCTGTTACAACGGTACGTCCTGCTTTTTCCAAAAAATCAAGGCTTCCGTCCGGCAGAATTCTTGCGGTCACTCCTGTCTGGTAGACAACACCCGGTCCAAATGGATATGGTCCGACATCTGTATAACTTTCCGGCTGGAAGTTCATGATATAAAACTGTCCCCATGCACCATACGGCTTCTTATTCAGGTCATCATCTAATACATAAACACGCAAAAGCTGATCTTCATCCACATCCGGAACTAACGTATAACCCGCCGCCTGATTGAGCTTTCCCGCCTCTATCGTATAACGGCTTGGATAGACTTCTTCCGGCATATGGCGTTTCAACTTACGCACGGATGTCTCCTCAAGCATCGCAAGCAGCACAGATTCATAGCATGTCATAAACACTTCTAAGACATCACGGTCAAACCGGTTCTCCCAATAACGGAGTTCGTAATAATAGCCCCATTCGTTATACATGATCTGAAGATGAAACGGAAGGGAATCGAGCTGTACCCGGATTCGTTCTGTCGGCAGCCCGCCGATCTGTGGTGTCTCCAAAATATCTCCCTGAAACTGGATAAACATTTCTCCTTCCCGGTTACAGGAAGTCACACATTCCATTGTTTTCATGATCTGTTGTCCTGTCTTAGTGATCAGATCATAGGTCTTTTCATGCGGTATCTGTGTATATCTGCAATAATAGGTTTCAAACAGACATCCTGCCAGACGGTTCCAGCGTCCATCTGTACGACCGCTATGGATCGATGTACAAAAAACATCCTTTTCATCACTAAATAGGCTGATACAATAATTAAATGCACTGATAAAGACTGCATTTTCCGAAACTCCGTGTTTTTTCCCATAATAAAGAAGTTCCTTCCGCGGCAGACGGTCGAAGGTCTTACGAAGCACACCGTTATGTGGCATGCGCATATCCTCTTTCTTCGTTTTATTCAGGATGGAACGATTCATTTTCACTCCGTTCATAAGCCCTGCCACATACCGGATATCACGTTCGGTAATGCCCATGGCTGCACGCTCATGTTCTTCTAATGCATACTCATATGCGGTATATTTTTCTGTCTCTAATGCTTCTCCTGCATATGCCCTGTTCAGATCTTCCATCAGGATGTTCATGGTCACACCATCTCCCATGATATGCGCGACATCAAAGAAAATATAGTGATATTCCTGCCCTTTAAAAAGATAAATATGTACAAGATCATCCGTTTCACGATAAGTAAATGGTACGATCAGCTTCTGCATCAGCTCTGCCACTTCATCGTCTGATACCTGCTTCACCGGAATATCGATCACTCTTGTATCATCCCGGTATAACGCGTAATACCCCTGTTCGTCCGGTCTGATGATTCCCTTCAGACCGGAATGTGCATCTAAGACCTGATAGCAGGCTGCTTTTAAACGCAGCAGATCGATCTTCTTATCTAAGCGGAAGGCAAATGGCAGATTGCCCGTTGTATTCTCCGGAATTACATATGCAAAATACTTCTGGAGTCCGGTAAGTGGGTACACTTCACGCACAGACAGATCGATCTTTGCCTCATCTGTCTGTTCCTTCAGCAACTGTTCCAGACCAAGAATCGTCTTGTGCTCCATCAGCGTTGCAAAGTTGACATCGAGTCCCAGTTCATCCGAAAGATCTGCAATCAATAAGGTCGATCCAAGGGAATCGAGTCCGGCTTTGCCAAAGTCATCATCAATACCAAAATTCTTATGTCCGAGCACACTGGAGACGATCTCAAAAAGCTGTCTTTGAACCGGGTTTTCCGGAAGTCTGCGTACGGATTCCTTCTGCTCCTGTTTTTTCTTCTCTTCAAAGAATTTAGAACGGATGATTTTCTTTGATGCAGTTTTCGGAAATGGATGTTCCCTGACCGTGACATCTGCAATCTGTGCATAAGTCGGAAGCTCCTGATTCCTCAGGGCAACAATCTCTTTGACCTTAGAAGGAATATCCGTACAGCCGTTTGTCTGTGCATATTCATAATTCGGATATACCTCTGCAACGATCCTGTCACCCTGCCCATAAGCAACAATATCCGCAATCAACACATCCTTGTCAAATCTGTTTTCGATCATTTCGGGGGATACATTCTCGCCGTTGGATAAAATAATCAGGTTCTTCTTTCGTCCATTCAGATATAAAAATCCATCTTCATCAACATAACCAAGATCACCTGTTTTCAGCCATCCATCTTCTGTTATTGCTTCCGCTGTCAGTTCTGGATCATTATAATAGCCCATCATGACGGACGGACTCTTTACCTGAATCTCCTGATCCACAATCCGTACCTCACAGCCTGTAACCAGATGACCAACAGAATCTAATTTATCGGTTCTCTCATAATCCGGAACAGAGATCTTCGGTGAACATTCTGACATTCCATACCCCTGTGCCGCCGTGATTCCAAGATCCATTAGGGATCTGGCAAGATCCGGTGACAAATATCCTCCGCCACTGATCAAACGCTTCATGCGGGGTCCAAGTACCTGTGCCTTTACATCCATCAGGGATAACTTTGGATTCTTTTCCTGCATGATCGTCACTCTGTTTACAAACATTTTTGCCATCATCGGTACCACTCGCATGGCAGTTGGCTGGAAAAGCTTTATATAATAGAACATTTTTTTCAGATCATCACAGAGACAGAGCGTAGATCCGTAACGAAGAACCAGCATAATGTCACTGCTGATACAGAAAATATGATTGATCGGAAGTACATTCAGACAAACATCCTGAAAGCCATCGGTACAAAACATATTGTCAATGATGTTTGCATGGGAAAGCATCACGCCCTTTCCATGACCTGTCGTTCCGGATGTAAAAATGAGCATTGCGCAGTCCTTCGGCTTCGGAAGATTCTGAACCGTTTTCCCACGATATTCCTTCTGGATCTGCGGAACTGTCCGTACATTTTTTACACTCTGTAAACAGATATATTTTTTAATAAACGGACAATTCTCTTTCAGATAATTGACCTGTGAAGTAAAATCACGGTCATAAAAAACAATATCAATATCTGCCTTGGTCAGATTCTCCACCAGTACTTCATTACTGCTTTGGATATCAACCGGATAGGAAACTCCTCCTGCACACGGAGCTCCGAGTAATACTGTAATGTATTCATATCCACACTTTCCTAACAGTGCAATATGTACCGGATGTGTAAACTTCTGATTCTGTCTTTCGGTATAAGCAGCCATTGCCATCGTATCTAAGGAAAACGTTCCATACCCCTTCTCGTAGATGATGTCATCCTTTTCATACCGGATAAATACATTGTTTTCAAACTCCATACCAACGCGCTTTACCAGATCATAGATTGTTTTTGTGTTATTAAATGTAATCATTTTCTCCCCCTCTATATATTTCGTAATGCGAAATATATGTTTTGAAAAAAAGAACGATTTTTCGTTCCCAATGCCATTTGTATCAGTTTCTTTTATTATAGCACTCCGAAAATAATTCGCAATGCGAAGTATTTGACAATTATACGCCTTATTTTGTAAAAGTAAGCAGCATATTTAACAAATGTATCAATTCTTTCTGCTCATCTAAACTGAAAACTTCATTGATCCCTTTAAACTTTTCATGGATATACTGACGCCGCCGCATTGCTTCCTCTTTTCCTTTTTCCAGTAAGGATACCATAACAATACGCTTGTCTTCTTCACTTCTATGACGCAGGACAAATCCCTTTTTTTCCAGATTCTTCAGTATATCGGTCATTCTCCCCGGTACCACCTGCATATACTCTGCCAGTTCGCCAACCGATACCGGTCTTCCTATCGTTGCAAGATGCCAGAGAAGCCCGTATTCTCCGCGTATGCTGTCGAATACTTCACGATTTGCCGTGCTGTTTAATACCTTTGCCAGCAGATCAAACAATTCATCTCCAAACTCATTTCTATCGCTCATTTTACTCCTATCACTCTGTTTTCGAATGCTCCTTCTTGCAGTCTATAAGAAAAGGTAGATACCCTGGATACGGAATATCTACCTTCTGGTTACTTCAATCTCTTAATTAGCACTTTCCTGCCTTGTGAGCTTCCTCAATGGAAACTGCAACTGCTACAGTAGCACCAACCATTGGGTTGTTACCCATTCCGATCAGACCCATCATCTCTACGTGAGCCGGTACGGAAGAAGAACCTGCGAACTGTGCATCAGAATGCATACGTCCCATTGTATCTGTCATACCATAGGAAGCAGGACCTGCAGCCATGTTATCTGGATGTAAGGTACGTCCTGTACCACCACCGGATGCTACAGAGAAGTATTTCTTACCCTGCTCGATACATTCCTTCTTGTATGTACCTGCTACAGGATGCTGGAAACGTGTTGGGTTTGTAGAGTTACCGGTAATGGAAACACCTACGTTCTCATGATGCATGATTGCAACACCTTCCTGAACGTCGTCTGCACCGTAACATTTTACAGTTGCACGAAGTCCGTTTGAATATGGCTTCTCATATACGATGTTTAATTTTGCTTCTTTGTAATCGTACTTTGTCTCAACGAATGTAAATCCATTGATACGGGAAATGATCTGTGCTGCATCTTTTCCAAGTCCGTTTAAGATAACACGTAATGGCTTTTTACGAACTTTGTTTGCCTTCTCAGCGATACCGATTGCACCTTCAGCAGCTGCAAATGACTCATGTCCTGCTAAGAAGCAGAAACACTCTGTCTCTTCCTCTAATAACATTTTTCCAAGGTTACCATGTCCTAAACCTACTTTTCTGTGGTCAGCAACAGAACCCGGAATACAGAAAGCCTGAAGACCTTCACCGATTGCTGCAGCAGCATCAGCAGCTCTTACAGCTCCCTTTTTGATAGCGATTGCTGCACCTACTGTGTATGCCCAGCATGCGTTCTCAAAACAGATAGGCTGAATCTTTTTAACCTGATCGTAAACATTTAATCCAGCATCTTTTGTAATTTTTTCAGCTTCTTCGATGGAGCTGATTCCATAACTATTTAATACAGAATTGATCTGGTCAATTCTTCTTTCATATGATTCAAATAATGCCATTTTCGTTTCTCTCCTTTCAATTACTCTTGTCTTGGGTCAATGATCTTAACTGCATCATCAACACGACCATACTGTCCCTTAGCTTTCTCCCAAGCTGTGTTAGGATCATCACCCTTTTTGATGAAGTCAGTCATTTTTCCAAGAGAAACGAACTGATATCCGATAACTTCGTTGTCAGCGTCAAGTGCGATACCTGTTACATAGCCTTCTGCCATCTCAAGGTAACGAACACCCTTTTCCTTTGTTGCGTACATTGTACCAACCTGGGAACGAAGTCCTTTTCCTAAATCTTCAAGACCGGCACCTACTGCAAGTCCGTCATCAGAGAAAGCAGACTGTGTACGACCATAAACGATCTGTAAGAACAGCTCTCTCATTGCTGTATTGATAGCATCACATACAAGGTCTGTATTTAATGCTTCAAGAATTGTTTTACCCTGTAAAACCTCTGCTGCCATAGCTGCAGAATGTGTCATACCGGAACATCCGATTGTCTCAACCAGTGCTTCTTCGATCACACCGTTTTTTACATTTAATGAAAGCTTACATGCACCCTGCTGTGGAGCACACCAGCCTACACCGTGTGTAAAACCAGAAATATCTTCGATTTTTTTAGAATGTACCCATTTTCCTTCTTCTGGGATTGGAGCCGGCTCGTGCTTAGCACCTTTAGCAACCGGACACATGTTTTGAACTTCCTGTGTGTAAATCATTGTAAGACTCCTTTCAAAAATAAATATACCTCATGTTAAAATAGCTTTGTTAGACATTTAACATACTGCAACTATTTTCGCACATTTTTTTGGATTCATCAAGTGTAAATAACATTTTTTATATTTTTTCTAGTAATTTCTACACTTGATGAATTTAGAGTCTAGAGGAAATGTCGATTTTTTCCTAATCTAAGCTCTCCATCCGTTCAAAGGAAATCGATGCACCAAGTGCCGCTGCCAGTGTGATCACGGTTACGATCAATATCATCAGGAAGAATCCTGCCTCTACACCAAGCGCAATTCCACCGATTGCTGCCGCAACGATTCCGATCAGGATGACAAAGCCCTGTAACAGGACACGCAGGAAGCTCTTTGCAGTTGAGCCAAGCATTTTTCCAAGCAGGGCATCCGATAACATGTTCAGATACAGCTTATTTGCAATCAGGCACATATAAAGCAGTACCGTAAGGATCGTGATCACCGGGCTAAGGCCGAGTGCAACCGCTCCCGGGAGCGTGATCAGGCAGCCATCAACCAGTGAACGGATATGCTCTACCTTCGTTGCATACCAAAGCTTATGGATGCCGCTGTCCGGGATAAGGAAGGTATATGGATTCTCTAACTCCTTCGACCACTTCGTTGCATAACCACTGAAAATGAAAAGAATATAAGAAACAACTGCCGGGATGGCAAATACCTTTCCTGCTCCGAATTCATCAAACACGCCCCGTACTCCTACGACCGCAATCACAATACCGATTCCGAGACAAAGCAGGCTGTTCCAGCCAAAGATAAAAAAGCGGTTCTTCTTATATTCCAGAAGCTGCCGGTAAAAAATGGCTTTTCCGTAGACGCCTTTGTATTCGATCGAAGCTTTTTTTAAGTATTTTTTCTTTTTTCCGGTTGATACTTCTCCCTTTTGTGCCCTTGCCTTACGGATGGCAAATTCCTCCGCAAAGCTCATGGCATCCTCGTAATATGCACCGGTACAGGTCATTTTTCTTGCATAGCAGAATAAAACAAAGATCGTAAGCAGGTATAACACCAGACAGATCACGTTGCATAAGGTCGGGCCGGTCAGAATAAACTGTGTAACTGCGATCGCCCATCCGACTAATGGGATCAGCTGGATCACCGGAAGCTGTATATACTCCGTCAGCACATTTAAGTGTGCGCCCTTTTTCCATAACAGGTAAACCGCAACAAGTGCAAATACCGACATCAGCACATAGAAAATGTACTTCAGTACGGTAAAAAACTGATCCGGGATCGTCTCATTTGCATAGCAGATGACCATGATACTGCCCTCTAACAGATTCTGTAAGACCATCAGAAACAGCATATAGCCGACCATGCGTACCGGTGGTACATGGAAGTAAATGAGTCCGAACATCAGTGCCAGTACAGCGGCAATTGCAGTTGTGATAAAGGAACGCATTCCGGCCGCTAACAGTACTCTTTTCGGATTCTCCGGTGACGGAAAAATAAAATGTACATCTGCCTTCTGGAAAATGACCCCCTTACGCTTGATGTAAGCGAGCATATCTGCCGGGATCAGATAAAAAACCAACAGGGACAGAATCGTTGCAAGTCCCTTCGGATTATCAACACCAAAATCAATGACAATACTTCCCATGCTGACATAGATCATCACAATATAAAAGAGAATAAAGACTGCGGCAATATAAGTAGCCGGACGCTTTAATGCCTTTTTGATCTTATTTTTCATGGAGGTCCGGTATAAATATGCAAGACTACTCATGCTTTTCACCACCTGTCATCTCAAAGAATAATGCTTCAATGTCCTGATCCTTTGCCTCTTCCTTCGTATAAGATCCGATGATCTTACCCTTTTCCATGACAAACATCACATCCCACAGATCTTTTACCATCTCAAGCATATGGGTACTGATCAAAACCGTTGTGCCGGCTTCCTTCAGTTCTAAAACAACCTCCTTCAGTTCCTTGATCGCTGCCGGATCAAGACCGACCATCGGCTCATCTAATAAGATTACCTTTGGCTCGATGGCAAGTGCACAGCAGATACTGACCTTCTGCATCATACCCTTAGATAATTCATTGCCAAGCTTATCCTGTTTGTCATCTAATTCAAACCGGCGTAACAGCTGCTCAATCTCTTCATCCGTGATCGGACTGTTATAAGCGCGTCTGATATATTCGATATGTTCCCTTACCGTCAGTGCATCAAACATTGCAGGCATCTCCGGCACGTAAGCAAAAATCTTTTTGGCTTCTACTTTTCTCGACGGGATGCCTTCGATCCCGACACCGCCCTCATAACGCAGCAGTCCGGCAATGCTTTTGATGATCGTAGACTTTCCGGCACCGTTTGGTCCGAGCAGAATACCTACACAGCCATCCGGGATCGTAAAGCTCACATGATCCACGGCAAGATTTTTTCCATACTTTTTCGACAAATTCTGTACTTCTAACATATAAATCCCCATTTCTGTGCACCTCTTTGCATAGGCCTCTTGTGTCAGGTGCACATAGACACAAACATCCATGTAAAAATTGTAATTCACTCCCATGAGTTCCATATCCGTCTGTTTCATTATAAAAAAGCGGATATATTACTGTATTATTCACTTAATACAATAGTATATCCGCTTCTGTTTGTCAATTATTTTTATACAAATAATTGTATTTTTATTCGTGAGACTGATCTATGCCTTTGTTACCACTTCGTTGCGGTTCTTATAAATCGAATCAGCCGGTACGACACCACGTACCATCGATAATGGATACACGTTGGTATTTCTTCCAATGACTGTTCCCGGATTTAAGACGGAATTACAGCCGACCTCTACATGATCGCCTAACATTGCGCCAAACTTCTTTAAGCCGGTTGCGATCTCTTCCTTTCCATCCTTTACCACGACGAGTGTCTTATCAGACTTCACATTCGATGTGATCGATCCTGCACCCATATGGGACTTATAGCCAAGAATGGAATCTCCGACATAGTTGTAATGCGGAACCTGTACCGAATTAAAGATCACAACGTTCTTAAGCTCTGTGGAGTTACCGACAACCGAACCCTTTCCTACGATCGCATTGCCACGTACAAATGCACAGTGACGTACCTCTGCGTCCTCATCAATAATGACCGGTCCGTTTAAGAATGCAGTCGGTGCGACCTTTGCAGACTTTGCCACCCAGACATTTTCGCCACGCTTCTCAAACTTCTCCGGGTCTAAGGTATTGCCCAGTTCCACAATAAAGTCACTGATCTTTGCAAGCACTTCCCATGGATAAGTTACTCCCTCAAACAACTTTGCTGCGATCGTCTCATTTAAGTCATAAAGATTTTCAATTTTACACTGTTCCATTTTCGTTGTTCCTCTCTTCTCTTTCTGAATTATTTTGCTCTATGTCAGGTTGTACCCGGTCTTCCGGTTGGCCGGCCTGCTCAAACATCTGATACACTTGTTCACTTTCAAAAATTTGTTCTGCCGGTTCCTGATCTGCCTTTTCTTTATCAGGTTCCGCTTCCCCCGGATTATCAAAATCAAACGAGATCTTATCGTCCTCAAACTTCAGGCAGGTATCAAACGTATTACCGGCTCTTGAAGTGAATCCGGTTACCTTTGCTTTCGTCTTCCCTGTCGTAAAAAGTTCTTCCATAATCTCTTCGGACAGTTCCACCTTTGCAATCGTATGAGAAATCTTAAAGCCGCATTCACATTCATAATACCACTGGCTCTTTTTTAAGGAAAGACCGCATTTTGGACATTTGAGCTTGGTTTCTACCGGCTTTGGCTTTTCCGGGAAGTCAAATGTGATCTGTCCCTCCGGGGTCAGCTTCAGCGGTGCATCGAACTTCATACCGGTTCTTGCCACAAATCCCTCGATCACTCCTGTCTTTCCACGGATTAAAAGTTCCTTCACCTGTGCTTCCTTTAGCTTCACACTTGCAATCTTACCGATTGAAAACTTGCAGCTGTCCGGATCATCCTTCGAATAATTGGCACAGCCATAGCCAAACGGTGTCTGCACAATATCTCCGCCGCAGATCGGGCACTTGACGTCTTTTAATTTCTTCGCCTCTACATGTTCAAAGTCAAATTTTAAGACTATCTTTCCCTCTTCGTTTTTCCCAAGCGCAATGCAGGCATCGAACTTCTTTTTCGTCTTAGAGGTAAATCCACGGATCGTACCTGTCCGCCCCTTCGTCAGAAGATCCTTGACCTGCGTGACATTCAAGTCCTTCCCGGCAAGCTTACCGATCGCAAACGGGCAACTGTCCGGCTGACCGGGTGCATAGTTCATGCAGCCATAGCCAAAGGATGTAATCTGGATCTGACCGCCACACATCGGACACTTGACGCCCTCAATGATCTCCGGTTCATTCTGTGAAAAATCAAAGCTGATCTGCTTCTTTCCATCTTCGGTATCGGTAAGTACCAGTGATGCCTGAAACTTTTTTTTGTTTTTCCCGGTAAAACCACGCAGTGGACCGGTCCGTCCCTTCGTTAAAAGTTCCCGCAGTTCCTCTTCCTTTAAGCTTCGTTCTGCGATCTTTCCAATCGAAAACTGGCAGCCGCTTCCATCCCTTTTATAATTACTGCATCCATAACCAAAGACTGTCTTTTCGATACTGCCGCCACAGACCGGACAGGTGACACCTTCGACAATCTCCGGCTCATTCTGTGAAAAATCAAATACGATCGATGGTGTTCCTTCTTCCTCCCGCTTTAACCGTAATGCGGCTGAAAACTTCTTTTTCGACTTCGATACAAAGCCACTTAGCACCCCGGTATGCCCTTCGGTCAAAAGTGCCTTTACATCCTCTTCCTCTAAGTCCTTTCCGGCAATTGTACCAATGGAAAAGCCACAGCCGCTTCCATCCTTCTTATAATTGCTGCAGCCATAACCAAACGGAGTCGTTTCCACTTCACCGCCACAAAGCGGACAGAGTGCTCCGATCTTTCTTCGTGCCGCCGCTCCTCTCGCATTTTTTCCGGTAAATGGCTGGATCTTTTTTAGGATTGGCTCCTTTAGATCTTTTCCAATGATCGAAACCGTCTCCTTGCGGATAAAGTCCTCTAATTTTGCCCGGTAATCTTCAAACTGTACCGTTCCCTTCGTGATGCCATCTAAGCCTTTTTCCCAGGATGCCGTCATCTTCGGATTTAACAGTGCCGGAACTGTCATATCCACGACTTCATAGATCATTTCACCAAGCCGCTCCGGTGATAAGACCTGCGACTTTTTATTCAGATTGATATATCCGATCCTTACCAGCTTGCGGATGATCTCTGCACGCGTCGCAGATGTTCCGATTCCGGAGCCCTTGATCTGCGCACGGAGTTCCTCGTCTTCAATCAGCTGTCCTGCATTCTCCATCGCAAGCACCATAGAACCGGAGGTGTACCGCTTCGGTGGAGAGGTCTTTCCCTCACGGATCATCAGCTCATCCACCGAAAGCACATCTCCCTTTTTCAGCCGGTCTGCTAATTCTAACAGATGCGGACTTTCCTTTTGTTCTCCATCCTTTCCGGTATTCTCTTTTTCGTCTGTCGTCTTACCGGTAACTTCTAAAAAGCCGGGATCTTTTAAGATTTTTGCAGATGCAAACAGCCGTTCCTCACCCATTTGGATCGTAAGCTTTACCGTCTGATACAATGCCGGCGGATAAAAAATACTTAAAAATCTGCGGACGATCAGATCATAGACCTTACGTTGTAACTCATTTAAGGACTTTAACTCGGTCAGCTGCCCGGTCGGAATGATCGCATAATGATCGGTGACCTTGCTGTCGTCTGTATAGGCAGTTCTTGCAATATTCCGGTAGCTTCCCTCTTTTAAAATTTTCTCCGTAAATGCTTTTGTCGGCTCGTAGCCATTTAAGCGGTTTAAGTTCTTACCGATCACCTTTGCGACTGCACTTGATAATACCCTCGCATCTGTTCTCGGGTAGGTCGTAAGCTTCCTCTCATAGAGATCCTGTGCCACCTGCAGCGTCTCATCCGGGCTGATTTTAAATCGCTTTGCACACTCTGCCTGAAGCTCTGCGAGGTTAAAAAGCAATGGTGCTTTTTTCCGGCTGTTTCCTTTTTCCATAGAAGCAACCGTTGCCTCCTGCTCCTTCAGATAATGGATCAGTGCTCTGGCGTCCTCTTCCTTCTTAAATCCGTTTTCCTTATACAGAAGTGGGGATTCAAAGTATTTCGAGCCTTCTACTGCCTTCCATTCCCCTTCAATCGCCTGATCACAGAAGCTTCCTGTTACACGGTAAAACGGTGTTTCCACAAAGTTACGGATCTCACGCTCCCGGATGACTACCATACCAAGCACACAGGTCATCACGCGTCCAACGGCGATCGCGGTATAGGAATGTGTTCCTGCCGCATCATTTAACATATTTCCGTATTTTACGGACATGGCACGGGAAAAATTAATACCCATGGCATAATCTTCAATGGAACGCATGATCCCGGACTTTCCAAGATTCGCATAATCCGACATCGGTCTTGCTTCCTCGATTCCACGCCGGATCTCTTCTTCCGTCTGTGAATCGATCCAGACACGCAGTTCCGTCATGCCTTCACGTACCCCGCCATACATACGGATGTTTTCTTCGATGACCTGTCCTTCTTTTCCGGCATCGCCTGCCCAGTAGACAGTATCAATATCTTCTCTGTGCAGCATATGATATACCACTTCATACTGCTGTTTTACATTATCAATAACGCCATATTTATAATCTGCCGGCAAAAAAGGGAGATCCTCCAGCCGCCACTTCTTATATCTGCTGTCATAGCTTTCCGGATATACCATCTCAACCAGATGTCCGACACACCAGGTGATCACATAGTCTGCATTTTCTATATATCCGTTTTTTCTTCCCGTTACCTGAAATACCCGTGCAAATTCCTGTGCAACCGACGGCTTCTCGGTAATAATCAGTTTCTTTCCCACAGAGGAATTCTCCTTCCCTGTTCCTGCTTATAATTCTGTCATATCGACCAGCACATAACGTGCATCTTCCTTCGCATGCTCCACCAGTGCAGCTTCAAATCCGGTTGCAGAAAAGAGATAATAATATTTTGCAGAAATCTTTGCCTTTTTCATACTCTCCTCTAACTTCCTGCAATCGTCCATGGTAAGTTCCGGCTTTGCCCAGTTGCAGAGTCCGACCACACTTTCCCGCACACTGTTTTGTGCAATGATATCGATTGTTCCCTGCTTGCCAACCCATGTTCCAATCCGATGTAACTGAAGCGGCAGTCTGCCGATCATGTTTAAAAGTTCTAAATACTCTCTGCATACCTGTATAAAATACTGGTTCAGATATGCATCCAGATTCCCTGCAATATGCAGATTGTAAAATTCTTCCGCACTTAACTGATACAAGTCGGAAAGGTATGGATATACAAACCTAAACCAGAAATTCAGATACGTGTTTTTAATCCGGTAAACACCCTTTTTCGCATTTTCCCAGCCACCGGTGTCAAAGGACACGACCTTTTCGATCACATCAAATTCCATCAGATTCTTCATATAGACACTGATCTTCGCCCTCGAAAATCCAGTATAATGAAACAGATCGTTCAACTTCTGATTCCCGGCCGCAATCGCGCCAAGAATCGTATTATATAAGGACAGTTCCCGCAGTTCCAGACCAAGATAATGCTCTGCCTCCTGATACAGAAAACCGGTCGGGCTTAAGATGTTCCGGCAGATATTCTCTTTTAAGTCCCTTTTTCCATTCCAACGTGACAGATACCCTGTCACACCACCTAAGACTCCATATACTTCCACGCACTGTCTGGTCGTATAGTCCGGGAAGTTGCGTACCACATCTAAAAAGTGTACGTCATCTAACCGGATGCGTTCCGTGATCTTCTTTTGATATGGTGCAAACAATTCAGCCGCATCATGCTCTGTCCATACAATAGAAGAACTGGCTAAGATGATAAAAACCGGTCCCGGATAAAGCCTTTTATCTTTTAACTGTATCACTGCCTTTAAAAAGGTATCATCCTTTTTCGCAATATAGGAAAATTCATCAATGACCACCACTAGCTTACTGGCATCTCCACTCCGCACACGCTTAAAATATTCCTCATAACTATACGCTGCCAAATGAATCTGATACTTCTGCTCGACTTCCCGCCCCATCTGGATGAGCTGTTCCGATGCAGAAGCCTGTCTGGCACGGTAATAAAATATCTTCTTTTCCTTTGTAAAAAGACGAAGTAACTGCTCTTTTCCACTATTTTCCCGTCCATATAAAATCACAAGCTGGTTGCCGCTCTTTGCATACAGTTCTTCGAGACGCTTTAATTCTGCTGTCCGGATGATCATTGTCTCACCTCCATATATTATTTTCATACACCGCATTCCCGACATGCTGTCGCTCGATTCTGTTTCGCTTCATCTCGCTATCGCCCTGGCATATCATACACCGCACTCCCGACGTGCTATCGCTCGATTCTGCTTCGTTCCATCTCGCTATCGGGCTTTCACTCTGGCATATCATACTCTACACTCCCGACGTGCTATCGCTCGATTTCACTTCGCTTCATCTCGCTATCGGGCTTTCGCCCTATCAAATCACAAACGGATAAATGCTTTTGTGCAAGCACAAGCAGTTTATCCGTTTATGCTTTGGCACGTCTCAATGCTTTTATTATATCATTATATAATTTTACGGGCAACTAAAAAGCAGTCCGGATTTTATTTCCAGACTGCTTACATTATTTTCTAATAGTTTTATCTGACCGGATTTATTTTGCTGTGATATAACCCTGTGCTTTTAATAACTCTGCGCAGAGAACTGCTCCACCTGCAGCACCACGTACGGTGTTGTGGGATAATCCTACGAACTTCCAGTCATATACGGTATCTTCACGAAGACGTCCGACGCTGACGCCCATTCCGTTTTCAAAGTTTACATCTAATGCAACCTGTGGACGGTTATCCTCTTCTAAGTACTGGATAAACTGCTTTGGTGCACTTGGAAGCTGTAACTCCTGTGGTACTCCGCTGTAATTTACTAACTTCTCAATTAACTGCTCTTTGGTTGGTTTCTTTTTGAACTTTACAAATACAGCAGCGGTATGTCCGTTTAATACCGGTACACGGATACACTGACAGGTAATTACCGGTGATGTTGCCGGAACGATCACGCCGTCTTTGATCTCGCCCCAGATACGAAGTGGCTCTTTCTCACTCTTTTCTTCCTCGCCACCGATGTATGGGATAATATTTCCAACCATTTCCGGCCATTCCTTGAAGGTCTTGCCAGCTCCGGAAATTGCCTGATAAGTAGTTGCTACTACCTCATATGGTTCGAACTCTTTCCAGGCTGTTAATACCGGTGCATAACTCTGGATGGAGCAGTTTGGCTTTACAGCTACGAATCCTCTGGTGGTTCCAAGTCTCTTCTTCTGGAACTCGATGACTTTCATATGCTCCGGATTGATCTCCGGAACTACCATTGGTACATCCGGTGTCCAGCGGTGTGCACTGTTATTGGAAACAACCGGTGTCTCTGTCTTTGCATATGCTTCCTCGATTGCCTTGATCTCATCCTTTGTCATATCAACGGCACTGAATACAAAGTCAACCTCAGATGCAACGTTTTCTACTTCATTTACATTTTTTACAACAATATTCTTCACTGCTTCCGGCATTGGAGTATCCATCTTCCAACGATCCCCAACTGCTTCTGCATATGTCTTTCCTGCACTTCTTGGGCTGGCAGCGATTGTAGTCACCTCAAACCATGGATGATTCTCTAATAAAGAGATAAATCTCTGTCCTACCATACCTGTTCCGCCTAAAATACCAACTCTTAACTTGTCACTCATTTTGCAATCTCCTTCATTTTCCGCTGTCCGCCTACAAGTATATTCCGAAACATATGCCTTTTTCTGTCCGTTTCGCGCGCACAACTGTCTTTCTGTTACATATATTAAAGGATTTGCATCAAAAAAGCAATTCACATTTTATCAAAAAATACCATGTGAATTGCTTCTTTCTTATACATATGTACCAATTTTGGTGTTTTCTTATTCCAAACGAGGATTACAGCAGGATCTGCTCATCCAGTTCAAACCAGTCTTTGTCGTGGTTCTCCTTCAGATATTCCTTTTCTAAGGCAATGATTTTTTCCATGGCTTCCTTACCCGGTGCGCCAATGGTCAGACGCTTGTTGACACAGGTCTCCATAGAGATTGCATCATAAATATCCTCTTCGAATACCGGACTGATCGCTTTTAACTCCTCTAAGGACATATCATCAATCGCGATCTTCTTATCTAAGCAGTATAATACGATCCGTCCAACGATTCCATGGGCATCGCGGAACGGAACACCGTGATTTACCAGATAATCCGCTGCATCGGTTGCATTTGTAAATCCATGGTTCGCGCTCTTTCGCATCTGCTCCTTGTTAAACTTCATGGTTGCAAGCATGCCCTTAAACAGTGCCAGACATCCCTTTGCCGTGTCGATCGCGTCGAAGGACAGCTCCTTATCCTCCTGCATATCCTTATTGTATGCAAGCGGAATCCCCTTCATCGTCGTAAGCAGGGAAACAAGTGCACCGTACACACGGCCGGTCTTACCACGTACTAATTCGGCAATATCCGGGTTCTTCTTCTGTGGCATGATACTGCTGCCGGTGCTGTAGCTGTCGTCGATCTCTACAAACTTGTACTCATTTGAATTCCAGATAATGATCTCTTCGGAAAAACGGCTTAAGTGCATCATGATCGTGGATAATGCAGATAAGAACTCGATCAGATAATCACGGTCGGAAACACCATCCATACTGTTTAAGGTCGGTCCATAGAAGCCCATGAGCTGTGCCGTATAGTCACGGTCTAACGGATAGGTTGTTCCTGCAAGTGCGCCTGAACCCAGCGGACAGTAATTCATACGCTTAAAGATGTCATATAAGCGGCTTCTGTCACGCTTAAACATCTCAAAATATGCACCCATATGATGTGCTACTGTGATCGGCTGTGCCTTCTGTAGATGTGTAAAGCCCGGCATGATCGTCTCTGTATTCTCTTCCATGATCTTAAGGATCGTCTCAAGAAGCTCCTCTAATAATTCATCGGTATAAAGCACCTCTAATCTGGTATACAGACGCATATCAAGTGCCACCTGGTCATTTCTGCTTCGTCCGGTATGCAGCTTCTTACCGGTATCGCCTAAGCGGTCGATCAGATTCGCCTCTACAAAGCTGTGAATATCTTCGTATTCGTTCGTGATCTCTAACTTACCGCTTTCCACATCCTGTTCGATCTCATGCAGACACTTTACAATTGCCTGCATCTCTTCCTTCGTCAGAATTCCCTGTTTTCCAAGCATACATACATGTGCGATGCTTCCCTGAATGTCCTGCTTATAGAACTTCTGGTCAAATGAAATAGATGCATTAAAATTGTATACCAACTGATCGGTTTCCTTGGTGAAACGTCCACCCCATAACTGTGCCATGTTCTTATCCTCGCTTTTTATTTCTCTTTTCGATATTGTCCCGTAGCTTTTCCTACGGTCTTTTTCCATTGTTCAAACTTTGTATAGGTTCTGCCCTGATACACAAAATTGGTTTTATTTTTTGCATGCCCATTATAATAAGAATTCCGGCGAAATACAATGTTTTTTGTATATTTATCCGAAAATTCTGCATATACAATAGCGGAACTGCCCTTACTATTGTAAAAGACATTGTCCGTGATTTCAACACCATCACATTTTGCAAGGGTCAAAATTGCATTTTCCCTGCCATTCTCCCTGCATATATTATGACGGATCTTCACCGTTTTCACCCAGCCTAAATCTGTCTGATAACCGCCCACCGTTATCGCATTCTCTGCATTATCCAGAATCGTGTTCTGTTCGATGGTAATATTCTTTGTGGCGTATACATCCTTCTTTGGCTTCTGCTCTGCGCCTGCCTCAATGCCGCCATCACATTTTTTCACTGTATTCCGGTAAATGGTTACATTCCTTGCACCATCCGCATAAATACCGTATGCCGTCGCAACCGGTGAATGACATTCACTGACCTGATTTTTTGCAACATAACATTCCCTTGGGAAGTCCTTTGCCGGATCACTGCAATATCCGTAATTTCCGGACAGATCTATACCGATGTTGCCGGTTCGTCTGATCGTATTCCCGATAATGTTCACGTTCCGGACATTCCCTGTCACAGAGATACACTCTGCCCAGCCGGTCGTACAGTCATGGATCCGGTTTCCGTACAGCAGGACATCATGGATCTCTTTTTTGGCACTGTCGCCATATAACAGAACTGCATTACAGCAGTGATCCGGTATTTGTGGATTCTTCACCCGGATATCCTGTATGGTATTATCCAGTATCACGATATGGTGGCTGCCCGGTCTTACATTAATGCCGCATGCATCCTGCCCATGTGCCGCCTTCATACCGATATTCTGAATCACAAGATAAGACGATCCGCAAACTTCCATCAGCGTCGGTGACGTTTTCCCTTTTCCGCTTAACCAGACTTTCTCTCCCGGAACCCCGGCGATCATAATATATGCATTCTTTTTTCCGGAGATCTTAGCCGGTATGCGGATCTGTTCCCGGTAAGTACCGCCCCGGATATATAAAGTGTCCCCCTTTTTCAGCTTAGAAACTGCATATGCGATTGTCCGAAACGGATGTTTCTTGGTTCCTTTTCCGCTGTTTTTTCCATTTACCGCTACATAATATATCCTGCCGGATCTCCTGCCTGTAAAAGTTCCCTTCGAGGCTACCGCCTGTATTTCCTTTTTGAAAGCTTCCTCTCCACAATATCTGTTTTTTTCACCACCGTAAGCAGACAGACTATACAGCGTAAGGATAAGAAAACATACTATGCTACACAGATGGATTCTCACAATGTTTTTTTTCTTCATTCGCCTGCTCCCTTTCGCACTTTGAAAATATGCATCCGCAATAATCCTGCCGGTACATGCCGTATTTATGTGACAGTTCTACGGAACGCTTATAACCATTTTTCTTCTTAAAATCAGAAAACAGATATGCAACACCATACTCCCTGGCAAGCCTTCCACCGATCTCATTTAACTTCGCCGCATTCTTCATCGGACTGATCGAAAGCGTGGTCGTAAAATAATCCATGCCATGCTCTTTCGCTATCCCAGCCGCCTCACGAAGCCGCAGTTCGTAGCAGCGGAAGCACCGCTCTCCGCCTTCCCGGATCTGTTCATAACCCTTCACCGTCTCATAAAAGCGTTCCTTTTCAAACGCTCCTTCGATAAAAGAGATCGGATGCTTTGCCGGAAAACGTGCGATAAACGCCTGTTGTTCCTTCACGCGCTTATAGTATTCCTCATCCGGGTAAATATTCGGATTGTAATAAAAAACCGTGATTTTGAAATACTCGGACAGATATTCAAGCACATAAGAACTGCATGGTGCACAGCAGCTGTGCAAAAGCAGCGTCGGGATCTCCTGCTTTTTCTGATGTTCACTGATTGTCTTTTCCAATATCTTCTGATAATTCTCATTCATATGCCTATTGTAGCGCATGTTCCCTGTTTTCACAACCGCAAAGCGCACCTTTTGTCTGTGCTGCCATAAAATAACTATATAACGAACAAAAATTCATCTTATCATACAACACTGTGAGGTCCGCCATGAATCCTATACTTGAATGTAATCATGTATCCTATAGTTATCATTCCATGGCAGGCGAGACACCTGCCATTTCCAATATGAACTTTCAGATCAATCAGGGGGACTTTCTTGCGATCGTCGGTCCCAGCGGCTGCGGCAAATCCACACTGCTTTCCCTGATCTGCGGTCTGCTCACCCCGGAAAGCGGAGAAATCCGCTATAAAGAGCATCCGATCCGCCCCGAAGACTATCACTGTTTCGGCTATATGCTGCAAAAGGATCACCTGTTCGAGTGGAGAAGCATCAAAAAAAATATCCTGCTCGGGCTTGAGATCCAGCTTAAATTAACACCGGACTCCATCGCCTATGCAGACAGTCTTTTAAAGACCTACGGTCTGACTGCCTTTGCAGAAAAAAAGCCTTCGGAGTTATCCGGTGGCATGCGCCAGCGTGCCGCCCTGATCCGTACACTGGTCTTAAAACCGGATCTGCTGTTACTTGACGAACCATTTTCCGCACTCGACTATCAAACCAGATTACAGGTATCGGACGATATTGGAAAAATCATCCGGCGCGAGGGCAAAACTGCCATCCTCGTTACACATGACTTATCCGAAGCGATTTCCATGGGTACGCAGGTGCTCGTCTTAAGCAGACGTCCGGGCACCTGTAAGGCATGTATCCCGATCCTGCTTGATCCGGGTCTTTCCCCGATCGAAAAGCGGAACTGTGCCGCATTTAAAGACTATTTTGATCAAATATGGAAGGAGTTCGAATCCAATGAGCAGTTCATCTAATGCCCAGTCTCTTTACCTGCACCATCGAAAAAAACATCTGCGAAGCATCCGTATCGCACGCGTTCTGATCCTGCTTTTCTTTCTGATCCAGTGGGAAGTCACGGCTGATCTTGGTATCGTTGATTCCTTTATCTTCAGCAGTCCTTCCCGTGTGGTCTGCTGCTTTTTCGATATGCTGCTTCACAACAGCCTTCTGACACACATCGGAATCACTTTATTTGAAACACTGATGAGCTTTTTTCTTGTATGCCTCTGTACCCTGCTTATCACGACGCTGCTCTGGATGAGCGATAAGGTGTCAAAGACACTTGAACCATACCTTGTCATCTTAAACTCACTGCCAAAGTCTGCACTTGCCCCGCTTTTGATCGTCTGGCTGGGTGCAAATTACCGCACGATCATCATCACCGGCATGTCGGTTGCCATCTTCGGCTCGATCCTAAATCTCTATACTGCCTTTATGGAAATGGATCCGGAAAAGATCAAGCTGGTCAAAACACTCGGCGGCAGCAAGCGGGATGTCCTTTTTAAAGTCATGCTGCCCGGCAACATCCCATCCCTTCTAAGCATTATGAAGGTCAATATCGGGCTCTGCCTCGTCGGTGTCATCATCGGCGAATTCATCGCCGCAAAAGTCGGTCTGGGTTATCTGATCATCTATGGCAGCCAGGTCTTTAAGCTCGACTGGGTCATCCTGTCGAT
>JALERL010000028.1 GCA_022764465.1 Lachnospiraceae bacterium | reverse complement strand
CGCAGCTTATCCTTATTCGCTTCATACAAAAGCTGCATGCCGCTGTGGATATCGTCTGTCTGATCCCGAAAATCATGCTCCTTGATCACATCATAATAAGCCGCATCCGAAACCTGCCGCATATTGACTAAATAGTCTTCCATGCCCTCGCCGGTCTGTTCCATCAGCTTCTGTGTGCTGTCCATGATCTCCTGCCACGAAAAGCGCGAAAAGCGGGCATACATTGCAATCCCCATAACCAACATGATAATCACGGAGATCATGGTAAATACCAGCATGATCGTAGACTGGATTTCCCCCGGTTTTAACTTTTTCAACCATCGTGATACTTTATTCTTCAACTTTTGCATACTCCGTTCTGTACTTCGAAGGTGATACTCCATACTGCCGCTTAAATACATAGCTAAAATAATTCGGATCTGAATATCCGACACTCTTTGCGATCATATAACTCTTCTCATTTGTCTCGATCAGAAGCCTTGCTGCCTTTTCCATGCGGTATTCCGTCAGATACCCGATAAAGGAATTCCCGGTCTCTTTTTTAAAAACACTTGAAAAATAAGAATTCGATACCCCAAGTGTCTCACAGATATCATCCAGTGATAAACCTTCTTCTTTATAATTACTATGTATATACTCCTTCGCCTTACGGATCAGGGACTTCGTCGAATTACTCCGGTCATCTGCCATCTTCTCGTGGAAGGAAAGGCACAGAGTAAGCAGCCACTTACCGAGCACCGGTGCTTCCATATTCGTCAGCTTTCCATAGACATCCCCGACTTCCCCTGTAGAATCCGAAATATCGAGATCATGATTGGCTGCGAAACGGTACAAGGCACTAACGAGTTCCATCACTGCGACATGATGCTTCTGCAGCGACTTTCCACTCGTAAACATATGCATCAGATAATCATCGACTGCCTTTTTAATGTCCTCCTCTGTTCCAAGACTGATCATCTTAAACAGATACGTCAGGTCGTCTTCACTTCCAACCGCTTCTGGATTCCGCTTCTGTGGGCTGATCTCATTGATATTGATTGCCCGTGCACCGCCATATAAAACACGGTACGATACTGCTTCCTTGGCGCTATGGTACGACCGGGCAAGATCATACGGATTCCGGCAGACGACTCCCACACCGACCGTAACGGTCGCTCCGATGATACGCTTGGCATATTTACAGAACCGGTCACATTCATCGGTCAGCTCGGTCACTTCACCTTCATTCTTAAGCTGGACAAGAAAAACCATATTGCCCAGATATGGGAAATGCTGTGCCCGCCACTTTTCTTCTAACTGTTCCTGTGCCTGACGGTCTACCGACATTGCCAGAAGCTGGGCATTCATATCCTCCGGCACCTGACTTGCAGAGGTGTGGATAACCAGGCAGCAATAATATGGACCGCTGAATTCAATCTGATAATCTCTCAGATAGGAATCGAACTGATCTTCCGGTATCCGTCCCTCGATCAGCGATGCGAAAAAGTTCGCCTGTAAAAGCGGAAGCGATTCCAGATAATACTTCTCTAAGACCTGTGTATTCCGCTTCTCGTTGATCTCCTGATCCAGCTTCTGCTTCAGCCGCGCAAAAACCTCGGTCAGTTCGGACGCGTTGAGCGGCTTTAAAATGTATTCTTCTATCTCTAAATGAACTGCTTCCCTGGCATATTCAAATTCGTCAAATCCGGTAAAAAGTAATACCTTGATCGCCGGATACTTCGCCTTGATATTACTGCAAAGCTCCATTCCGTCCATGTAAGGCATACGAATATCGGTCATCACGACATCCGGCTGGTTTTCTTCTATCATTTCAAGTGCTTTTACACCATTATTCGCATATCCGATCACTGTAAAACCCAGTTCTTCCCATTTTACCTTTTTGGTAATGACCTGGATTACTTCCTCTTCATCATCTACTAAAAGTAAGGTATATGTGTCCATTGAGTTCTCCTTGCTGTTCATATCCGCAGTGCAAGCTCAAAAATGCGTTGCAACCATGCATTCATATAATAATTGCAATTTCTCCGTTCTTCGAACTTTCGAAATTGCAACAAACATTCGCAGTGCTCGCTCAAAAATGCGTTGCATTTTCTCGCTGTACGTGCATTCGCACTATCAAAAGTGTATCAGATAAAATATGCTCTGCAAGCAGACAATTTTATCTGATACACTTTTGGCACTGCTCATTGCTTACGCTCATTATATCACAAAGAGATGTCTGGTGTATATCATACCAGATGACATTCACCGGACATCTCTTATAAATTTTAAATAAAATTGAAGAATTGTACTGTATTACTCTTACTTATTTCTTCTGAACGTATTTCAGACAGTCAAGTGTAACTGCGATCAGGATGATGATACCTGAGAATACGAACTGAAGGTTTGTGTCGATACCAAGAATGGTAAGGGAGTAAGTTAATGCGGTAAAGATACATACACCAGTTACAACACCGGAGATCTTACCGATACCACCGGTAAAGGATACACCACCTACAACGCAGGCTGCAATGGCGTCCATATCCCAGCCCTGTCCATAAGCAGCAGAACCGGAACCAACCATTCTTGCACACTCTAACCAGGAACCGAATCCATAAAGGATACCAGCCATTACGAATGCACCAAGTGTTACTGCAAATACGGAAATACCGGATACTGCAGCGGCTTCCGGGTTACCACCTACTGCATACAGGTTCTTACCAAATGTTGTCTTATTCCAGATGAACCATACGATGATGATTGCTGCAACTGCCCAAAGGATAATGGTTGGGAAGCCGTTTAATTTCGGAATGATCATGTTCGGGATCGTAGGTTCGATCGCACCGAAGGAAACTCCCTTTGTTGCGTATGTAACAAGTCCGAAGATTACTAACATGTTCGCCATGGTCGAAATGAACGGATGCATCTTGAACTTCGCGGTAAAGAATCCGGCAATACTTGTAAAGAAGGTACAAAGTACGATACATGCAAGTAATGCAATGACTACTCTTCCGCCAACCGGAATACCGGTAAAGTCAAAGGTGTGTCCGAATACGGAACCGGTATTGATGCCCTGATGCATAATAACGGTCGCGGTCGTCATACCCATACCTACCATTCGTCCAACGGATAAGTCGGTACCGGTAAGAAGGATCAGACCTGCTACACCAAGTGCTAAGAACATACGAGGTGATGCCTGCTGTAAAATATTCAGGATATTGTTATACGTCAGTAACGGAGTTCCTTTACGGATCGGGGTAATGATACATAATGCAATGAAGATTAAGATGATTGCAATGTATAATCCGTTCTGTAAGAGGAAGTTTCTACGGTTAAAGGTATATTTGTAGTTCTCCCACTTCTGTGCCTGCTTCTCTGCGAAGGTGAACTTCGAAAGACGAAGCATGTCGATCAGATGATACTTGTAGTTATATGCCTCATGTCTGCGATCCTTGATCTGCTGATAGTCTTTTTCTAACTCCAGCTTCGCATTGGAGAGACGGTTCTTATGAACGTACTTCTCATCCTTGATCTCACGCTGTTCGCTCAGGGAAGCAAGATTTTCTTTGTGCTGTTTCTCTAAGTCAGCGAGTTTTTTCTTATATGTTTCCTGTGCAACAACCTTTTCTGCCTCACAGCTTTCCTTCACCGGAAGGTAATATTCTTTGTCAAAGTGCTCTTTCAGGTAGTTTTCTGCATCTGCGATCAATTTAGCGATCTTATCCTTATTCTTCGTTTCTACAGCCTTTGCCTGATCTAATTCCTGCTGAATCTTTGCGATTCTGTTTTCTCTCTCTGCCTTTGCAAGTGTACGATCTCTTTTGATACCTTCAATGGTATTCTGACAGGAGATCACCTTGGCAGTTCCATCTGCTCTTAATTCATCAATCTGTTTCTGTATTTTACCAACATATTCGTCGATTGGCTGACGCAGCTTTGCTTCTTCTTCAGCCGTTAGAATCTTACTATTCGCCATATCTATCCCTCTCCCTTACTATAGGTATTTTGCACTGAGTCTTAAGAGTTCTTCCTGATTGGTCTCTTTTGTGTTTACGATTCCGGAAAGATGACCGTTCGACATAACACCGATCCGGTTGGTGATTCCGAGGATCTCCGGCATCTCAGATGAAACAACAATAATTGTCTTTCCCTGTTTTGCCATCTTGATGATCAATTCATAGATCTCGTATTTTGCTCCGACATCGATACCTCGTGTCGGCTCATCCATCATAAACACCTGTGGACTACGCTCTAACCATTTTCCAAAAATAACCTTCTGCTGGTTACCTCCGGAAAGACTGGAAATCATATCACTTGGTCCTAAACACTTGGTATGCATGATCTTGATCTCATCAGCCGTTGCCTTTACCATCTTTGGATTTGAAAGTGCCGGTCCTGACTTATATCCATTCAGATTCGCGATCGTCGTATTGAAGGTCAGATCTCCCTTTAGGAAAAGACCATTCGCTTTACGTTCCTCTGTGATCAATGCAAATCCGTAATCCATTGCTTCCTTCGCACAGGAGAAGTTCATCAACTGTCCATTCAGATATACACGTCCTGCGGCTCTCGTCCGGACTCCGAAGATCGTCTCTAACAGTTCGGTTCGTCCTGCACCTACCAGACCATACAGTCCGAAAATCTCGCCCTCTCTTACATCAAAGCTGATGTCCTGTAAATGAGGTTCATATTTTGTGGACAAATGCTGAACGGATAAGATTACATCCTTTGGTGTATTATCTACCGGTGGGAACCGGTTCTCAAGCACTCGGCCAACCATTGCTGTGATCAGCTCGTTCATATTGGTCTCTGATGTGCTCTTTGTCATAACAAGGTTACCATCCCGGAGTACCGATATTTCATCACAAATTTCGAAGATCTCATCCATCTTATGTGAAATATAGATTAACGAGATACCCTGTTCTCTTAACATCCGCATCATTTCAAAAAGCTTATCAACTTCCTGAACCGTTAAGGATGAAGTCGGCTCGTCTAAAACGATTACCTTTGCATTGTAGGAAATTGCCTTTGCAATCTCACACATCTGCCGCTGTGATACAGACATCTTACGTATCGGCTGGTCTAAGTTGACCGTCATGCCTAACTTACGGAAAAGCTCTGAAGCTTCTCTTTTCATTCTTCCCTCATCGACCATACCCATGGAGTTGCGCGGATAACGTCCTAAGAAAAGATTGTCTACTACATTCCGTTCCAGACACTGATTCAATTCCTGATGTACCATTGCGATTCCATTTTCAAGCGCATCCTTTGGTCCGGAAAAGCTTACTTCCTTTCCGTCGAGGAAGATGTTGCCTTCATCCTTCTGATATGTGCCGAAGAGGCACTTCATCATCGTTGACTTACCGGCGCCATTTTCACCCATCAGTCCCATAACCGTTCCACGCTTGACATCTAAGTTGATGTGGTCGAGAACACGGTTACGTCCGAAAGATTTACTCATACCGCGTATCGATAAGACAATATCATCTTTCTTCTCTGCCATACTTCTACTCCTGTCATTAAATATCGATATTTTCAGTATCAATTCAAACTAACATGCCTGCTTCCTTAAAAATTTCAGGGAGAATTTCTTCTCCCTGAAAACCTGCCTGTCTTTACTGATTAAGAATTGCTGTATAAGAAGCGGCGTTGTCTGTCTTAACCATGTTAATTGCGAAAGCATCATACTGGCTTGGATTTCCAAGACGGTTTGTGATGTTTGACTCTGTCTGTCCATCACCACCGATGTACTCAACATCAAGATTTAAAAGATCATCATAGTTCTGAAGCAGTGGCTGATAAGTAGAGCTTAAGAAGTTATCAGATGCATTGTAGATATTCAGCCATACCTTCTTGGTCGGGTGTGCGGAAGCATCTAACTGGTTAGATACCGGAGCCCATACTACAGTAGAATCTGTGAAGTCTTTGTAGTTATCAGCAGTAACCGCTACGTTTAATGAGTAGTAAGAACGCTCATCTGCTTTGTATACATATACGTCATCGCTTAATACGTTACCGGCATCATCCGGTGTACCGATACCTGTATCAACATCAACACCATCTAATGCGTTACGAAGAACACGGAGTGTCAGGTAAGCCTGAACGTCAGCATGCTGGCTGATTGTTCCGCCGTATCCATCTGCGATTGCTGCAACTGCATCACTGTTTGCATCATATCCGAAGGTTGGTACTCCATTGTCCTTTGACCATGCATTGAACATTGACATTCCCATACCATCGTTATTAGAAACAACGACATCGATCTGATCACCAAAGGATGAAGACCATGTTCCGATTGCATTTCCTGCGGTAGCTGCATCCCATGTTGCTCCTGCGGAGTTCTTCATCTCCTGGGAAGCTAACTCACGGATTGTATATTCCTTGCCGCCTACTTCGATCGTACCATCCTGAACTGCTGCAGATGTTCCATCTGTATTTGTTCCGGTTGGCTCGCTGTCGATATTGCCATCTTTTTCAACGCCTGTTCCAAGAGCTTTACGGACACCTCTTGTACGAGCGATGGAATCGTTATGTCCGATATCACCGATTGCAAGAACATATCCGATGATGCCGTCTCCGTTACGGTCGATCTTATCGATATTCTGCTCGATGTAATCCTTAACCATCTGTCCCTGAAGTTCAGCACCCTGATTTGCATCGAATCCTACATAATATGTATCTTTGTTGAAGTTCAATGCTGTCTGATCAAGTTCCCCTGTTGAACTGTTCGAAGGCTGACGGTTGAACCATACTAATGGTTTATCCTTATTCTCGGAAGATGAACTGCTGCTCACCTGTGTGTCCCCGTCACCTGTCTGGTTGTCATTTGTTGCTGCATTATTTCCAGATCCACAAGCTGCTGTGGAAAATGCAAATACTGCTGTCATCATTAAAGCCACCCATTTTTTCTTCATAAAACAAATCCTCCTTTTGTTTTGTTGATATTGACAGTATATAGCTTTTACGTGAAATAAACTATAGAATATTTTTTGGTGTTCATTGGATATTTTTCTGTTTTTCCGTCATTTAGTATAAAAATTTTCATATATTTATCTATTTCTCCGTCAAGTCAACGGATATTCCATGCGCATATAATAGGTAGAAACGTCTGTTTCCGGTTCTGTACACAAAATAAAGTGTGCGCCTGCTTTTGCTGTATGGAAATTTCCTATACAGTAAAAACCGTGCGATATACGAAATTACCATATATCACACGGTTTTCTAAATATACTACGATTCGGTTTTCTATACCCAAAAATCCAGCTGTATCTCCCTATGCCTCCGGGAACTCCGCCTGCATCCGGGCATTGATCTCATCCTCAGATGCTGCCATTGCCTGAAGTGTCATCGTAAGAAGCTTCTCTAATTCCCAGCCAAGCTGCGCGGCACCACGTTCGATGACCTCACGGGAACAGCCTGCCGCAAAGCCCTTGCTCTTATACTTTTTCTTTAAGGACTTAAGCTCCATATCCTTTGTGCTCTTTGACGGCCGCATCAATGCTGCTGCCCAGATCAGCCCGGTCAGCTCATCTGCCGCAAACAACACCTTCTCCATCTCATGCTCCGGCTCTACATCGATCGTCACTCCACAGCCTACCGTTATGCCATAGCCATGGGAGCAGACCGCATGGATGATGTCCTCACCGACACCTGCCTCTCTTAACAGCTCCGGTGCCTTTAAGCAGTGTTCCTCCGGATATACTTCAAAATCAATATCGTGTAACAGACCAACAATGCCCCAATACTCTGCCTGATCGCCATACCCTAATTCCTTCGCATACCACTTCATTACCGCTTCTACGGTAAAGGCATGCTGGATGTGGAACGGATCTTTGTTGTACTTTTTCAATAATTCCAATGCTGCATCTCTTGTTATCTCGCTCATGTTTTTTTACTCCTTTGCCTTACTACTGTTATATATAGCAGTCTGCAACAGTCGTGTCAAGAGCCGGACAGTCCGATGTATACCAGCATATCCTAATTTGAAAATCGTGCCATGATCTCCCGGATAGAAGAGGCATTTTCTTCATTTACTTTCACAATATCTGCAAGATCTTCTGTTGTCTTACGTGTCTGTTCTACCTTTTCTAAGACTGTATCTGTATGTACCTGAGCATCATCCGGATTGTCCTGTACATGATCGATCTGTTTTTGAATATCATTTACAGACCGTGCAAATATATCCGAACACTCACTCATTTCCTGTATAATCTCCTGTATCTGGGCAATCGAATCGTTGTACTCATTTGTCGCTGATACAAATCCGGCAAACTGTGAAGTAACATCTTTTTCTAAGAATTCCAGAATATTGTCAAAACACTCCTGTACCAGACTGATATTTGCCCTCGTCTCTTCACAGATTGCCTGGATTGCAGTGGCGGTCTGGTGAGAACTATTTGCCAGATTTCCAATCTCTCCGGCAACAATATTAAATCCACGTCCTGCTTCTCCTGCTCTTGCCGCTTCGATGGAAGCGTTTAGAGATAAAAGATTCGTCTGATTCGTGATATCTAAAATCTGCTTTGCCATCTCATCGATCTGGGTTAAAGACTGTAACTTTTCAATCGCATTCTCAATTGCTGCATGGTTTTCCGCCATTTTTGCATTGGTATGATCCAGTGATTCGGTTGCAACCTGACGCATGCTTGATACCTTCTGCATCAGCTCACTGCTTCTTGTACTTCCAAGCTGTATCTTCGTTTCTACCTGTGCAACAACATCTGCAATCTCTCCAATGCCCGCATCTACCTGTCCGACTGTATGATTGATTTCCTCTGCATGTTCTGCAAAATGCTCTGTTGCAGATGCATTTTCTCCCACACACTGTACCAGGACATCTGAACATCCCGACATTTTTTCTGCCGATTGTGTCAGGGAATCCGAACATAGTCCAAGCTTTGCAATAATATCACTCAAAGAATCACTCAGTGAATCCAGTGCAGATGCGATCTGACCCACCTCACTCTTTCTGCCTACATACTTCTGTAAACGTGGATCTTTCTGTATCCGCAGATCCTTCAGGTCATGCAATGCGCTCGTAACATAATCCAGTGGCTTTGTACCCATATGAATAAACAGCCACGAAAGAATTGCAATCAGAATACAGGCAATTCCACAGATTGCGCTTAATTTATGCATTACACGATAAACATCTGCATACAGCTGTTTCTCCTCTGCCTTAGAAATCACTGCCCAGCCATGTGCTTCATTATACTGATATGCCATCACATAGTTCCTGCCATCTGCTCCCTTATAACTAAAGCTTCCCACTGTAGTTTCTTTATCCGACTGTATCTTGTTCATGACCTGTAAGATACCTTCATCCTCAGCCTGCGTTGTGATCAGGGATGCATCCTCATCAAAGATATACATTCCTGTTTCCGCATTGATCATGGAATATTTCTCAAGAGCCGTCTGTGTTCCATTCATATCTGCTAAAAGTGAATCTAATCCTTCCGCAAATGGTCCACCGCCTACATAACCAAGAATTGTCTTATCCGTATCATAAACCGGACAATACATAGAAAGTGTCAGCTTCTGTGATGCCGGTGAAATGATAATACCTGCATTATACAGCCCGCCTGCATTTGTCATTGCATCCTGTAACTGCTTTAACGCATCTCCTTCCCTTATAGTCATACCAACCACTTCCGGATTCGAATGTGTCACAATATGCGTATCCCATTCTCCTGCATAAAGTCCCTCCCAGTTATCAAGCCCGGCATAATAATTCTCTGTATACTCCTGTGCTTCCTTCTGTTTTTTTGTATCCGAAACATCCCTCAGATAATCAATAATTTCCGGGCTCTTACTAAATTCTTCTAACAGATCTTCCTGATGATTGACATATTCCCCGATCAGAACCGTCTGGGCATTCAGTTCTGTTTTCATACTTTGCTCTGCATTCTTTTTTATCAGTGAATTCATATTCATCTGTGTTGCCAGATAAAACAGTGCAATACCCGTAATTGTAAGAATTGTGATCACACTGGTCAGTACCGTTTTCATTTTCATATTTTTCATCATATGTAAGCCCTCCTGCATGCCGTACACTTTAAAATCAGAATATCATATTTTGCTCTTTCTGTATTTCATAATTCAGCCATCCGTTGTATAATTAGGACATAGTAAAAATAAATTCATACACGTTATATCCGAATAAAGGAGTTCATCTGCCATGAGTACAAAAACACACTACGAAAATGACCTGCTTTTATTTTACAACGCCACTAAGATTCCCTTTTGTGTATTTGATAACACACCAAAAGACCTCTTCCGTCATCCCGAGATTACATCCATGGAGTGTTCCTTGCAAACAATGTTACAATGTTGTGCACGTTTAAAAAATGTAGACTGCCATATTCCGGTACTTTTGTCTTCAGACACCTGTTTTTTTGTGCTTTTACGGTTAGATACACAGACAAACATCATGTTTGGTCCCATATCCTCAGTTCCGCTTTCTTATCACAGTTTTTGTGAACTGAACCATTCCATCTGGGATAATTCAGATATGCTTCACTTATACCGTGTTTTACAGCAAAGTCCCCAGATGTCACTGTCCATTCTTGCACACAACATCTGTCTTTACCTGAAGCTGGCTTTTGGTGAAACCATATCTGCCCAGGAGATTCTCTCCAGCGAGATTTCCTATTCCATTGAATCTGAGCAGCCATATCCGGTCTACCCTATCCATGCCACCCATAAGGTTGTAAACCAGATGATCCTGCTCCAGAAAAAGCTTCTGCCATTGATTCAGAATGGGGACCTAAAAGCACTGCAATATACTTTTTCACATTCACACATTCTCCATCTTCTGCAGGATACCCCTTTTTCAACCGAAGAACTGCACAAGCTGTTTTTCTCCTATGCAACATTATGCTGTGCAGTTGTCTTAGAAAAGGGACTCAGTACTGAACAGATCCTTCCCCTTTTTGATTCCTATGTATCAAGAGCCGTATCCGTAAAAACGCCTGCTGACCTCCTCTTTTTATGCAGACAGATTTCTGTTGACTGCTGTACACTGGCAGTACCTTTACTGGATGCTCCCTCTGCATCCGAAATTGTAAACAACTGTCTGCATTACATCCGGACACATCTGAATCTTGTAATCCATGTTTCCGACCTGGCAGTACACTGTGGAACAAGTTCCCGTACGATCACGCGTCACTTTGCAAAATACTATTCCATGTCTGTCAATACCTGTATTCTTCAGGAAAAATTAAAAGAGGCTGCCCGCCTGCTGACGCATTCAGATATGACATTAAGTGAAATCAGCAATCAGCTTGCCTTTTCTTCCCAGAGTCATCTGAACGTTGCCTTTAAAAAAAGATATATGACAACTCCACAACAATACCGGATCAAAAACAGGATCAGCTCTTCTGACACATCCGTCATATGACGCTTCTCTCTTCTGATCATTTTATTGTAAAAACTCCAGCCAGTTAATCTGGTCGACCGGATACTTAGCCGGGTCTTTCATCCAGAGCATCAGAAGCTGGATGATACCGCCTGCATAAAAATTCGCCTTCATCTCGATCAGGGCATGATCCTCGTCACCGGATTCCCTGTAATGGAGCGTAATACAATACAACCGGGTCTGCACTTTTATAAAGTGCAGACCCGGTTGTAATCAGATCCAGCTATAATCTCCACCGGTTACCGCCAGTGAAAGCAGGGTATCCATTTTCTCCACTTCTTCCCTGCCACGGATTACTTCGATCAGATGTGCTGTTTCCCTTACCTGCGGCATTTCTTCGTCCGGTCCGATCTCCATATCCGGTTCGTCCCCGCAATACGGACATACGATCTGTGGACCGATTTTCAGATCCAGAAATCTGCTGCCACATTCTCTGCATTCATAATAACCACACATTTCTGTGTCATCCGGTACATAATACATAGTACTCCTCATTTCTGCATACTAGCTTCTTTTATTTTTATTGCCTGTAAAATATTCTTTGGCGAATTCCATATCCTGCACCAGTTCCATGGTTCCCAGATAATTCTCCTCGCGGTCACGGACTGCCATATAGGTTACTAACATCGTATGACCTTCCTTCTCCATCCATACCGGGACCTTATCGAGTGTGCCTGTGCGGAACTCGTCGATGATCCGTCGTACCTGCTGCTCGATCTTTGGCGGATGGCAGGAAAATACCTCACGGCCGACTGCCATATCCGGACGCTTGAATACCTTCGGTCCTGCGTTGAAGTAACGGTTGATATTCTCTGCATCCACAAATGTGATCTCAAATGGCATCGTATTTAACATCGCACTTAACTGCTCTGCGGTCATATGTCCACCTGCCAAGATGATGTCATCTCCCGCATACTGTGGCTTTGTCTCGTTTTTGACCTGCTCTGCCTCTTCCCAGATTCCATTCTCTACACCAAAGCACGCACCATAGTCCTTCGAATCTCTATAGATGCCATACCACTCTTCGGTCGTAAAGTTAAGGGCACAGTTCGGGAAAAATATATTTGCTTCCTTATAGATCATATCATCTGCACGCTTTAAGGCTGCCTTCATACGTTCTAACCAGGATACATCCTGTTCACCTGCGGACTTAAGAAGGGCAGAGAATTCGTCGCGGATCTCATCATCCACCGTCCACATTACGTCCGACGGACCGCTGATGCCATATCGCACCTTCAGATGCGGGTATAAAAGATCTCCTTTTTTCGCATAGTGGACTGCAAGTCCTCTGATCTTGGCCAACTGCTTACCACTTACATGACCATTTTCTGCTGCCGCAAGACACTCTTTGATGACTTCCTTTAATGCTTCATTTTCCAGGGTCAGTGTATGCAGTGGATGTCCCGGAATCTGCACCAGTTCGGCGGTGCGCTCTAACTTATGGTTTTTTACCATCTTTGCAACTTCTGCCTCTGCATTTGCAATCTGTTCCTGCTTTGTCTTCCCATGAAACAGTGCGGCATGCACATCACACAGACGCTGTACCTCAGAAAGCGGTGTTCCTTCCCGTAACAGTTCCTGTTCAGCTTCCATGATCTCTGACGCATCGACTGCTTCAAACTCCCGGACAAAGTCCGCACGAACCTGTTCTAATGCTTCACCGGCTCCTAATCGTTTCAGGTATGACTTAACCTGTGCTATGATTTGATCATGACTGTTTTTATGTTCTGTATTTCTGTTATCCATGTTGTATCCTCCTGTCATTGGTTTCCTATATAGAATTGTTTTATTTTTAGTTTTCTTGTTTGCAATCCTAATATACACAAATGGCAGGAGAATTTCCGTTGTAATTCCAACATTTTATTCCGAATCAAAGCCTTCGTTCAAAAAAACGTTCCATTTTGCATTCGCATCCTCGACCTCATGCTTTTGCATGATCTGATTCCGGTCGCTTAAGATCGCAAGCATCTCGTCTGCGATCTCCCCAAGCGGCAGCTTTTTATAGTGGGACAGATAGCCTATCATACGGTTTGCTGTCCAGTCCGTATTCAGATTCTTCGTCACAATATCACAGAATTCCTCCGGATACCCACGATCTAACATGATATGATATAATTCCATGCTTTTTGGTGACTTTTCCTTCATATTCTTCCTCATTTCTGCACACATTTTTGTGCGACCGGATTGTGTCAGGTATACGAAAGCACAACACTCCCATGTAAAAATTTAATTCAGGGTCGTAATCACAAGCTGCTCTTTTACCGCATCTGCATCGGTAAGTGCACCGCTTCGGATGTTCTTCTTATACAGCCGGATCACTTTTTCGCTGTTATCGGTAAGATGGAAAAAGTTATCTTCAAAAATGACATCTGCATCTGCAAAGTCTAAGGCAACAAACGGAACGAATCCGTTACCGGTCAGACGGATTGCAAAATATTCCGGATACTCTTCTACTGTTACCGCTACATCTGCTTTTTCCATTTCCAGATACTTGTATGGCACAAGTGTTTCAACATCATTTTGTACGATCTCTCCATCCATGCGAAGCACTGCTTCCACAAAAACATGATATTTTTCCGGTAAAAATTCCCCGACACTTTCGGTCAGAACCTTTGTTGCACCAAGCGCACTTCCGCTTCCTGATACGGTCACTTCCTTTAACACCGCACCCTTTGTGTTTTTTACATAGAAGGTCACCGTGTATGCCTTCTCCTCCATGGACTCATTTTCCAGCCATACTTCTGCCTGTGTATCGTCCATCACAATGCTGACTGCCTGTGGCGCATAGAACTTTTTCGCCATATAGTGCAGTGCCTTCCATCTGCCATAATAATCGATACTCGACCAGGATGCAACCGGCCAGTCATCATTTACCTGCCAGTAGAGCGTTCCCATACAGCGTCCACGGTTTCTGCGCCAGTGATCCACACCATACTTGATCGCCATTCCCTGTAAGACCTGTGTGATATATAACAGCTTTTCGAAGCTCTCCGGGTACCGGAAGTTCTCGGACAGATAATATAACATTTTTCCGTTGGCAGAATCATTCTTCTGGTGATTTTCCATGACACGGGAAAAAATATTGCGGTCTGCCGGTTCCGTAAAGCTTTCCACTGTCTTCATGCATGGGAACGACTGGAATCCGAACTCAGAACAGAAGCGGAAGAAGTACTTCCGGTAATCGGTAAACGGCTTCTGTCCATGCCATACATCCCAGTAATGTTTATCTCCTCTTGTATCATCATCCGGGAAGTCAAAACATCCACCGGAGGATGGGGAGGAATGCCAGTAGAATGTCTGATCGTCATTTGCTCTTACTGCCTTTGGCAGGACATCTTCAAACAGCTTGATGTAATCCGCCCGCAGATATGGGGACTCCGTCTGGAAGTCCGGCCAGTGATACCAGGCGGATTCTATCTCATTATTGCCACACCAGAGTCCCAGACTTGCATGATGACGAAGCCGTCTGACATTATCGACTGTCTCCTGCCTGCAGTTTTCCGCAAATGCATCCGTCACATCATAAACGTTACATGCATACATCAGATCCTGCCATACGATCAGTCCCTTTTCATCGCACATATCATAAAATGCATCCGACGGATAGTAGCCGCCACCCCAGACACGTACACAGTTAAAGTGTGCCTGCACACAGGAATCTAACAAAAACTCCTGATCCTTTTTCCGGATTCTGGTATACAGACAGTCCTCCGGGATGTAATTGCCGCCCATTGCAAAAATCTTGACTCCGTTTACACAGAAAGCAAACTCATTGCCCCATGCATCTTTTTCCGTACTTACGGTAAGCGTCCGAAGACCGATCCGCTTTGTGACTGTCTCTACCACTGTGCCCTGCTCATCAAATAGTTCCGTTGTAACCAGATAAAGCGGCTGGCTGCCATATCCGTTCGGCCACCAGAGCTTTGGATCTGTTACGGTAAGTTCCAGTTTGCTCTGGTAATCGTCTGCTGCATCCGGGGCAGTTTTCTGATACGGGGTAAGCCCTGCTTCTACGCTGTCGATCACTGCTGCATTCTCCTGTGCTTCCCGGATACTGCACCGGATCTGGTAATGACCGGATACATTTCCGGTAACTGCTGCCTCAACGGATACGGTAACATCCTCTCCGTGCTGCTGGCGGATCCGCACATCCGAAAGTCTCGGATGACTGTAGCTTTCAAGATAGATGTCCCGGAAGATTCCGGCATCGATTGTCTGTGAACCCCAGTCCCAGCCAAACATTGAATGTGCCTTACGGATCAGCTGGTTGCCCTTCATCGCCCCGCACGGTACATAATGGATCTCTTTTTCCGGTGTATACTGATATTCCTCGATATAACGAAGCACGGATGCAAAAACGATACGGATCGTATTTTTTCCGGCATGCAGGTATTCCTTCACCGGAATTCTCCAGGTACGGTGCATATTGTCCGTTTTTGCGGCTTCTTTTCCATTGATCTCGATCGTTGCAAGGGTATCAAGTCCCTCACACACCAGTACGATCTGATCTTCGCCCAGTGTCTCTTTTGACACATCAAATTCTCTCGTAAAAACATAATCCTTCCAGAATAAAGCTCTCGTTGGATCTTCGTTTAAGCGGTAAAAAGGATCTTCGATCAGCTTTGCATCCAAAAGACCGGATAATACCGTACCCGGCACCTGTAAGGTACAAAGCTCCTGTCCGTTTTCCTCTGCCAGATTCCATGTTCCATTTAAAGTGATTTTATTCATATTATTCTCCTTTTTTGTGCTGTATTTTGTGCTTCCTTTTTCATCCTAAGTCCGTGATTTCAAACAGCCGTGCCATATTTTCCTGTGGGAAGCATACCGTAAGTGTTCCCTGATTCTTATTCCATGCAAATGCTTCTGCCGCATAGGATGGATAAATCCGCCGTACCTCTACATCCCTGCCGGCAAGTTCTGGTATCGGAAGTTCCGTTATCTTCTGCGCTCCACTTCTTCTCCAGACGGCAAGATACCGCTTATCCCCACACTTCATTCCAAGTGCAGACCATTCATCGGTAAACGAGGAAAGTCCGATCGGCCAGAACGGCAGCCCTTTGCTGAGTTCCGTACGGATCTGTTTGTATACAGAGATTCCTTCCTGCACCAGTCCAAAACGCATTTCATCCAGCTTTGCCAAATGTCCGCTCTGATGAATCCGAAGCAGCATTGCATTTACCATATTAAAAACTGTTTCTTCCCGCAGTTCGGATTCACCGACCGCTCCGTCATGATTCATCGGATATGCCCATACTGCTGCCTGCTCCGGTGTCACCCCGGTTGGTGCATTGGCCGCGATCGTTGCATACAGACGGTAATCATCCTGATCGCTGGTCGACTGGATGCTGTGTCTTGCAAGCATTGCATAATCCATCCGCAGTCCGCCACTCGAACAGTTCTCGATGATCAGATCCGGATAACGCTTCCACACACCGTCTAACCAGTCGAGATATGCCCGCTCATGCTCAAGCATGCCCTGTCCAACGCTCTCTGTATCAAGCTCTGTTCCGATCCCCGGTTCAATATTGTAATCCATCTTAATATATCCAACACCGTAATCCCGGACAATCCGGTCGATCACGGAATCTGCATATTCCCGTACCTTCGGGTTCCGGTAATCAAGCTGATAGCGGCTTCTGTCACTGATCCTTTTTCCGTGCCGCAGGAAAAAGTAATCATCCGGGAATTCTTTTGCCAGCTTACAGTAGATCCCCATAACTTCAAGCTCTAACCACACGCCCGGAATCATACCCTTGCTTCTGATATAATCTGTCACCTTCCGTACCCCATGCGGAAATCTCGCTCTGCTCTCCTGCCACTCTCCGACGCTGTCCCACCAGTCGCCATCCGAATACCAGCCTGCATCAATACAAAAATATTCACAGCCTGCCTTGGCAGCCGCATCGATCAACGGATATTCCTCTTCCTCGGTCGGCTTTCCCCATAAGCAGTTCATATAATCATTAAAAATAACCGGCAGCTTCTTATTATCTTCATTCTCTCTGCGGATCCTGCGGCGGTAAGCGGTCAGGGTGTCCATTGCCTGATCGATGCCGCTATATGCCAAGGCCGTGCTTCCTGTCACGCCAACTGCCACCGGAACACTCCGGAAACTTTCGCCCGGTTTTAATTCCTTAAACCAATGAGAATAGATCTCATTTGGTCCGCTTACCGCAAGATACAGATGTCCGTTCTGGTCTCCGATCTCCCAGTGCCAGGAACCGTTATGTTCAATCTGCCAGAATAATCCATTTCCTACACAGGTATTCTCTAAATACCCCATTGGAAGGTACTCCTTTGCCGACCAGTTTCCGGTATTCGATACTCGGATCATACCGGAAGACCGTTGGATCTTATCCGGCTGGATCTGATCCATGCCTAACTCCGGCAGCTGATAAGACTTCCAGTTAAGCTCCCGCTGCCAACTGTTATGCGGAATCCATACCTTCATCTTCTGATCACGCGGCAGCATGCCCTCTTTTTCAATTCCTTCGTAATTGAAGCTTGAAATATATTCCAGTGTCTGCGTTGCACTGCCTTCGTTTCTTACGACCTGCCACATCCGCACAACCGGAAGTCCCTCGTAAAACTGCACATAACTGTCAACGTAAACATCGGTCTGATCATCCAGAAGTACAAACAAAAGCTGTAAACCATCCTTTGTCCGCTTTTCTTCATGCCTTACATATTTCAGCCGGTATCCAGGTGCTGTCACAATATACTTATTTCCATGCCGCTCATACGGACGATCAAATCCGGTCAACTGCATTTCCACAAATCGGAATCCATAATCCATAGACTCGACCTGAATGTCCTCCTCACGAAATGGAAGAGATGAAAAGTGAAGCAGCCGAAGCTCCTTTTTCTCATCGATTCCCCAGACAATATAAATGCCATTTTCTTGATATTTTAATAACTGCATCGTATCCTCGCTTTCCCCAAAAACTATATCTTATACAAAAACAGGGATGTATAATTTCTTTTCTTCGGAAATTATACACCCCTGCTTCGTGTGATTATATTGATTTTCTATTTCATTTCGGTAAAAAACGACTTAGATTCTTCGCTCTATTTGTACATATTGGTGGAAAGATACTTAAAGGCATTGTCTGCTAAGATCACGATAATATTTTTTCCCTCTGCCTCCGGTCTTTTTGCAATCTGCGTTGCTGTCCATAAGGCAGCCCCTGCGGACTGCCCAACAAAAAATCCTTCCGTCTGCACCAGTTGTCTTCCTGCTTCATACCCATCCTCAGCAACTACATCAAAGCATTCGTCATAGAAGGTATGGAAATGGTTAAAAAATACCGGTACTTTATCATCCGGGACACCATCGAACTTCAGTACACCGTCAATCGTATTCCGCTCCGGAAAATTCGGATCCTTTAAGGACTGTTTTGCCGGCTGTGCGCCAATGATCTTCACATCCGGATTCTTCTGTCTGAAGTATGCAGAAAGTCCTGCGAGTGTTCCACCGGTTCCAACCAGCTGCACCACATAATCCACTTTTCCACCGGTTGCTTCCCAGATCTCCGGGCCGGTTGTCGCAATATGTGCATAAGGATTTGCCAGATTGCCGCACTGGTTGATATAGTACCAGCCCTTTGACTCTGCAAAGGAATTCATCACATCATAGAGTCCCTCTAAGGAAAGTCCGGTCTGTAACATTTCGGCAAAGCCCGGTACATCCGTGACCTGAAGCAGTTCGGCTCCAAGTGACTTTAAGATCTGTGAGCGCTCTACCGATACGCCAGGCTGGATGACTGCTACATATTTGTATCCCAATGCATTTGCAAAGGATGCGGTTCCGATTCCGGTATTTCCACTGGTATAGTCCACGATCGTCATACCTTTTTTCAAAACGCCTCTCCGTTCTGCATCGAGGATCATATTGAGTGCCGCACGATCCTTGACACTTCCTGATGGATTAAAATATTCGAACTTTCCTAATATATTTGCTTTTACGCCTGCCTGCTCACGGTAGCGGTGCAGCTGTACTAACGGTGTATCTCCAACTAATTCCGTGATGGAATGATATAATCTGCTCATTTTGTGACCTCCTGATAACTGTACTCAATGGTTTCAATCAATTTTGTTCCCTGTAATAAAGCTGCCAGTGATAACAGGCTCCATGCATTTCCGGCTGTTCCGATGTAAAGTCCGGTATAGCTGTGGACATCGCTTGGAATGGTTCTCCACCAGTTTCCTAACCATCTTCTCGAATCCTTCTGCTTGTAAATATTATCGTCTGCGTCATCCACATGGGACTGTCCGATCATAAATCTTGCGGTACGTCTTGCATAGTTTAAGAATTCCTCTTCCCCGGTCAGACGATAAACGGAAATAAAATGCTCTAACAGACCAGGTGTTCCGCAGCACAGTGCCTGACTTGGCCAGTAGCCTCTTGAAAAGTTCTCCGGGCCGCCCGCTTCGATGATTCCTCTTGATAATTTTTTCACCCATTCGAGATCTTCCTGATCACCTGTCAGTTCATACAGTAACTCAAAGAGCAGTGCCGTTCCTGCCGGACCATGACAGGTACTTAAGTAATAGAACTCTGTCGATGGACCATTTTTTAAGCTGTCCAGATATGGGATCAGTACCGCATAATCATCACCGACTGCAAGTCCTTTGATATAATCTGCTGCTGCACGCGCCGCCTCAAGATATTTTTCTTCTCTTGTTGCTTCATAGAGGATGGCAAGTGTCCAGCCCACTCCGGAGGTTCCGTGTGCAAGATTCACCCAGAATACATCCTCCGGGAAATCAATGATCGTAAGATCTACGACATTCCAGTATTTTCCGCCATTTGGTGCATCCGCGCTCTTTGTTAATAAGAAATCCCCTAACTTTTTCGCTGCCGCAATATACTTTTCCTCTTTGGTCAGCTTATAGATCGATGTAAGATAAATGATAAATCCGGCATCTCCACACAGATCATTCTGATTGCTCCAGTGTATTCCCTCTTCTGTCTCGATAGCGGCTGCCAGAAGATCGTCTGCCACCTTCACTGCATACTCACGATATTTTTCCTGCTTCGTGATCTCATATAACTTCAGGATAAAGTATCCGACTCCGGTCGGTCCGTTGTAATATCCGATGATCCATCCCGGCATATTTTTTACATGTACCAACTTATCTGCTACCGCTCCATGGTTTAATGCCTTGTGATAGAACTCTACGCCCTCATCGGTTGCAATGATGTGATCTGCCGCAGCCTCTGCTTTTTTCAGATATGTATCCTCACCTGTCACCTGATACAGTCTTAAGTAAAAGAGTCCGACACCTGCAGAACCGCCATACAGTGCCTTTTCGGTAAGCATCGGATAGTCACTGAAATCCTCCGTGGAATCCGGGCTCTGCTGCCAGACGATTCCGTCTGCCTTTGCGATCTCTGTCGTCTGAATCCAGCGTTCTGTCTGCTTTGCAATCTCAATATAGTCCTCTGCATCATAATGTTTGAATAATATATTTTTTGCCATTTTAATCTCCATTCCTGCGCTCCCTTTGGCGCATATCACTTGTGTATGATTCCTAATATCAAAAAAATGCCCCGGATTTTACTCCCAGACATCAGCTTCAAAATAAATATCAATTTCTTTTATTTATATGGTGCATGACAAATCAGCCATACACCTAAAGCTTTTCATTGCCTGGGAGAATAGCATTCGACACATACACATATTCATACAAAGATTAACGGTTACTGTTTTCATTTGTCATACCCCTTTCTGTTTGTTGATGGTTGTATCATATCCTACTTTTCCTACTATGTCAATATGTTTTAATTGATTTTTCATGTGAATTATTATATCTAAACATCTTTCCGTAAAATGTATACTGACAGAAGGCAATTATGGGGGATTATGTAGGAACATACGTTGGATGATATGATCCAAATCGAAGAAATCGCCATCTGGGTCATACTGATACTTCTATCTGCCGGAGATTTTATGACTTAATTCAATAAAATTGCTATCTGGGTCATATGGCAATTTCCATCTATTTGACATCTTATGACCTAAAATTGAAAGAAGTTCAATCTACGTCATACGATAAATTTAGTTTGCCTTAAATCTTATGACTTAAATCGAATAAATTGCAATTTAGGTCATACAGCAAATGCCATCTGTTCGACATCTTATGACCTAAATCAAAAAATTTGTCATCTGAGTCATACTGATACTTCTATCCACCGGATAGCTTATGACCTAGATCGAAAGATATGTAATCTAGGTCATATTAACATTTCTTCCCGATTGAAAACTTATGACTTAAATTGAAGAAACTACAATCTGGGTCATAATAGTAGCAAATCTCTTTGGAAATCATATGACCTAAAATGAATATATTACATTCTTAGTCATACAAATTACAGAATGTTATAGAAAACGCATGGCCCAGAATAAACAAACTGTAATCCGAATCATACAACAATGTAATATTGGATAAAACTTGTAACAATCCAATCGCACATTTCATTTTTGTCACCAATATTTTACCTTTTTCTTAATTTTTTTGAATTTTTTGTGACTTCCCTTGCCACCACCATCATATGGTTCTACAATGAGGAAAATTATAAGGAGGATACTTCCATGAATATAGATGATACGAAAAAGCAGATAAAAGATGATGCTTTCTGGCAGGATATGGAGATTGCTTCCGGTGAAACTACCAGAATCCCGGTTGAAGATATCCGAAGATTCGCGTCTGCACATGCCACAGACAATACACATATTCCAGATGCTTCCAGAAAGAGTAACTTGACCAAGCAGAATTTTCCAGATAATTTCCGATCTGATGATATGACAAATAGGCATTCCTCTGATGCTTCCCATTCTGATAGCATAACAGACAGATATTCCTCAAATACTTCCATTTCGAACAATATGACAAATAGACATTCCTCGGATGCCTTCAATTCGGATAGCATGGCAGACAGGTATTCCCCTGATGCTTCTTATTCGAATGGCATGACAGATATGCATTCCTCTGATGCTTCCACAGCAGACAATATGACAAATAGAATTTTCTCGGATACTGCAAATTCAGATCGGGCAACATCTACAGATGCTCCATCTAATTTCAGATACGTATCCGATGTGACCGGAAAAAAAGCAGATATACACGCATCTGCCCAAAGCACACAGAATCCGAAGAATTCCGGTTCAAAGAAATCTGATTCCAAGAAATCCGGTTCGAAAAAGAGCAAAAAGAAAGGCAGCGGACTGACTTCTCTTGTCAAATCCTCTGCCAAGTTCACACAAAAGACCGTAAGCACCGGAGGCTCTCTGCTCAAAGGCTCTGCCAGACTAAGCGGTACGGTTGCAAGATCCGGCTTCCGGCTGGTCACCCTTGCACTGATCCTGCTTACCATGGCACTGCTTGGCTTCCATTTCTGGAAGAATTATTCCGCACTCGGCTCGCTTCGTTCCATGCTATCCGAACGCAACTACAGCCTCGCGGCCTATCTTTGTGTTGGTATTCTGTTGATACTGTTTGAACTGGCAGCACTGCTTCGTGCCGCTACTTCTAAAAAGATCCGGGACGGCAAGCGCATCTTTACCTATGATACCGGAAGAGGAATGTTCTCCTTCCCGATCATCTATGCCGGTTCCTGCCTTGCACTGCGCTTTTGCGAACGCATCCCAATGCTTCACCCGGCATTATCCGGTGTGCAGTCTGCCCTCCGGGTCTATGGTTCCTTAAGCCAGACACTGCTTGCGATCGGGTGTCTAGGTGTGGTGAGCTGTCTGCTCCGCTGGGGATTTTCCAGAGTATTGTTATCTGTCAGGAACCATGATGATGATTAATCCTGTTACATACTGTAACGAATAGATGTCAATCTTCCCCGCTTACTTATGATGTTCTACCTTTTCAAAGGAGAATACATTTAAGAACTGCTTTGCACGTTCGGTCTTCGGATGCTCGAAGAATTCATCCGGTGCAGCTTCTTCCACAATATGTCCCTGATCGAAAAAGATCACACGGTCTGCGACCGCCTTTGCGAACTGCATCTCATGTGTCACGATGATCATGGTACGTCCCTGTTTTGCAAGATCTAACATAACATCCAGAACCTCACGTACCATTTCCGGATCAAGTGCTGCTGTTACCTCGTCGAACAATAAGATCTCCGGATGCATGCAGAGTGCCCGTACGATCGCAACACGCTGCTTCTGTCCACCGGAAAGCTGTCTTGGAAAGCTGTCTGCCTTATCCTTTAAGCCAACACGGTCTAATAACTGTAAGGCTTCTTCTTTTACTTCGTCCTTATTCCGCTTCTGTACCTTCATCGGTGCGAGCATGATATTATCCAGTACGGTCAGATGCGGAAAAAGCTCATAGCTCTGGAATACCATTCCGATCTTCTGACGGACTTCTGCCAGATTCTTACTGCCATATACAATCGGTGTCCCCTGTAAGGAAATCGTTCCTTCCTGAATTGGCTCTAATGCATTGATACAACGTAAAAATGTACTTTTACCACATCCACTTGGTCCAACGATAACTACAACCTCACCCTTTTGAATGGTAAGGTTCAATCCGTCTAAAATTGTATTGCCTTCAAATTTTTTGGTTAGATTTTCTACAGTTAAAAGTGTCTCTGCCACGCCGGTTACCTCCATCTTTTTTCCAGATACTTCGCGAGCATACTGATCGGCCAGCATGCCAGGAAATATAATATGAATACAACAAGGAATACACCAAATGCTGCATTCGGACTTGTCATACGGTTTGTCTCAATGATCTGCTGTGCAACCTTTAACATCTCCACAACTCCGATCATAAGAACCAGACTGGTCGTCTTGATCATTCGTGTGATCAGATTGATCGCAAGCGGGATCAGTCTGCGGACGGTCTGTGGAATAATGATATAGCGGTAGGTCTGAAGCTTGCTTAAGCCTAAAGCCTCACTGCTTTCATACTGATGCTTTGGTATACTGATCAATGCGCCACGGACCAGATCGCCCATCTCCGCAGTTCCCCACAGGACAAACACGATCACGGATGCCGTTTCGCCACTCAGATTCCAGCCAAATACACGGGTGCTGCCAAAATAAACGATAAAGAGCAGTACCAGCTGCGGCATAATTCTTATAATTTCCAGATAAACACGGAAAATAAAGCGTACCAGCTTATTTTTCATGGTCATAAGTCCACCACAGAGCACGCCAAGCGGCATACTGATTGCGATGGAAACCAGACTGATCTGCATTGCCACCCAAAGGCCCTGCAACAGTCTTAACATATTACTTCCCTTGAATAAAACATCAAGACCCAAATCCAGCATGACGCATCCTCCTTTCGAGCAGACTGCCAAGGATGGATACCGGAAGCAGTATGATCAGATAAAATACAACTAAAAGAAACAGACTCTCGACCGTCTTATAATAAAGACCAATCAGATCCTTTGCCGTAAACATTAAATCCATCAGACTGATGGCACTGAATACGCTCGTTTCCTTCAGTAAAAAGATGACGTTTGCAACAAATGCCGGAACACTCGTAGAAACCGCCTGCGGCAGTATAATATACTGCATCGCCTGGCGGTTTGTCATTCCAAGACTAAGAGCACTTTCTCTCTGGATTGGTGCAATTGTTTCAAGACCGCTCCGGAAGCTTTCAGCCATATAGCTGCCTCCTAAAAATGCCAGTCCTATGATACCACACACCTCCGGTGATAAGTTTGCTCCAAGCTTCGGTAAGCCGTAGTAAATGAAAAATAACTGTACCAGAAGTGGTGTGTTTCTGCTTAATTCAATATAAACTGCTACAATCTGTCTCGCCACAGGAATCTTATGATATTGGATCATCGCACAGATGAGTCCAACAAGGATAGCGAAAACAATTCCAATAACTCCAAGCTTCACGGTAAGTATTGCAGCCCGCTCATACATTGGCAGGTACTCTGCGATAAAGTCCCAATTCATGAAATTGCTTCCTCCTTTCTTTTTTCTAAATTTATTATAACTTTACAGATCCCCGTATCTTAGACAGAATATTTGCTTTGTATATCAAAAGATAGTTTCTGATTTATAAATTTCTTTTGGCAGCCAAATTTATTCTGATTTTTTGCCACCTTCAACTACAAGGCTGTCTTCGTAATCTAAGCCATATGTGTCTGCAAGTGTTGCCTCATAATCTGCATGGAAGAACTGCTCTTCACCAAGTGTCTTGATCTCTTCATTGATCCAGTCGCGTAAGGTATCATTTCCCTTTGTAACTGCCGGTGCGATGCTGTCTGAGCTTCCAAGCTCCGGAATTCCTACTACATATCCCTTATCTGCATTCTGAAGTGCGAATGCTAAAACTTCTGTGTTATCATTTGCCCATGCTACAGATGTTCCATTCTCGAACGCTTCCTTTGCTGTTGCGTAGGAATCGAACTTCTGAAGTGGAATATCCGGATAATTCTTTGTCAGATAAGTCTCTGCTGTTGTTCCGGAAATTACGATAACGGAATCATCTTTGTTCCAGTCATCCAGAGTTGTGATCTCATTATCTTCCTTAGATACAACACCAAGTGATACGTTCATGTATGGATCTGCAAAGTCAACTTCCTCTGCACGTTCTTCGGTTACGGTAAAGTTAGCTAAAATGACATCAACCTTTCCGGTCTGTAAATATTCGATACGGTTTGCGGCTTCAGTCGATACATAGTTTACCTTAACTCCCATGTCTTTTGCAAGTCTCTCTGCAAAATAAACATCATATCCCTGATAATCTCCGTTCTCATCTACATATCCAAATGGATTCTTGTCGGAAAATACACCGATATTGATTGTTCCGTCTTCCTTGATCTCGTCTAAGGTACGGTATACTTCCTTACCGGACTTCTGTGATCCGTTGTCAGAACTGCTTCCGCATGCGGTAACACCTGCGGCTAAAACTACTGCTAATGAAAGTGCTAAAAATTTTTTCAGGTTCTTCATGTTTTTGTCTCCTTTTCATATCCTCATTTTTGTTTTGAATTATATCCCCAATAACCTAGTGTGTCAATAGGTTTTATATGTTTTATAACGTATTTTTTTATTGTACGAATTAAAAAACAAAAAGGATACGCAGAAAACACCTGCTATGGCTTATAAGTCAGCTTCTTATAGAGCTTTATCACCTGCTCACGGCTGCCGCCATAGATAAAATAATAATCTGACTGTTTCATTCCCTCAGTATAATAATATTGTCCATACACCGGAATGTTACAGCATAATACCGTATTTTCTGCTGCCACACCAATGCCGTACCCTGCATCAGATACTAAAAGCGGCATACGAAGCGGCTTTTTGCCAAATGAAATATAACGCGCCTTCTGGTTCATGCGTTCGAAACTGTCATCTAAAATTCCCTTGGCAGCCAGCCTGTCCTCTTTTTTCCAGCAAAAATAGTTCCACACCCGCATGGTATTGTCTGCCGGTTCTAACTGCCGCGGCAAAGCCGGATTCTCTTCTAATAACAGGCTTCCCTTTCTATTATAAAACTGTAAGGCGCCGGTTTTCTTTTCCATCCGGATCTGTACCGGTCCGGCATCTATCAGAACCATAGACCTGCTTTCTCTCGCCTGAAATACCATTCCAACATCCGGTGTACTGTCCCAGTAGCCAGAAGCAAACCGGTCGGTCTGCCCTGTTTTAAACTGTATCCGTAGGATTCCGTCTGCAATGGGCGTAATCCGTAACGTGCCATACCCGCTGGTCAGTTCTATATACTTCTTCGTCTTTTTGATGGACTTTACCGTACTGTCTATCTGACTGCGCTTTACCGGTCGCAAGCTGCTCATATCCGGTACTGCCGCAAAGGCATATGGGGATGGATTCACTGGCTTATCCGATGCAGCGGTTACCTTTCCCGGGACTTTTTCAGACTGTGCATAAGGCTTACGATATAGGTCTGAAGCCATAGTTTTTTTTATTTTCTGAGCACCCCCGCCTGCCGTATGCGGCTGTTTTCCTACATTCGGCTGCTGTGTAAGCCTTGTAACTACCACATTTTCTGTCTGCTCCGGCTTTGGAACTATGATCCGCTTCGGACCGATATACTCCTGCTGTTTTATCCTGCTGGATACCTCTTCCTCCGTCTGTTTTCGCGGTTGTTTTGTTTCTACACGCTTCGTGCGTGAAAAACCCTGCTGCGAAAATGCCTGCATCTGCTTTCCTTCCGCTACCGGATCTGCGATCAGCTTCGTCAAATCCCCGGTATGAAGTACCGCAAGTTCATGCAGTGCACGGGTTGCTGCAACATAGAGCAGCTTTACATATGCATCGGTTGCCGGATACTTTTCTCCGGATGGATTATACAGCAATACCGCATCAAATTCCAGTCCTTTTGTATATTCCACCGGCAGAACCATAACACCATTTCCGAATTCAGCAGTCGTCGGATCGCTGTCTGCAAGTACAATCTGCGCCGCCAGCTGACTGCTGACCCGCGAAGCTTCTGATTCATCCCGGCAAATCACCGCGATCGTATCATACCCTGCCTGCTGCCAGCTTCTGATCTGTTCTGCTGTCTGAGCCAACACTTCGATATCATCCACACAGGCAGTTATACGAACTTCGGTTCCATGCCGGATGATCGGCTCGACCGGATAGACCCGGAAGTTGCCGTGACACAGGATCTCCGTTGCAAAATTTGAGATCTCTACCGTATTCCGGTAACTTTTTTTCAGGATCCCGAAGCTGTCAAACGGCCCGGTTAAGATCAGTTTTTTCAGATCCTCCCAGTCATTTAACCCATAGTTAAAATAGATATTCTGGGACACATCTCCCATAATGGTGTATGTGCAGTTCCGCAGGCAGAATCTTAAGGCACCATATGCCATCATGCCAAAATCCTGCGCTTCATCGACAATGACATGGCTTGCCTCCCGGATGCCATCGGTCTCCTTGATCCGCTTGTACAGATAAGCAAGTGCCGCCAGATCATAGACATCAAATGTATCCGGTGTGTACGGTACGATCTTCCCCTTTTCCCTCTGCATTTGTAAAAATTCTTCATATAATGTAAAGATCGAACCCTTCCATTCTTCTTTTCCGAAATATGTCTTGTACTCCCGCTGCAAGGATTTCCGCTCTGCCTTGGTATAGGACACCTGTTTACCGGACAGTTCATTTTCTAGCCGCGATAACAGGAATTCATTTAACAGGTTGATCTTGCCCTGCATGGAAAGCATCGGATTATTCCTCAGATATGTCGTGATCCGTTCCGCTTCCATCAGCAGCGCACCGGTCTTTCCGAGACGGATGTCATGCCTTGGGATCGTATTATTCTCATAGCGCATGCAAAAATCTTCCAGATCGTGGAACCATGCATAACTTCCCTTGATACAGGCACGCGCATCCTTACGGTCGAGTGATTTTATCTTATGTACGAGGGGATTCCAGTCCTCATATAACAGACGCACAAAAAGTTCTTCCATCGTCATCTGGCGGATCCCATATACATCCAGATCCGGCAGAACACTTGTGATATAATCCAGCAGGATCCGGTTACTTCCTATTATATAAAAGTCTTCCGGCCGGAACTGTTCGTAATTATACAGAATATAGGAGATACGATGCATCGCGACTGTCGTTTTCCCGGAGCCGGCAACTCCCTGTACAATGATATTCGTCTTTGGCGACTGTCTTATGATCGCATTCTGCTCCTTCTGGATCGTCGCAATGATCTCCCCCAGCACTGCTTTTTTATTTTTGCCAAGGTATTTCGTCAGCAGATCATCATTTGCCACCACATCCGAATCATAAAAATCGATCAGCCGGTCATCCGCGATCTCATAAGTACGCTTACGCTTTAGATCAATCTCGTATGTGCCCTCGCCCTTGACTTCATACCGGCAGTGACCAATGGAATTCTCATAATAAACAGACGCCACCGGTGCACGCCAGTCGATCACGACTGGTTCCGATGACGTTTTTGCAATCCCGACACGTCCGATATAATAGGATTCCTCTGCTTCCATCTGCGGATCCTGAAAATCAATCCGTCCAAAGTACGGCTTCTTTCTTGCTTTCTCACAACGGATCAGATCCCTTCTGCTCTCATCTAACTGCGACTGCGTGTTGTGCCAGAGTGCCAGTGTCTCCTTATCCTTCGCACCGTATGTTTCTAACATTTCATGCAGTTCCCCGGTCAGTGATGTGACCCGATCGCTCATCCGCCTAAGATTGTTCTCCGCGATCCGGATCACTTCTGCAAGCTGCTGTTCTTCTGCTTCCCGCGTTATTCCATGGGGCATGACTGCATTATGAATCCTGCTGTCTTTTTTCCCTGATCTCATTTTCTGCTCCCTTTTTGCATATCTAAATATATGCTTTTAACATCTCCTTAACACATTTCCGTACGACTTCTGCTATATATTTCAAATTATTATTCCATTACAGTGGTCAATCTCATGCTGGATGATCTGTGCCGTCCATCCCGAATATTTTCCATGCTGTGCCTGAAAGTTCTGATCCAGATAGTCTACCTCGATCTCCTGATACCGGATGCAGGATCTGACACCATCCAGCGAAAGACATCCTTCCTCGGTCTGATACTCTCCTGACTTCTTCGTGATCACCGGATTGACCATTGCAAACTGGAATGGCCCTGCCGTGACTACGATGACCGCCTTATTGATCCCGATCATATTCGCCGCCATTCCGACACAGTAATCGAGATTCGCGCGTAACGTGTCGAGCAGATCCGTGACTGTCTGCTTATCTGCCGCTGTTGCCGGCTGTGCCTTTGCTGCAAAAATATGGGTTCCTTTTACTATCTTCTTTACCATAACCTGAGTTCCTTTTCTCTGTATCTTTTGTTCTGTACATCCTGCTGCTGCAAAATATCACTCTATCTGCCGGATCACAAATACACCTTCCATGTATAAGATCCATATCTATCCAAGATAACCGGACAGATAATCAAATAATTTTTCATTCGTCTCTCCATTGATCTCTTCTGCCTCGAAATACTCCGGCAGCGGGATTCCCTGCTGGCATTCTCCACAGATATCTATCCCGAGGATTTCCTTATGCTCTAAAAAATGTGACAAAAGCCACTCTAACATGGGAAGTGACATCCTGCCCTGACTCCAGTTCGTCTCTGAATATTTTTCATCCAGCACATCCTTGTCTATGGATATATAAACCGGCAGTTCTCTTTTTATCCTTCGGATCTTATCCCTGTCATCTCCTGTCCGCAGTTCTTCTGCTGAGAACGTAAGCAGCTTTTTCCGAAGCTTCTGTTCCTCCTGCACGCTTTCTTTTCCCAGATAAATCTGTGCTATATCGCTCTCCGGTGGTCCGATCAGGATCAGCTGCTGTAACCATGGATTCATCAGGAGTGTTTTTCCTGCCCAGTCTCCACAGCTTGTCATACCATCGATCATCGGCTTTTGCATATCGGTATGATGATCAAACACGACCAGCGAAAACGCCTGCCGGATCTGCCCGGTAAGGATCCCCGTAACATAATGATAGTTCCCGGAATCTAAAAAATGAATCCCTCGTAACCCATATGGTGCAATCCGCTCCCGGATCTCCTCTTCTGCCTGCACAGAACAATACAGATCACATTCCTGAACATCTGAACAGTCCAGCCAGTGAAGGTTCGGATTCTCCGGAATGTTCTCATCTTCATATACATGGGAAAAATCTAAGATCAGATGGTTTGCTTTCATTTCCGATGCTACTCCTTTGCTATCAGCTAAAACTGGTTGATATACTTTTTAAATTCTTCAAAGTCTGCTTCAGACATGATCGTATCTGAATAAAAATAATCCTTTCCTCTTAGTATACACCATATTTTCTTAATTTTCCTTTTAAATACTTGCCATCCTCCATAGGATTCACTTTCATCATCAGACTTCATAAAACAAAGGTAACTGTAATATCCCGGATCCGTTTCACGATCCTCATATACTTTCATATAAAAAGATTCCATACATCCACAGTCACAGGTAACTACCAGTTCCTTTTTATCCTTGCTTAATAGTACTGCCATATGAATCGCACTTCCCTTCTCTTAGCTTGTAAACATTACTTGCAACTATAAGTTTATATTACCTATCTATCATAATACCTGATACAGCCATTGTCATGAAACGCATAGTTCAATCGTGCGATAGAATACCCAAAACGCAACAGAAGAGGGCTTTTCGCCCTCTTCCGTTCTTCCAATAATATCATAGAGATCTGCTTCATACAGTTCCATCAGTGCAAACATCGTATCTGTCTGCGGATAACTTCTTCCATTTTCGTATTTGTAAATAGCCTGTACCGATCCCAGCCGGAGGTATTCTCTGACTTCCTCCACAGAAAGTGATTTTGCTTCCCGCAATCTTCTTAAATTTTTTCCAATAACCTTAAGGTCATATTCTGGTCTGTAGCGCAACATTTTTCCCCCTTTTCTATCGATATATATCATTTCCTAATCCAGCAGATCCTTATCGATGATCTGGAAGTTTGCGCGATGAATATATAATGCTTTTCCATCGATCATCAGCTTGGTAGTCTTTGGAAGATCATCGCACACCTCCCAGTATACTTTATCGCCGGAATATGCGCAGATCGGATCGCCAAGCTGCGACTGGATCACAACGACTCTGGACTTTCCAAAATAATTTTTGTACTTATTCACAACATTGGAAATGATCACGTTATCTCCAAGGCTTCCGTCTGTCGTGCTGTCGATCGTATCCGGATTCTTGAAATCCACCTCCGGTTCTAAGCCCTTTTCCGCAAAGATCATCGTACTTCCACAGCTCTCCACTTCCTTGCCATCGATCAATACGGTCACAACGCTCGATAAAGTCTCTGTGTAACCCCAGCTTCCGTCGGAATAGGTCTGTTCTTCTACGATATTAGACTTTAAATCAATCTTCTTACCGCTCATGCTCATAAACTTCTCTCCGGTATTCGTATAAAAAGATGCCGCATAGGTATTACCCGTGATTGAACCATTCAGATCATTGATCTTGCTCTTAAAAACGGCACAGCCGGACAGGCAGCTTAGGGATAATACTGTAATCAAAAGTGTGGCTATTATTTTTTTCTTTGTGTGTTTCATACGTTTTCTCCTTCGTTTGTCTGAATGTATTAAGTATACTACATTTTTCCCATGAGCCAAAGTCCATCTTTTACATACTGTAAGACCTTATAACATTCCATCGCATCCTATCGTTCAATCAGATACTCCAGTACCTGTCCCAGTAAATCCTCTGCATCCACACCAAACTTATCCGCCACCTTTATTAGTTGATCATCGATCATAGACAGATTCTCCTTTTTAAAGTTCTCTAAATCTTCTCCATGAAGCATAAATTCACTGACTCCATTCGTTCTTGCACCTATTTTATCCATCAGTGCCTGTGATGCATAATTATCTATATCAACACGCGCCCGGAATACACATCTGCCCGTTCTACTCTGTAATTCACGAAATAAAATCGTAAGTGCTTTTTTTGCAATTCCCTTGTACCGATATTCCCGTAACAGCATCAGCGCCAGTTCCCATACCTGCTGGCTGGTATCCTTGATTGCAACATATCCACAATATGCATGATCATAAGCATCGATTACCGCATAGCAAAGTGCCGTATCCTTCATGCATTCCTTCCACATCAGATCACAAAACTCCGATTTTTGAAATGAACTCTTTAAAATAGCTTCTTCCTCTTCTGTCTTTAAGTATAATTCCCGGTAAGATTCATCAAATGCGATTAATTTTATTCCATCTGATTCACCAAGCAGTTCCCCTTGTGCAGGAAGTACACTCCGATCAAACACTTTCTTCCTGTTATGAATTCCTTCTTCTTTTTCTAATTCTGCTATTTTGGTTTCAATGCTCATTCGGACTTCCTGTATAACCCGATCTGATGCGTCCTTATCCCCGGCCTTGTCCAGACTGATGGATTTTTCCAGTTGCTCGATATATTGTTCCAACATATCCCTTGTCCGTTCCATCTGATACCGGTCTCTACTCTTCCTCATATCTGTTTCCTCCTAATTTCATCCGGTAGTGTCAAAAACTACCTATTTTTTATTTTAAAATTTCTTCTAAAACCTTGATTTTCCGGAGGTTTGCAAATAAAAAGAGCATTGACCTCCCATTTCTGCTATAATTATCCGCGACCAAACATCAAATTACACAAAGGAGACAATGCTCGTGGATATTATACTTTATTTACTTCAACTTATTCAACAACTCTATGCACAGAATTGTTTTTTAATTAAACTTCTCTGTAGATATGTTCCTCTCAAGCAGTGGGCTCATGAGGATTCCATGTCACCTAAATATCAAAAGTTCAAGATTGATGAACTTCCACTCTTCCTAAATGTTGAACCATGGGATTATCGTGACTTCATGGCTTATCTTAAATGGCGTTACAGGGACGATTTCAAACCTATCAAGCCTATCAAACGCAGATCTGAATGCGACATCGACGAAGACTGCAAATGTCCTCGATGCAATGCTCCAAGCATCTATCTCTACAAGAACAATGGCTCAAAAGGTCAGCTGATGTGCAAGGTATGTGACACCAGGTTTTCTCCCGAAGAAAGTCGCCATACATCTATTAAGCTTCGTTGCCCTCACTGCTTAAATACTCTTGTTCCAAAGAAGGAGCGTAAGCACTTCATCGTACATAAATGTGTAAATCCTAAATGTCCTTACTATGTCAAAAATCTTCGCAAAGTCGATAAGAAAGACCTTAAAGAAGACTATGGTAAGAACAAGTACAAACTTCATTACATCTATCGCGAATTCACCTTGGATTTCTTCAAGATGGATCTTAATTCATTGCCTAAAAATGCTTCATCCCTTAGGTTTTCTAAGTTCGATGCAAATGTCATGGGACTCTGCTTAACTATGCATGTAAATCTTCACATGTCTCTACGTCAGACTAAGTATGCCTTAAAAGAGTTATATAACATCAACATCTCTCATCAACAGGTCGCCAACTACTGTAAGACTGCAGCCATCTGCATCAAGCCACTCGTAGACAACTACGATTATGGTGATACTAACATCATGACCGCCGATGAAACCTATATCAAAATCCGTGGTGTCAAAGCTTTCATTTGGTTCATTATGAATCCAAAGAATCGTTCTATCATTGGATACCGTGTATCTACAGAACGAGATGTTGGTGCCTGTATTCTTGCTATGCGTATGGCATTCAGACACTTTACAAAACTCCCTAAAGACTTCCGATTTATAGCTGATGGCTATAGTGCCTATATCCTCGCGGCACAACAGTTCCTTAGAGAATACGGCAATGATTTTAAGTTTAAAATCACACAGGTAATCGGTCTTACTAACGATGATGAAGTTTCTAAGGAATGGCGTCCTTATAAGCAGATGATTGAAAGACTCAATCGTACTTACAAGGCATCCTATAGAATCACCAATGGCTTCGACAATGTCGATGGAGCCAACTACGATTTAGCGCTCTGGGTTGCTTATTACAACTTCCTAAGGCCTCACGAATTCAATCGTTATAAGGTTCTTAATGAGATTGAAATGTTAAAAGGTGCTGACAACATGCCAGGAAAATGGCAGCTTCTTATCTTCCTAGGTCAACAGACAATCTTGAACTTGCAACGCGGCGAAGCCGAATCTTGTTCTTAGATTCAGAGCCGGCGGAAATAACACCAGCCACCGCTGTGCGGCTTGCCCTTGATAGCACGAAAAAGAACTGCTACACTGCTGTACTCGACGGAGATTATCTACTTGTTCTTGAGTTCTTCGCCGTCGGTGATTAACCTACAGCGGTTTTTTTTCGTGCTATCAAGGGTGGCGGTAGACTGCCACAACCTAAAATATCTACAGTTTTCAAGGTTCATCTGAGCCTTTTTTCTTTAGCCCAGTTTTTCATAGGTCATTTGACACTATCAGTTTTCTCTACATTAAATTATGCAGTGAATCCTTTTGGGAGTCAATAGATTATCAATATATTTAGCCTTTGACCGCACCAACAATCTCCATCGGGAAGGATCTTGCACTCTGGCGAAAAAGCATGATCAGAAACGGTGTGGAAATCGTTGTAAGCAGAATCGTTGGTCTATTGT
>JALERL010000105.1 GCA_022764465.1 Lachnospiraceae bacterium | reverse complement strand
AATTACCTAGAATAAAATTAACTAAAAAAGATTAAAAAAGATTAATAATAGATATACAGAGGGAAAGCAAGGGGTATCAGATATGGCAAAAACAGTAAAACTTGCTGACATTGCTGCAATCGTCGGTGTAAGTACTGTGACGGTTTCGAAGGCATTGTCAGACCAGAAGGGCGTAAGCGAAGAGTTACGGGTACGGATCAAGAAGCTTGCCGACGAAATGGGCTATAAACAGCCATCGACCGTCCGGAAGCTACAGGCACATAAGAGTTATAATATCGGTGTATTGATTGCAGAGATGTTCTTGGATAAATACGATTCCTTCTACTGGCAGATGTATCAGGCGTTGACGACAAGAGCAGTATCAAAGGGCTGCTTTACGATGCTTGAGGTGGTAAGTGCCGTAAATGAAGAAGCGGGCAATCTGCCGATGATCATTCAGGAACATAAGGTAGATGGACTGATCGTGATCGGCGCAATGTCAAGCGGCTATCTGACCATCTTAAACGAACAGTCCGGTGTTCCGGTTATCTATATGGACTATTATGATGAGAAGCAGGCGTGTGATGCGGTAATCTCCAACAGCTATTACGGAACATATGCACTGACGAATTATCTGATCCATATGGGTCACCGCAAGATTGCTTATGTCGGAACACTGCTCGCAACAGAGAGTATTACTGATCGTTACTTTGGTTATATGAAGTCATTGATGGAGCATGGAATCGAGACAAAGCCGGAATGGCTGATCGAAGACCGTGATGTAGACAGTGGATTTATTGATACCCAGAATAAGCTGACGATCCCGAAGGATATGCCGACCGCATTTGTGTGTAACTGCGATCTGACTGCAAGCTACATGATCAAGAAGCTGCAGCAGAACGGTTACCGGGTGCCGGAGGATGTGTCGGTGGTCGGATTTGATAATTATCTGTATCCGGGACTTTGCAATATCAAGATCACAACGTATGAAGTTGACATAAAAGAGATGGCAAGAAGAACGATACACAATCTCTTAAAAAAGATGGGAAATGAAAATTATAAACCGGGTGTCTTTATTGTAGAAGGCCGTGTGGTTTATAAGGAGAGTGTAGCTCACGTATAGAAGCCGGAGCCGCCTGTTTGAAAGCAAATGGGGTGGCTCCGGTACTTTTTTTGAACAGGTTGATAAAATGGTTGGTATTATCGATGCCGACAGCAGAACCGATCTCGTGGACGGTCAGATTGCTGGACAGCAGAAGATCCTTTGCAGCCTCAATACGGCGGGCATTTAAGTAGTGTAACGGAGAAACACCGAACTGGGCAGAGAACTCCCGGCAGAGACGGTATTTGCTGATGCCAAGCATCGTTTCAATATCGGTCAGGGAGTAGCTGTCGCTATACTGTTCATCAAACATTTTCTTCATTTGGATCAGATAATCCGGGATATGTTCCTCGGCGTGCTCCTGATTGGTGGAAACAACACAGACCTCGGTTAAGATGTCTGTCAGCCGCTTGGAGATCGAGAGCACAGAAGAAGAGAGGTTCGCATGAACGGCACGGTCTAAATATTCAATATAAGAAGGAATATCGGAAACAGGAGCAACCGGATAGATCTTTGCGACAGACTCCCGGTAAAAACGGTAGAACACAGGCAGAGAATCCCCGTTAATAAAAGCAAGGTAAAAGTCCCAGGCAGATTCTGCTGCTGCAAGCCGGAAAGGCTGGTCGCAGGAAAAGAAAAAGAAAGTATCCGGATTTAAGGCGGTTGTCTTACGGGCAGTGGAAATCACACCACTGCCTTTTGTTGTATATAAGATCATATAACAGGACAGACCGGATATATCATAAGAAAAAGGAAGTGCTGCGGTAACACTTCCGCCTGCTAAAAAATGAAGCAGACCATTTTCCGGTGTGATCGGATCTCTTTCTATATAAGTAAGCTGTGAAGCTAAGCTGCCGGCACCGGTGGCAGGTGTGCCATGGAATGCATCGGCAAAAGAAACGGTTGGATTCATAATCTTATGCTCCTTTACGTGCTAAATTTACTTCTTTATTTAAGTATAGCTTAAAAAAACGCATATTACAACATATATTAAGTGGAAAAATCTTAATATAAAGCGAAACTAAAGTAAAAATGTAGGTTAAATTAAGTAAAAAATGAGATGATACATGTACGAATTGCACAAAAGAATGATGCGATAATTGGTAAAAGTGAGGAAAGTAACGATATTCGCAAAATACAGTGATTAATAGCAATAATAATTGATGCTTAATTAAGTAAATAGAATATAATTAAATTAAGTTACAAATCAGTAACGGACATACATAAAAGGAGGATATTTTTACTATGAAATTGAAGAAATTACTCGCACTTTCAATGGCAAGCCTTATGGCTTTTTCAGTAGTTGGATGTGGAAGCAGCAACAATGCAGGCAGCAGCTCCAGCGACAAGGCTGACAACGCAGCAGCAGACACAGAGAAGACAGATGACGTAGCATCTGATGATTCTGCTTCTGCAGATGGTATCAAGAAGTACACAGATATCGAACTTGGCAAGGACTACACAGACCTTACAGCAACAATCAAAGTAATCAACCACAGAACAGATATGGCTGATGCAGATTACGCAGGAAAGAACTGGGATGCTTACATCGCAGAGTTCAACAAGATGTATCCAAACATCACAGTAGACATCGAGACAATTACAGATTATGCAAATGAAACATTACTTCGTTTACAGGATGAGAACTGGGGCGACGTCATGGGAATCCCGGCTGTAGACAAGGGTGACTTAAGTACATACTTCATGTCCTATGGCACACAGGAAGATGTAGAATCTCAGGTTAACTACATTACAAACTGGTTATATCAGGGTGAGGTTTACGGTATTCCTACAACAGCAAATGCGCAGGGCGTTGTTTACAATAAGAAAGTATTTAAGGATGCCGGAATCGAAGAACTTCCTAAGACACCGGATGAATTCATCGCAGACTTAAAGCTGATCAAAGAGAAGACAGACGCTATTCCACTTTATACAAACTATGCAGCAGAGTGGACAATGGGTGCCTGGGATGCTTACTTAGGCGGAACAGCATACGGCGATCCGGATGCAATGAACAAGATGCTTCACACATCTAATCCATTCAGCGATGAGGGAACAGGTGCAGGAAGATACAACGTATACAAGGTATTATACGATGCAGTAGCTAATGGCTTAACAGAAGATGATTATACAACAACAGACTGGGAAGGATGTAAGGGTATGATCAACAACGGTGAGATCGGTACAATGGTACTCGGATCTTGGGCAGTATCCCAGATGAAGGCTGCTGGCGACAACGCAGACGACATCGGATATATGCCATTCCCAATCACAGTTGATGGAAAACAGTATGCATCGGCAGGAGCTGACTACAATTATGGTATCAATGTAAATTCTTCAGATGAGAACAAAGAGGCTTCCTTAGTATTTGTTAAATGGATGACAGAGAAATCTGGCTTCTCTTACAACGAAGGAGGACTTCCAATCGCTAAGGGCGATACAAATTTACCGGATGTATATGCTGATTTCGATGGCGTTGACTTCGTAACAGATGATCCTGCATACGAAGGCGAGGAAGATTTAATGAATACATTAAATGCTGATTCTGAGCTGGCAATTAACGCAGGTGGAAACCAGAAGGTTATGTCTATCGTTGAGCATGCAGCTAACGGTGATGAGAGCTTTGATGATATCATGAACGAGTGGAACGAGGCTTGGACATCCGCACAGGAATCTAACAGCGTTGAGATCAACAAATAATTCGTAACAGTCTGGCTATACAGCCTTGATACAGAGCCGGGGTTTATCCCGGCTCTGATATTCAAAGGATATGGAGGAGATGCATCATGACAGCAGCCACAGTCAAAAAGGAAAAAAAGCCCTTTAACTTAGTGAAATGGGCGAAAAGCAGAAAGGGTCAGCAGGCCATCATAATCTTCGCATTTATGGTTATTCCGTTGCTGCTCTTGTTTGTATTTACCTATCTGCCATTCGGAGAAATGGTAAAGTTTAGTTTTTATAAAATGAAATACATAGGAAAACGTACCTATGTCGGCTGGGATAACTACGCAAAGGTATTCCAGAGAGAGGATTGCTTCAGGGCATTAAAGCTCTGCCTCTACTATATCGTAGGAGCACTGGTACAGCTTATAATCGCCTTATATCTGGCAACAATCTTAAGCTTTAAGACAAAGGGTGGAAACTTCTTCAAGGGAGTTATGTTCTTCCCATTCTTGATCAGTGGTATCGCTATTGGATTTATTTTCAAATTCTTCTACACAAGAGGCTTTGTATTTGATACAGTACTTGGCTGGTGTGGATTTAACTTAGAAAATCTTCCGTACTGGTTGAAAGACAGAAGCGTAAATAACTGGGCGCTTGCCGGATCTTCTGTCTGGAGATACTTCGGACAGAACATGGTACTCTTCATCGGAGCAATCATGTCGGTAGATGCCGAGATGTACGAAGCAGCAGAACTAGACGGTGCAAATAAATTTCAGCAGTTTATACATATTATACTCCCAAGTATAAAGACAATCGTAACCTTAAATATTATCCTTTCCATTACGGGTTCTTTAAGTGCATTCGATCCGCCATTCGTTATCACAAAGGGTGGAAATGGAACAGGTACTTACTTCGTAATCATGAACAAGATTGCACATACCGACCAGAAGGTAGGTCTTGCATCTGCAATGGCAGTTATCCTGTTACTGATCATATTTGCAGCCACGATCTTACAGAAGGTATTCTTTAAGTACATATTCCGTAACTCGGAAGCAGACGATGAAACCTATGATGCAAAGAAACGTCGTAAGAAGTTAGAAAAAGAACGTAAGAAAGCAATGAAAGCTTCCGCACAGACCATACAGCAGAAAGGGGCGAGATAAATGGCACAGACAGCAGTAAAAAAGAGAAGAAAACATTATAGTGCCGGTGCAGTTATCTGGATTTTCGTAAAATACTTATCACTTGTATTTTTCGCATTTGTTGCACTGATTCCACTTTATTCCTGCGTGGTTACCGCGTTCAAGACAGAGGCAGAGTACAACGGAACAAACGTTATGACCCTGCCGCAGAGCTGGTTGAATTTTGACAACTTTATTCAGGCATGGCAGAAAGCAAACATGGGAAGAGCGTTTATCAACTCCTTCATCATTCTGGTATGCGTACTGGCAGGCTCCATCATCATCGGAACACAGCTTGCATATGTATTAAACCGTTTCAAGTTCCCTGGAAACGGACTGATCCGTAACCTGTTCCTGTTCGCCAGCTTACTTCCTGGTATTGCAATGCAGGTTACCGTATATGAGATTATGATGAACCTTGGATTTATCAATCACCTTTATGGATACATCATCATGAGTATGGGTACTGATATTATTTCCGTATATATCTTCATACAGTTCATGGAGAACATATCGGTTTCACTGGATGAATCCGCTATCATCGATGGCGCATCCTATTTCCAGATCTACTGGAAGATCATCCTTCCACTGTTAAAACCGGCTATCGTAACAGCCATGGTATTAAAGGGCGTTGGTGTATATAACGAATACTACGCTTCGAACCTTTACTTACAGAACAAGGATAAGCTTGGTGTTGTAGCTACAGCATTATATACATTTACCGGACCACTTGGAAGCAAATACAATCTGATCTGTGCAGGTGTTATTATTTCCATGCTGCCGGCACTGATCGTGTTCCTGCTCTGTCAGAAACAGATCTACAGTGGTATTACAAGCGGTGCAGTTAAGGGCTAAAATTATCAAAGGAGTATGTGTGAAATGATGGTAGAAGAAGTTAAGAATCATTTACTAAATACAATTATTCCGTTTTGGAAAAATCTGAGAGATGACGAGAATGGTGGCTACTATGGATGGCTCGATTATGATCTGAAGTTGGATAAAAAGGCTGTAAAAGGATGCATTCTTAACAGCAGGATTACCTGGTTTTTTGCAAATGCATACACTTTACTGAAGGACGAGAGCCTGTTAGATGAGGCACGTCATGGCTATGAATTTTTGAAGGAACATTGCATTGATAAAGAAAATGGTGGTATCTACTGGTCGATCCGTTACGACGGAACGCCGGAGGATACAACCAAGCATACCTACAATCAGGCATTTTGTATCTATGCACTTTCCTCCTATTATGAAGCATCCGGTGACAAGGAAGCCTTAGATCTTGCAAAGCAGTTATTTGCCCTGATCGAAGAAAAATGTACCGATGAGGTTGGATACCTTGAGGCATTTACAAAGGATTTTAAACCGGAATCAAACGAGAAGTTATCTGAGAACGGTGTACTTGCCGATAAGACCATGAATACCCTGCTTCATGTATTTGAAGCATATACAGAGCTTTATCGTGTATCGAAGGATGAAGCAGTCAAAAAGAGACTGATGTGGATCATGGATACTTTTGCAGATAAGGTATATAATCCGAAACTTCATCGTCAGGAAGTATTCTTTGATGCAAATTACAATAGTATCATCGATCTGCATTCCTACGGTCACGATATTGAGACAGCATGGCTGATGGATCGTGGAACAGAGGTGTTGGGAGAACCGGAATACACCGCTAAAATGAGCCCGATCACGAAGGATCTGACTGCACAGATCTATAAGATCGCATTTGATGGACACTCCCTTGCAAACGAATGTTGCAAAGGCGAAGTCAATACACACCGTATCTGGTGGGTACAGGCAGAGACAGTTGTCGGCTTCTTAAATGGATATGAAAAAGATCCATCGAAGAAGGAATACTTAGAGGCAGCCGAGCATGAATGGGAATTCATCAAAGAGCATGTGGTTGATAAGAGAGAGGGATCCGAATGGTTCTGGGAGGTTCGCCCGGATGGAACTCCGTTCGAGGGACGCCCGATCGTAGAACCTTGGAAATGTCCGTACCACAATGGCAGAATGTGTTTTGAAGTGATAAGGAGAATGTCTAAATGATGCATGAAAGATATTATGTAGAGTTAGAGAAGCAGAAAAAGCTTTTAGAGAGAAAAAATGTAAAGTCCGATTTTTATAACGGTGTATTTGACCGTTATGAGTATCCGGTACTTACCAGAGATATGATACCGCTGACCTGGAGATATGACCTGAATCCGGAGACAAACCCATACTTCATGGAGCGTCTTGGAATCAACGCAGTTATGAACTCTGGTGCGATCGAATTAAACGGCAAGTATTATCTTGTAGCAAGAATCGAGGGAAATGACAGAAAGTCCTTCTTCGGAGTTGCAGAAAGTGATAACGGAATCGACGGATTCCATTTCTGGGATTACCCGATTCTTTTAGATGATGTATGTCCGGAAGAGACGAATGTCTATGATATGCGTCTGACCAAGCATGAAGATGGTTATATCTACGGTGTATTCTGCTCCGAGAGTAAGGATACATCTGTCAATGATCTGTCTGCCGCAGTCGCAGCAGCAGGTATTGTCCGTACCAAGGACTTAAAGAACTGGGAGAGATTAGATAATCTGGTTACCTTAAACTCCCCACAGCAGAGAAATGTCGTATTACATCCGGAATTCGTAGATGGTAAATATGCGTTCTATACAAGACCAATGGATGATTTCATCGAAACAGGAAGCGGCGGCGGAATCGGATTCGGTCTTTGCGATGACATCACACATGCAGTGATCGATGAAGAGAAGATGACAAGCCTTCGTAAATATCACACGATCACAGAAGCAAAGAACGGAGCAGGTGCAACACCGATCAAGACCGATAAGGGCTGGATCCATATTGCACATGGTGTAAGAAATACCGCAGCAGGTCTTCGCTATGTAATCTATGCATTTGCAACAGACTTAAATGATCCATCCAAGGTGATCGCAGAGCCATCCGGACTTCTGATCGGACCAAGAGGCGAAGAGAGAGTCGGAGATGTATCAAACGTTGTATTTACCAATGGCGCGATCGTAAATGAGAACAATGAAGTATTTATTTACTACGCATCGAGTGATACCAGAATGCATGTTGCAACAACAACACTTGACCGCCTGATCGATTATGTATTCAACACCCCATCTGATCCGGGAAGAAGTGTAGAGTGCGTGGCACAGCGTTGCGATCTGATTCGTAAGAATCTGGAATTTTTAGAGAAGAACAAATAATGCAAATATAAGAAAGAATGAGGATAAGTTATGGGTAAGGTGAAAATGATCAGCCCGGCAGTACCAAATGTGCCGTGGCAGGAGAAACCAGAAGGACTTACAGGAGCACCGATCTGGAGATATACAGAGAATCCAATTATCGGTCGTAATCCGGTAAAGGGCGTAGCAAGAATCTTCAACAGCGCAGTAATGCCTTACGGAGATGAATTTATCGGAGTATTCCGTGGCGAGCAGACAAACGGTATTCCTTATATCTATTTGGGAAGAAGTAAGGATGCGATTCATTGGGACATTGACGAGAACAAGATCAACTTCGTAGATGAAGATGGTAATGAGTTCATGCCGCGTTATGCATATGATCCGCGTCTGGTTAAGGTAGAAGATACCTACTACATCATCTGGTGTCAGGACTTCTACGGTGCATCCATCGGAATTGCTAAGACAACAGACTTTAAGACCTTTACAAGAATTGAGAACCCATTCATTCCATATAACCGGAATGCAGTATTATTCCCAAGAAAGATCAATGGTAACTTCATGTTACTGTCCCGTCCATCCGATAGTGGACATACACCATTCGGTGACATCTTCTTAAGTGAGAGCCCGGACATGGTATACTGGGGCAAACACAGACATGTTATGAGCCAGGGAAGCGAATGGTGGGAGTCCGTTAAGATTGGCGGTGGTGCAGCTCCGATCGAGACTTCCGAAGGATGGTTATTATTCTATCATGGTGTAAGCGGAACCTGTAACGGATTCGTATATTCCATCGGTGGAGCAATCCTTGATATTGACAATCCATCCATCGTAAAATACAGATGCTCAACCTTCCTTTTAACACCGGAAGAGTGGTATGAAGAGAGGGGCTTCGTTCCAAACGTATGCTTCCCATGTGCAACCATTCACGACAGTGAAACAGGAAAGATCGCAATCTACTATGGTGCAGCTGACAGCTATGTTGGTCTTGCATTCACACAGCTTGATGAGATCGTTGATTACATCAAGGAAAACAGCGTTTTATGCGAAACTGATACAGAGATCGGAAAACGCTAAGGAAATGGTTTCTTTTTCATGTACATAGAATACGCTTTGCGTGTGATATGTCGTTTCCGGGGTTTCTTCTCCAAATCATATACTCTCCGGGACGAATTTATCCTATATAATATAATATGCTATGATGGGGCCTGCGTTATGCGGGCTTCCTTCATATCTATCTATTTTATAAAACAAATATATGAAGAAAAGAGGTACATTTGCCATGGAATTTCAGATCAATAAGGAAAACGGAATTGCCAACAGAGGAAACCTTGACCGCCTGAAAAAACTGATGAAACGGGCACAGGCAGGAGAGTCTCTGACACTTGGATTTTTAGGTGGATCAATTACACAAGGATGTCTAGCATCTTCACCGAATTTGTGTTATGCTTATCGTATATATGAATGGTGGTGCAAAACATTTCCAGACGCGAAATTCACATATGTGAATGCGGGCATTGGGGCGACGAATTCACAGCTTGGAGTAGCGCGTGCAGATATGGATCTGTTATCAAAGAAACCGGATTTTGTGATTACAGAGTTTTCGGTCAATGATGAACCGGAAGAGCACTTTAAGGAGACGTATGAGGGACTGATCCGTAAGGTGTATGCATCTGAGACAAAGCCGGCACTTTTGATTGTACATAATGTATATTATCATAATGGGGGCAATACACAGTTATATCATTCATGTGTGGGAAGACATTACCAGATTCCTTGTATCAGTATGCAGAGCAGTATCTATCCGGAGGTAGTTTCCGGCAGGATACCGAACCGTGAGATCACATCCGATGATCTGCATCCGAATGATAAGGGACACGAACTGGTAGCATCGGTCATCACCCACTTTTTGGATAAAGTTCTTGGAGAGATTGATTCACCGGAAGAACCGGCTCCGGAGCTTGCAGCACCAATTACACCGAATACCTATGAGGATTCTACACGGTATCAGAATTATAACTATGAGCCGGTATCCGATGGATTTACGAAGGATACCAGTGAGCAGAGAGATATTACGGATTGCTTTAAAAATGGATGGACAGCGACAGAGCAGGGAGCGAAGATCACCTTTGAGATCGAAGCAAAGGGAATCTCCGTGCAGTATCGGAAGTCTGTAAACCAGCCGGCACCGATCGCGGAAGTGGTCGTAGACGGTGATACAGAGCATGCGGTACTTCTTGATGCGAATTTTGATGAAACATGGGGCGATAAGTTAGAGCTTGATACCATCACAGAGCATGGCGAATTGAAGAAGCATAAGGTAGAGATCACGCTTGTGCAGACGCATGCGGATGATGTAGTTCCTTTCTATCTGGTATCTGTAATCGGTGCAAAATAAGACTTTATAAGCAGGGGAAAGTCTGAGGGATGAAGTGAGGATTACAGGAGGTATGACATGAAAAAAACGGCAGAGAAAAAGCAGAAAAAGACCAGAGAGAAGGTCATGCTTACAAAAACACCGGAAAAGAAAGTCAGACAGAAGAAACAGAAAACAAAGACCACACAGGGAACAGGAAAAAAGGCAGCCAGACAGCCGAAGAAAAATGGTAAGATCCGCTATAAGCTGATTGGTGCATTTATTGTACCGGTATGTCTGATCGTTCTTCTTGGAATCCTTTCCTATCAGTCCGCATCGAAAAACATTAAAAAACAGTACGAGAATTCCGTAGACGGTACATTGACGACCGTAAGTGAATACTGTCACCTGCTATGTAATACGGTAGAAGATAAGACCGTAGAGATTATAACGAATGATACATTTTCGGATTATTTTAAGAAGTATGCAGGTAAAAATGATTCGGAGGCAATGTCGAATTACCGGGCTTCCGAATCATTAATGAAGTCGGCAAGAGGAACGGTAAACTACATCTACAGTTACAACGTTTTCTCAGAAAACGGCGGCAATATGTCATCGACTTCCGGAAAGCTTCAGCCGGATGCATACAAAGAGTTTGAAAAGAGTGATGAAGCAGCCTATATGGACGGCAATAAGGGTGTCTGGACCGGATATCATAAGTTTATCGATGATAAGCTTTCTATTTCCACAGATTCTTATGCACTGTCATATACGAAGCCGCTTGCAAAGGGTAAGGGGTATGTGAACTTCGATATCTCTTATGCAGAGATCCGTGATATTTTAAGCTCCCTGGATAGTGGAAAAGGTACGATCGCAGCTATGGTTGCACCGAGAGACGGAAGAGAGGTTCTCTACATCGATGGTGATCCGTTAGAAGATGGTACGACTGCATTTATCGGCACAGATTATCTTGAAAAGGCAGCCACAGCAAAAGAGGGCGGCCAGGAATATGTGAAGTTCAACGGTAAGAGTTATCTGTTTGCATATTCACCGGTTGGAAAGTCGGGACTGTTAGTCTGCGTACTTGTTCCGAAGAGTACGATCTTATCGACAGCTTCTTCTATCCGTACCGTGACGATCGCGATTGTGATCGTAGCAAGTATCATTGCACTGTTAATTGGAAGTATCCTTGCAAAAAATATCAGTAAAGAAGTAACGACACTCACAAAGACAATGGATCGTGTATCCGAAGGAGATTTTACGACGGTATTCTCTTCTAAGAGAAGAGATGAATTCCAGTTACTGAGCCGTGGAATGACGGATATGATGTCGAATGTAAGGGGCATCTTGCAGGAGATGTTAGAATTCAGTAATCAGGTAAGCGAGTCATCGGTCGGCGTATCAAAGACGGCAGAGACGATGGCAGATTCCATGAACGATATTAATACAGCAATCGAAGAAGTGGCACT
>JALERL010000121.1 GCA_022764465.1 Lachnospiraceae bacterium | reverse complement strand
TTTCTGCCGAAGTGTCCATATGCTGCGGTCTGTCTGTAGATCGGTCTTCTTAAGTCTAACATCTTGATGATTCCTGCCGGACGGAGATCAAAGTTCTCACGAACGATCTCTACTAACTTATCGTCAGCAAGCTTGCCTGTTCCGAAAGTATCTACCATAACAGAAGTAGGCTGTGCTACACCGATTGCATAAGATAACTGGATCTCACACTTCTCAGCAAGTCCTGCTGCAACGATATTCTTGGCAACGTAACGTGCTGCATATGCTGCAGAACGGTCTACCTTTGTACAGTCCTTACCGGAGAATGCCCCGCCGCCGTGACGTGCATATCCACCATAGGTGTCTACGATGATCTTACGTCCGGTTAAGCCTGCGTCTCCGTGAGGTCCACCGATTACGAAACGTCCGGTCGGATTGATGAAGAACTTGGTATTCTCATCTACTAACTCTGCCGGCAATACCGGATCAAATACATACTTCTTGATATCTTCATGGATCTGTTCCTGTGTGACATCATCATCATGCTGGGTAGATAATACAACTGCCTCTAATCTCTTCGGCTTGCCGTTCTCATCATACTCAACGGATACCTGTGACTTTCCGTCCGGTCTTAAGTAGCTTAAGGTACCATCTTTTCTTACCTTTGTAAGCTGTAATGCCAGCTTATGTGCAAGAGAGATCGGATATGGCATATACTCTGCTGTCTCGTTTGTTGCATAACCAAACATCATACCCTGATCGCCTGCACCGATTGCTTCGATCTCTTCATCTGACATCTTATTCTCTTTTGCTTCTAATGCCTTGTCAACACCCATTGCAATATCTGCTGACTGCTGGTCAAGTGCTACCATAACTGCACAGGTATGTCCGTCAAATCCTGTCTCTGCATGATCGTATCCGATCTCGTTTACAGTCTTACGGACGATTCCCGGAATATCTAACTGTGCCTTGGTTGTGATCTCGCCGGTTACCAATACGAATCCGGTACAGCTTGCTGCCTCACAGGCAACACGGCTCATCGGGTCCTGCTCCATGCATGCATCTAAGATCGCATCTGAGATTGCATCACACATTTTATCCGGATGTCCTTCGGTTACTGATTCGGATGTGAATAATAACTTCTCCATCTTTTTTCTCCTCTCGTTTTGTTGAATGTTAAAAGGTCCGCTTACTTTCATAAGCGGACCCGATAGTCTAAAGATAATCAAATCCTCTTATTGTTCGATTGCTCGCTCAGGTAGGCACCTTCCTGTTCGTGGGGTTGCCGTGACTTCTTCGATCCTATGTATCTCCATCACTCTGAATAAGAGAAATATTACAATATGGAATTTTCAAATCTCCGTCTGCTAAGATACACCTTATTTGTGATCTTGTCAATACCTGTTTACAGACTATTTTTTGATGTTTTGCAGACTATTTTTTGATTGTTTTACCGGAAGCATAGCTGCTGGTATATTTTCTGGAATATGCCTGAACGGTATAGGTATACTTCTTACCCTTTTTCACCTTCTTATCCAGATAAGAGCTTTTTCCTGCGCCCTTTACGGTTGCAATTTTCTTCCACTTTCCGTTACCGCTCTTTTGCAGTACATAATAACCACTGACTCCGGAACACTTCTTCCACGTGATACGGATTCCCTTCTTATCCTTTGCTGCCTTGACCGATCCCGGCTGTTTTAAGTACATAATGGCTACTGACTTTTTCCCATAGACGCTCTTTAAGGATCCACGACAGCTCTGTACCGCATAGGTATACTTTTTATTGGCTTTTGCGGTCTTATCGGTATATTTCAGCGTACTGCCGCTTTTGATCGTAGTAAGCTTCTTCCAGCCTTCTTTCCCACTCTTACGGTAAATACAATATTCATCTGCATCAGATGTCTTTTTCCACTTCAACTGTACACCGCTCGATGTATTACTTACAGAGACTGCTGCCTCCTCCAGTGCAGTTACCTCGATCTTGCAGCGTGCATATTCGCCACTTCCATCGGTTGCTTTTGCTGTAATATAACAGCTTCCCTTACCGACCGCGCTCACCTTGCCGTTCTGATCTACGCGCGCCACTTTCGTGTTGCTCGATTCATAAGACAGCTTCTTTGCTGTGCTGTTTTCCGGATATACAGATGCCGGGATCTTCTTCTGCTGTCCGGTTACCATACGATAGGATAGATCTGCAAAGGTCACTCCTAACACCTGATCGTATCCCGTAGATACATCCATATAGGAATAACCATGATTCGCTGCCAGATAAGACCATTCATTTCCTGTGCCCTGTCCATAGAGAACAAGCCACGGATTACAATCTGTAAACCATACATCACGGTAATTCGTGGATGTATAAAGACCTGCACCCTTTGCAGCATACAATGCCTTTAATGATGTACAATTTGAAAAATACTCTCCCTGTCTTCCACGCTTGTAAAATTCCTTCACACTTGCCGGATAACAGATGCGCTCGATCTTCGGACAGTCATGGAATGCCGTATACTCAATCTTAGACAACCTTGCGTTTTTTGCAAAAACAACTTTTCTTAAGGATGTGCAGCCCGCAACCTTACCTTCCATGGTTTTTACGCCTGCCGGTATGTAAAGCTCTTCTAGGTATTTATTGCCGGAGAACGCCTCCATACTGCTGTTTCCAATCTTTTCCACCGAAGATGGAACAAAGTATATTTTATCCTTTTTACTATTCGGATATAACAGAAGTGTCTTTCCATCCTTCGAATATAAGATACCATCCTTCGACACCAGCTTTTTGTTTTTCTTATCCACTTCAATTGTTTCGATCGAGCTGTTTGTGATAGAAATCGGTGATTCCTGATACAAATGCTGTGAAAGCACCAGTTTCTTTAAATACTTCGTATCTGAGAACATACTTGAAAATGCAAAGTAACGAACTTCGTTGTTCATGACAAAGGTATCACCCTTCTTCGCCAGTGGATAGGTGTACAGCCACAGATGATCCCTGGTATAGAGAACACCATCCTCTGCAACGTACTCTGTGTTTCCGTCATCTACCGTGATCGTCTCTAATGACGGCATGGAAACAAATGCATCCTGATGGATCGTCTTTATACATGCCGGAATGGACAGCTTCTTAACAGAGGAATACGATAATGCACACTGTCCTATTCCGGTTACGGTATACTTCACCTTTTTGTAAGTAACCTTAGATGGGATCTGATAGGTACCGGAACACTTTGATCCATCGGTCAGCCAGACTTCTCCACGTCCTGTTACCTCATAGGTAACTTTATCCACAGTAAAAGTCTTGCCTGTTGCAAGCTGTGTACCTGTCGCATCCACACCAAGGGCTTCGACCTCATCCTCTGTGTCTGCTTCCTTCTCAGTTTTTCTTGTCTTTGTTTTCTCCGTTTCCTGTTTTTCCTCGACAGGTTCTACCTTCTTAGTCCGGGATTCCTTTTCTTCCCCCACAGCTTCTGTTGTTTTCTCTGTCTCAGTCTCCTGCACTTGTTCAATGGCTTCTGCTGTCTCTGTTTCTGCAACCTGCTCTGTTGATTCTGTTACTTCATTTTCTATTGCCTCGGTCGCAGCTTCTTGTGTCTGACTGCCCTCCTGATCCAACACCAGATCAGCTTCGCCTGCACGGATCTCGCTAACCGGGAGCGATACACCAAGCATTGCTGTCATGGCAACTACCGAGATTACTTTAGTTTCTCTTCATAATCGTCCTCCTTTGTTTTTCTACATTATACGCGTATTTTCCCAAAACTACAATGGTTTCCGTCTGTTCGAGTATTGACCTTTTTCTACAGAAAGTCTATACTGAAAGTAGTTATTTTACTCTATGGAAAACGGGGTTTTACAATGAAAGAATATTTAATTAAGGATTTAAAGCCAGGGATGGTAACCGCCAAAGCTGTAAAGACTCCATCCGGTCAGTTGATCGTCAATCCGAATGTAGAATTGACCGCTACTCTGATCTCCCGCATGGACTTCTACGGCATTGAACGCGCAAGCATTGTAACAGAAGGTGAGTCTGCACCGAGGCATGTTTCAACAACAACCGGTATTGAGAATGTTTCTTATTCACAGAAGGTAAAAAACAGTCCGGCATTTCAGAAGTTCCAGGTAGACTTTACACTTCGTACGAATGACCTAAAGCAGTGCTTTGATGCATTCTTAAGTTCCGGTGGAACCGTGAATAAGGATGATCTGCTTCGTGAGACCGCCTCCCTGATCAGTTCCCAGAAGACGACGATCGAATTCTTCGACATGCTGCATAATATGCGTCAGGACAATGACAGTACTTATGCCCACAGCTTAAATGTCGCACTGATCTCCCGTATGATCGGTATCTGGCTGAAGTTCTCACCGGAAGATCTTGATACACTGACCCTTGCCGGTCTGCTTCACGATATTGGCAAGACGAAGATACCGGATGAGGTCCTGAATAAGCAGTCACGTTTAACTGATGAAGAATTTGCCCTGATCAAGCAGCACCCGCAGTTTGGTTATGATATTTTAAAAAAGCAGCCACTGAATTCCCATATTAAGAAGGCTGCCCTGATGCATCACGAGCGTTGTGATGGTTCCGGTTATCCGCTTGGACTTACCTTAGATGAGATTGACGACTATGCATTTATCATCGCAATCGCAGATGTATACGATGCAATGACCGCGGCACGTTCTTACCGTGATCCGCTTTGTCCATTCCAGGTAATCGCCGAGTTCGAGAAGGATGGTCTGCAGAAATATAAGCCAAAATATATTCTGACCTTCTTAGAGCGCATTGCTACTACCTATCAGAATAACCGTGTCATGTTAGACAACGGACACACTGCCAAGATCGTACTGTTAAACCGTAACCACTTATCTAAGCCGTTAGTAGAATTAGATGATGGAAGTTACCTTGATCTGGATAAGAGTCCGCACTACATCAAGTCCTTAATTTAGAACTACCGATACAGATTGTATCCGGATGATGGATGCAAAAAACGCTGGGATGAAGTAAATCACTTCTTCCCAGCGTTTTCTTTTTATTCCTGTTAAAAATTATATCTGCTTATAATTCTATGATACCTTCAGACGGAACTTCTGGATCTCTTTTTCCGAACTTACCTTCTCGATCTGTGCACCGAGCTTTGATAACTTCTTCTCAAATTCTTCGTATCCACGTTCAATATAATAGATATCATCTACAACCGTGATACCTTCTGCCGCAAGTCCTGCAATAACTAATGCTGCACCTGCACGAAGATCCGGCGCGCTGACGGTTGCTCCGGAATATCCCTTCACACCGGTAATGATCGCAATATTGCTCTCAACCTTGATCTGGGCACCCATCTTCGTCAGTTCATCCACATACTTGAATCTGTTTTCAAAAATACTCTCTGTTACCGTACTGGTTCCTTCGGATATTGCAAGCAGAACAGACATCTGTGGCTGCATATCGGTCGGAAATCCCGGATATGGTAAGGTCGTTACCTGTGTATGATGTAACGGATGCTTTGCAATAACACGGACAGCATCATCTAATTCTTCTACTTCACAGCCAATCTCTAATAACTTCGCAGTTGTTGCCTCTAAGTGCTTCGGGATCACGTTCTTTACCAGCACATCTCCGCCGGTTGCTGCTGCCGCAAACATAAAGGTTCCAGCTTCGATCTGATCCGGAATAATGGAATACTCCGTCTTATGGAGTGTCTCTACACCGACAATACGGATCACATCTGTTCCAGCACCACGGATATTCGCTCCCATACTGTTTAAGAAGTTCGCAACGTCAACAACATGCGGCTCCTTTGCCGCATTCTCGATAATCGTCTTACCCTCTGCCATAGATGCTGCCATCATAATATTGATCGTCGCTCCGACAGAAACCTTATCCATATAGATATGGTTACCAACCAGCTTATCCGCATAAGCTGCGATCAGTCCATGCTGGATCTCTACATTGGCTCCTAATGCACGGAAGCCCTTCAGATGCAGGTCGATCGGTCTGCTTCCGATATCACATCCACCCGGAAGTGCTACCTCTGCACGCTTATACTTGCCCAGTAATGCACCAAGCAGGTAATAAGATGCACGGATCTTCTTAATATACTCATATGCAACGGTCAGATCATGTACCTTCGAGCCATCGATTCTTACCTTATGTGTGTCCAGACGCTCAATCTTAGCCCCAATGCCTTCCATGGCATTCAGTAAAACATTGATATCACGGACATTCGGAAGATTCTCGATTGTCACCACTTCATCTGTCATAATTGCCGCAGCAAGAATTGCCAGTGCCGCATTCTTTGCTCCACCAATTTCAACTTCACCCTTTAAAGGATTGCCACCCTTGATCACATACTGTTCCATTACTGCACCTCTATATAAATATCGAATCTATCACTTTTCATACAAACACAACATTATAGTAATTATTTTAATCTTTTGTCAAGCCATTTTCATAAGCAGTTTTTTACAATTTAGTTACAAATATATAACTATTATAGACTATCCGGCTTTCCTTGTAAACTAAATCATAAGGGGCTTCATCCTTTATCTACTTTATTTTATTCCTGCTTTTTTCTTTTGTGACTTGTGCATGCGGGATGAAATACGTTTCGTTGCTTTTAGTATTTACGATTCTTTCAATTCAATTCTGTCTTTTTATTTTTCTTCATATGCGGCAGCAATTTTTGATACCGTCTCCGGAATGGAAAGTCCGTCCTCTTCGATCGTCACGTCTGCGTACTTCTCATAGAGACTTGTCCGCTCTCTGTAAAGATCTGCAAGTGTCTGTCCCTCACGTAATACCACACCACGGTTTTTCAGATCACCCAGCCGGTTTTCGATCGTCTGATAGGTAAGCTTTAAATAAACAACGGTTCCGATGCTTTTTAAATGCTCCATCGCTTCCTTTCCATAGACCACGCTTCCTCCGGTTGCAATGACAGACCTCTTTACATCAAGCCCTGCATTGATCCGATTCTCGATCCGGATAAAACCGTCCGTTCCCTCCTCTGCGATGATCTGACTGAGCAGACGTCCATCCTTCTGCTGGATAACAAGATCTGAATCTAAAAAGTCATAACCTAATACTTTTGCCAACACGACACCGACCGTGCTTTTTCCTGCACCCGGCATCCCAATCAATACGATATTTTTCATATTCTTCCTCTTTTCTTAATAACTGTATCTGTTCCCTGATACAACAAAAGTGCACTTACGTGCACTCTTGCATAATGTTTCACTTATGACTCTGTATTTGTAACCGATTCTGTATCCGTGACTGCTTCTGTCTCTGTACTCTGTGTCTGCTTGATCTTATAGAGATCATCAAAGTTGACCTTCGACCATACCTTATCCTCTACTGTCCACTCTGCCTTATCCTTTAAGCTGTCTATATACTGTGTATAGTAGTCGGACTTTCTCTGGGATACGATCTCTTCCTTCTTCTTATCGGTTGCATCCTGATCGAACTTGCTGTCAAGACGTACAACATAATATCCATTGCTCTCTGTCTCGATCAGATCTGAGACGCCGCCTTCTTCTAAGCCCTCTGCTGCTGCAATGACTGCATCATCCATACCGCTGCTGCTTGAGGTATCTTCTTCTGCCTCGGTTCCGTCTGCCGTCTCGGTACTGTCTGTGCTCTCACTGCCCTTTACTTCATCTGCGCCATAGGAATAGGTGCTGACATCATAACCATATTCCTTTGCTGCTCCATCGAAGTCTTCCTTCGCTGCATTTGCAAGTGCATTCATCTTCTCCGGCAGAGCTTCCTTCTCTTCATCTGTATATTCTGTATACTGACCGTCATCGTCTGTATAACCATTTGCACTTACATGGATATAGCTGATCGTCTTCTGTGCAGCTTCTTCATCGCTGACATCGGTATTGACATCTGCTTCGATCGCATTCTGCATCTTCTGCTGGATCAGCTCTAAACGAAGCATCTCTTTTACATTCTCTTCGGTCGCACCCATGGTCTTCGCTGCACTTCCATCATTATCTTCCATAAACTGCTTCGCAGCCTTCTCGATGGCTTTCATCTCATCATCTGTGATCTCAACCTTATAATCATCCATCTTCTGCTCTAACAGATAATCCGTCTCGATCTGCTCCATTACCTGAGACTTCACTTCATCGGTAAGTGTGCTGCCATTTCCATACAGATCCTTTGACCACATGTCTTCTCCATAATAGGACATATAGTAAGCATCATAGGTAACTGCCTGATACTGTGCCATAAAGTTCGCAAGTCCAAGGGAAATCTCCTGATCTCCTAACTTCGCTACAACTGCATCCTGATCGATTCCTTTTCCACATCCGGTAAGTAATACGGATGCACTTAAGCAGCCTGCGAGTACAAGTGCCGTCAATTTCTGTATCTTCATCGTAAAAGTGATACCTCCTATTTTTCATTCACTGACTTATTATAAGTCTTTTTCGGATAAGCCGCAAGGTTCTATTTGTGTCTTTTTTGTTACCGCTTTTCCGTCTGTAACAGCAGTTCTTCCATATGAGCAAAGAAGCCCTCTAGCAGTTCGATCGGATCTGCCTGTTCCTTCTTATTATTCATACGGATCGTAAGGGTAAAATACGGTCCCTTGGCATCCGGCACAAACTTCAACTGTCCCGGATACAGATCGACTAGCTCCGGTATCCTTGCAACATCGATCTTCGCCTTTTCATATAAGACGATCTTGTATGCATTCTCCTTCTGCACGATCTCCTTGATATAGACATGATGTGCCTTCGCCTTAAAGCCTGCGATCAGAAGCAGGTTCGTAACAGACTTTGGCGGATCTCCAAAGCGGTCGATCAGTTCTTCTAACATCTCTTCATGTTCCTCCGGTGTCTCTATTCCGGCAATCCGCTTGTAGATATCTAACTTCTGATATTCGTTTGGGATATAGCTGACCGGAATATAGGCATCCAGCTTTACATCCACAGAGGTTTCAAACGGCTCTTCCTGTACCAGTCCCTTGGCAGACTTCACTGCTTCATTTAACATCTTACAGTACAGGTCGTATCCGACCGCTTCCATGTGACCGCTCTGCTGTGCACCAAGCAGATTACCTGCCCCACGAAGCTCTAAATCCCGCATCGCAATCTTAAATCCGCTTCCCAACTCCGTATATTCCTTGATGGCAGCCAGACGCTTCTCTGCGATTTCTTTTAACATCTTATCCCGTCGGTACATCAAAAAGGCATATGCTGTCCGGTTTGAACGTCCGACACGCCCACGTAACTGATAAAGCTGTGACAGCCCCATGTTATCTGCATCATGGATGATCATGGTATTCACATTCGAGATGTCTAGTCCCGTCTCAATGATCGTCGTCGATACCAGTACATCGATCTCTCCGTTGATAAACCGGTACATGATGTCTTCTAATTCCTTCTCCTTCATCTGACCATGTGCATAGGCAACCACGGCATCCGGCACCAGTGCTTCGATCTTCACCGCCATATCTGCGATCTGGTTGACACGATTAAAAACATAATATACCTGTCCGCCACGCGCCAGTTCCCGGTTGATCGCCTCTCTGACAAGTTCTTCATTATATTCCATGACATAGGTCTGGATCGCCATACGATCCATCGGCGGTTCTTCTAAGACACTCATATCCCGGATTCCGATCAGACTCATATGAAGTGTTCTCGGAATCGGGGTTGCCGTAAGGGTCAGTACATCGATGTTGTTTTTTAGCTGCTTGATCTTCTCCTTGTGTGTTACCCCAAACCGCTGTTCCTCATCAATGATCAGCAGTCCAAGATCCTTAAACTGGACATCCTTTGACAGTACCCGGTGTGTTCCTATTACAATATCCACCATACCCTTTTTCAGATCTGCGATCGTTTTCTTCTGTTGTGCAGAGGAACGGAAACGGCAGAGCAGATCGACTCTTACCGGAAAATCCTTCATTCTCTGGACAAAGGTATTGTAATGCTGCTGCGCTAAAATCGTCGTTGGCACAAGATAGACGACCTGCTTTCCATCCTGTACTGCCTTAAATGCGGCACGGATCGCCACCTCTGTCTTACCATAACCGACATCCCCGCAGATCAGACGGTCCATGATCCGGTTGCTTTCCATATCCTTTTTCGTGGCTTCGATCGCAAGCTCCTGATCCTCGGTCTCTTCAAACGGAAACATCTCCTCAAATTCCCGCTGCCAGACAGTATCCGGTCCATAGGCAAAGCCCTGCTCATGCTGTCTTGCCGCATAGAGTTCCACCAGTTCTTCGGCGATCTCTTTGACCGCACCACGCACCCTTGTCTTCGTCTTGTTCCAGTCACTGCTGCCTAACTTATTCAGCTTTGGCTTTTTCGCATCTGCTCCTGCATACTTCTGGATCAGTTCTAACTGCGTTGCAAGAATGTAAAGATTGCCACCCTGTGCATACTCGATCTTAATATAATCCTTCTCCGTCTTATCGACGGTGACCTTCTCGATTCCGCGGTAGATACCAAGTCCGTGATTCTCATGGACAACATAATCTCCGATGCTCAGATCGCTGAAACTCTGGATCTTCTCCCCTTCGTAGATCTTACGCTTTTTCTTTTTCTTCTTCTCACTGCCAAAGATGTCGCTCTCTGAGATCACGACAAACTTCAACATGGTATATTCATAGCCGCGTCTGACCTTGCCATACGCAGTCATGATCTCTCCCGGTTTTACCAGATGATCGTAATCCTCCGAATAAAAACTGTTTAATCCCTCATCTGCCAGATCACCCGCCAGATGCTCCGCTCTCGTTCTGGAACCGGAAAGCACGATCACACGATAGCCTTCCTTCTTGTAACGCTTTAAGTCCTTCACTAACAGTTCAAAGCTGTTGTTGTAAGGATTCACACTCTTCGCCTGAATATGATACCGCGCTTTGATCTCGAACTCATTGACCTTCATATCAAGTGCCGCTAATGCCATACAGTGCATCTTCTGCAGCTTCGCCTGAATCTCGGTCGAATGAAAAAGCGCTTCCATCTGCCCCGGCAGGATATAGCCCTTTTCCAACCGCTGCTTCATGCTCTCGGAAAATTCCTGTTCCGTCACGCGTCCCTGTTCTAACAGACGCACCGGTTCATCTAAGATACAGATTGTATCTTCCTTTGAAAAACAGTCTAAAAGGCTGACACTGACATCCCAGAAATACGGAATGCTGCTGTCAATATTCGCTCCACCGCCGAGTTCTTCGATCTCTTCCTTCAATGCTGCAAAGTTCGTCTTTACGCGGTGTGCTTCTTCGGTCTTCATTTCCTCACGAAACTTCTTTTCGACGCGCTTACTTTCCTTTTCCATCTTCGCAAGCCCTGCCTGCGCTGCTTCCTTCGATAAAACGAATTCCGCAGCCGGATAGATACGGATCGTATCGAGATTCTCGATCGAACGCTGGCTTTCTGCATCGAAGCTTCGGATCGAATCTACTTCATCGCCCCACATCTCGATCCGGAACGGATTCTCTTCGGTCAGTGGATAGATGTCTAAGATTCCTCCCCGCAACGCGAAGTCACCGGGATTTTCGACCTGATAATTCTTCTCATAGCCCATCTGCACAAGCGCATGGCTCATCTCTTCGAGATTTAATTCATCTCCGGCTGAGATCTCACGGACTGCCGATAAAAAGTTTTCCGGATCTGCCATCCGGTTCATCAGCGCATCGTAGGTCGTTACAACCGTCACCGGACTGCCCTCTGCGATCCGCTTCTGTAATTCGATCCGTTCCTTCGTCAGCAGATTGCCCCGGATATCAGACTGGTAAAACAGGATATCTTTTGCCGGAAAATTTAACAGCTCCCGGTCAAAAAAGCGGTAGTCCTCATACAATTCCCGCGCTTTCTGCTCACTAAAAGTAACGATGATTTTATTTTTAAAACCATCGCTGACTGCATAGACCATATGTGATTTTTGTGCATCAATACAACCCGATATCTGGACAACGCCGCAGGAGTTCTTTACACTTTTTTTCGCCTCCTGCAGTTCTTCAAGTTCCGCTACCGGTTCTAAGAATGCTTTCATTTCCTATTCTCCTGATTTTTTCGTATTAAAATCATTCATTGCTTTATCCGCCTGACCATTGATCAGTAGTGATACTGCCTGCACAGCATCTGCAAATGCCTTTTCGGCATCCGCACGATCAGACGCATTCATCCGGCCAAGTACATGGTCTGCCAAGTCCCATCCGGCAGGTTTTTCCCCGACACCGACCTTGATACGCAGAAATTCCTGTGTACCGAGCTCTGCGATAATACTCTTGATCCCGTTATGGCCACCGGCGCTTCCCTTTTTACGGATACGAAGTCTGCCCGGTGCAAGACTGATATCATCATAGAACACAATCAGCTCACTTGCCGGATCTGCCTTATAAAAGTCCACAACCTCACGCAGGCTCTGACCACTTAAGTTCATAAAGGTCTGTGGCTTCACAAGAAGTACCTTCGTACCATCGATGACACCCTTTCCGCAAAGTGCCTTGTGCTTTTTCTCTGTAATACTGATCTGATACTGATCCGCAATGCAGTCAATGACATCAAAACCGGCATTATGTCTAGTATGCTCATACTGTTTTCCCGGATTCCCAAGTCCTGCAATAATGTACATGATAATCTCCATTCCTATGTGTGAAAATCTTATTTTTCACACTATCTTCCATTTTATATATCTTACTGATTTTTTCTTCTGTGGATAACCTCTGCTGCTTCTGCAAGCTGCTCCTTGTCGTTACATCCACTGATATCTTCCGGACTCTCCAAGGCAAATGCATCTACACGAAGTCCCTTATCCTTTATAATTGTCAGTGTATCCGGCAGATAATATTCACCCTGTGCATTATTTGGCCGGATCTTTTCTAATGCTTCGCTAAGCTCTGCCGTATCAAAAATATACATACCGGAATTGATCTCATGGAAAGCTAATTCCTCCTCAGATGCATCCTTATGTTCCACGCTCTTTACAAAGTTTCCAGCTTCATCACGGATGATTCTTCCGTATCCGGTCGGATCGTCGATCTTTGCCGATAACACGGTAACTGCATCCTGATGGCTGGTATGGTAATCCAACAGACGCTTTAAGGTCTCTGCTGTAATTAACGGTGTGTCTCCGAAGAGGATCATGGTCTGGCCGTCCTTACCTAAAAAGTCTTTTGCGCACTTTACTGCATGACCGGTTCCAAGCTGCTCGTTCTGCATTGCAAATGTAACATCCGTAGCTGCAATACTGTTCTTTACCACATCTGCCTTATAACCGACAACCAGACAGATATCGGTTGCGCCTGCACCCTTTGCGGCATCGATCACGTAATCTACCAGACACTTATCATCAATCGTATGTACGACCTTTGGCAGATCAGACTTCATTCTTGTTCCTTTTCCTGCTGCTAAAATAACTGCTTTTAATGTATTCAAAATATTTTCCTCCATTGATTAGAAATATGATCCCTTGCCATTTTACAGGATTTTCCTGCTTCATGCAAGCCTGCTCCTTTTGCTGTATAGGATCCAAGGTGGCAAAAGATGCTTTCAAATTTTATAAAGCAGCTTTTGACACCTAAGTCCCATATAGCAAAAACAGGATAAACATCCATGTTCTGACGTTTATCCTGTCTCATCTGTAAAAACGGTAATTACCGTCTTATGACTCTGCCTCGATCGCAGCCATCTCCTGCTCATACCGGTCAAGTATGATCTGCTGGATCTTATTTCTGGTGTCTGAATTGATCGGATGCGCGATATCCCGATATTCACCATCTGCTGCTTTACGGCTCGGCATTGCAATAAACAAGCCCTTTTCCCCATCAATTACCTTAATATCATGTACGACAAATTCTTCATCAATCGTAATAGATACGATTGCCTTCATCTTGCCTTCTTTTTCTACCTTGCGTATCCGCACATCAGTTATCTGCATATTTCTGCCCCTTTCCATCTGTACCTTCTGCAAATGTGCATTCGCATACATCCTGTATACCGGTCTGTACTAGAACGTCTGTCCTGTTTATATCATGTAACGTTCATTGTGTTCTAAAACAACCTTAACCCCATTGTCACCACAGTAATAAGTATTTGCCTTTAATGTACCTCTGCTCTCTACGATGCAGTTCTCGATATGTGTGTTATCTCCAATATAAACATCATTCAGAATAATCGAATTCTTGATCACACAGTTCTTACCTACAAATACATTTCGGAACAAAATGGAATTCTCGATCTTACTGTTGATGATACATCCACTCGAAACAAGACTGTTATGAACATCCGAACCGGTATTGAACTTCGCCGGTGGGCAGTCTGCAATCTTCGAATATACCAATGGATAGTCCCGGAAGAAATACTGTCTTACATCCGGCTGTAAAAAGCTCATATTCGTCTCATAGTAAGAATCTACGGTAGAAATATTGCTCCAGTATTCCGTCATCTTATATCCATAGATCCGCTTCATATTCTTATAACGGATCAGAATATCCGTAACGAAATCATATCTGCCTTCTTCCTGACATCTCTCTAACATCTCAATGAGCTGTCTTCTGCGGATGATATAGATTCCGGTCGAAATCGTATTCGAATGTGCTACCATCGGCTTCTCTTCGAATTCTGTAATTCTGGAATCCTCATTCATGCGAACCACACCAAAGCGGCTGATATCCGCATCTGATGGCATATCCTTACATACAACGGTAATATCTGCCTTCTTCTGGATATGATAATCCAATACCTTATTGTAATCTAACTTATAGACACAGTCTCCACCTGTAATGATCACATATGGTTCATGCTGTCTCTTTAAGAAGTCAATGTTCTGATACATTGCATCCGCTGTTCCACGATACCACCAGCTGTTGTCTGCGGTGATCGTCGGTGTGAATGTAAACAGACCTCCTTGTTTTCTACCAAAATCCCACCATTTGGATGAGCTTAAATGCTCATTTAAGGATCTGGAATTATACTGTGTCAGCACAGCTACCGTCTGCACATGGGAATTACTCATGTTACTCAGTGCAAAATCAATACAACGATAACTTCCTCCTACCGGCATAGCAGCAATTGCTCTTTTCTTCGAAAGGTCCTGCATCCGGCTGTTATTTCCACCTGCTAAAATAATACCTAATGCCTTCATGATCTGTCACCTTCCTTAATTATGTATTCTCCACTAGCCAACTGGTTGTCCGGATAATCCTCGATGGTCGTCTCACCGGAAATTGCGGTATTCTTTCCAATCGATACCCCATCCGGGATAACGGAGCCCTCGCCGATTGTAACAAGATCAGCTGCATATACCTTCGGATTCAGCTTGCTTGGTGCATATTCTCCCACACCAAGATGTGCACCTGCACCAATCTTACATCCTTCGGCAACGATTGATTTCTCAATTACACTATTCTCGCCGATTACCGTATCCTTCATAATGATAGAATCACGGATAACGGCACCTTTTTTAATGGTGACACCGGAACCGATCACTGATCCATAGACCTCACCATATACTTCTGTACCTTCCCCAATAATACTCTTATCTACAACAGATTCCGAAGAGAAATACTGCGGAGCGATCACATCACTCTTCGTATAGATCTTCCAGTATTCTTCGTACAGATTGAATTCCGGAATCAGGTCAACCAGTTCCATATTCGCTTCCCAATAAGAACTAAGGGTTCCTACGTCCTTCCAGTATCCGTTATACTCATATGCAAATAACCGCTTTCCATTTTCATGGCAATACGGAATAATATGCTTTCCGAAGTCACAGTTACTCTGATCCTTCAATGCAAGAAGACTGTCTCTTAATACTTTCCAGCTAAAGATATAGATTCCCATAGAAGCCAGATTGCTTCTTGGATGCTCCGGTTTTTCCTCGAATTCGGTAATCCGCTTATCCTCATCCGTGATAACTACACCAAAACGGCTTGCTTCCTCAATCGGAACCGGCATCGCTGCAATGGTAACATCTGCATTGTTCGCCTTATGGAAATCCAGCATTACCTCATAATCCATCTTATAGATATGATCTCCGGATAAGATCAGTACATAATCCGGATTATAACTCTCCATGTACTTTAAATTCTGATAAATTGCATTCGCAGTACCGGAATACCACTCACTATTATCGCTCTTCTCATATGGTGGAAGTACAGTTACACCACCATTATTGCGGTCTAAATCCCACGGAATACCAATTCCGATATGTGTATTCAGACGTAACGGCTGATACTGTGTCAGTACACCGACGGTATCAATCCCTGAGTTAATACAGTTACTAAGCGGAAAATCAATGATTCTGTACTTTCCACCAAATGTTACAGCCGGTTTTGCAACACCTGAAGTCAAAACCCCAAGGCGGCTCCCCTGCCCGCCTGCCAAAAGCATGGCAATCATCTCTTTTTTAATCACGTCATTCACCTCTCGTCATATGCTGAGTTTTCTTGTATATAAAATTATACCACATAAGTATTACTTTGTACATCATTTTGCACAATATTTTGATTATTTAAAAAATATTTTCAATAAATTGCACAATATTTTTACCCGTTTTTTTTATTTTCGATGAGTTTTTTATCAATTTTGCGAATTTTTACGATACTTTCCTTTTCACTCTCCCATATCCTTTGATCTGCAAGGATTTTCATTTGCAAATTTTGCATATATGGTTATAATAAGGAAGTAACCAAAAGGTTCGAAAAAACATATCAGGCAGGTAATTATTATGTACAAAATTAATTTTAAACAGCCGATTCACGTTCATTTTATCGGTATCGGCGGTATTAGTATGAGCGGACTTGCCGAGATTCTTCTCAAGGAAGGATTCAAGATCTCAGGCTCTGATGCCAAACGCTCCCAACTTACAGATAATCTTCATGCAAAAGGCGCAACGATCTACATTGGCCAGACTGCATCTAATATAGAAGAAAGACCGGATCTGATCGTCTATACAGCCGCAATCCACGCGGACAATCCAGAATTCGCTGCTGCCAAAGCTGCTGATATTCCGATGCTAACCCGTGCAGAACTGCTTGGACAGATCATGGCAAACTACAAGAACTCCATTGCTGTTGCCGGTACGCATGGCAAGACTACAACAACCTCCATGGTTTCACAGATTCTGTTGTGTGCCGTGAAGGATCCGACGATCTCAGTGGGTGGTATCCTCGATTCCATTGGTGGCAACATCCGTGTCGGAAGTTCCGATGTATTCGTCACAGAGGCCTGTGAGTACACGAACAGCTTTTTGAACTTCTATCCGAAATACAGCATTATCACAAGTGTAGAAGCAGAGCATCTTGATTTCTTTAAGGATATTGATGATATCTGCTGCTCTTTCCATAAGTTTGCTTCGAATACAGCAAGCGATGGTTCTGTCATCATCAATGGGGAAATTGAACATTTTTCCGCCATTGTAGATGGGCTTGACCGTAATATCATTACTTATGGTTTATGCGACACCTGTGACTTTTATGCCAAAAATATTACATTTAATGAAAAAGCCTGTGCAACCTATACGGCAATGCATGGTGACAAAGAGCTGGGCACGATCACATTAAGCGTACCGGGCAGACACAATGTTGCCAATTCGCTTGCATGCATCGCACTCTGCTTACAGCTTGGCATCTCCATGGAGGACATCACCCGCGGACTGCTTGCTTTTGGCGGTACACACAGACGTTTCGAGTACAAGGGAACGAAAAACGGTGTTACGATCATCGATGATTATGCACACCATCCGACTGAGGTTGCAGCAACACTGACCGCTGCACAAAACTATCCGCACGGACGTATCATCTGCGCCTTCCAGCCGCATACCTACTCCCGTACCAAGGCATTCTTAGATGATTTTGCGAGAGTCCTTTCGATGGCAGATATTGTCGTACTGGCAGATATCTATGCTGCACGTGAGAAGAACACGATTGGAATCAGCTCGAAGGATCTGTTAGAAAAGTTAAAGGAAAAGGGCTGTGAAGCATATTATTTCCCTTCTTTTGCAGAGATCGAACAATTTTTATCCGAAAAATGCATAAACAATGACCTGTTGATAACTATGGGTGCCGGAGATATATACCAGGTGGGCGAAAACCTGCTTAAATAAAAAGTTATCCACATTATCCACATTAAATTGTCGATGAATCGAAAAATTTAATGTGGATTTTTTCTGCATTTTTCGCGAAAATATTTTTTGATCCTTCGACCGCTTTTTTACAAGAAAAACCTGTCTTTTGAAACTTGATGACAGCTTTGCGCCGGTTTTGTTATCCACATTATCCACGCTGTCCACATTTTTGTAATCCCTTGATTTTACTGGGTTTGCGGCAAAAATAAGACTTCTCATTTCAAATTTCTTATGCTATAATGTGCACGTTAAGAGAGAGGTTTACGTTATGAAGGACATTACATTACATACAGAGAGTAAAACGACTGCTACCTGCGTTCCAAACGCATTTATAGACAATTTCATGGCAGATGCCAACGGGGAATTTGTCAAAATCTATCTATATCTGCTCCGCTGCATGAATTCTGCAGAGGATTTTTCAATTGCGCGCATGGCAGACAAGTTCGAGCATACGGAAAAAGATATTGCAAGAGCCTTAAAGTACTGGGAAAAAATGCATATTCTGAAGTTAGAGTATGATGCAGACAACCGTTTAAGCGGAATCTGTCTGTTAGACTCCAATCAGGAACGTGAAGACGATCCTGACGACGATCTCACGGACTCCCTGTCTGAGCTTTTATCCGGCTCCATGGAACATACAACCCGTTCCATGGAACAGGAAGCCGGCTTTACGGTATCTGAAGAAGAATTTGAACCGGCTGCTGCCGCTCCGATGCAGATGGAATCTCCTTCCATGATCCCTGAAGAAGAAGTGATCCGCCCATCCTATTCCAGCGATGAGATCATGCTCTTCCAGCAGAATGAAGATGTTCAGGATCTGATGTTTATTGCAGAGAAATATCTGGGACGTACGTTAAACCCAAGTGATATCAACGCCATTTTATACTGGCATGAGACACTGCATTTCTCGATTGACCTGATCGAGTACCTGATCGAATATTGTGTCGATAAGGGACACCGCAGCATCCGCTACATGGACAAGGTTGCCTTAGCATGGGCAGATGCGAGGATTACGACCGTAGAACAGGCAAAAAAATCATCCGGTCAACACAGCCAGACATATTATGGTGTTATGAAAGCATTCGGAATCTCCGGACGCAATCTGGTAGAATTTGAGATGGAATTTATCGACAAGTGGACAAAGACCTTCGGCTTTTCAATGGACATCATCGGGGAAGCCTGCAAGCGTACCATTCAGGCGATCCATCAGCCAAGCTTCGACTATGCCGATTCCATTTTAGTAAACTGGAACAAGAACCATGTACAGAGCTTACAGGATATCGCCGTACTCGATTCCGCTTACCAGAAGAACAAAGCTGCCAAAAGCACAATCCCATCCTCCCGGGCAGGTGCAGCGAAGGGTACCGCAGCCAAAAACCGTTTTACCAATTATCCGCAGCGTTCCTATGATTATGCGGAATTAGAAAAACAGCTTTTAAACAGTTCCAAATAGTGCCAAAGACGCACGGAAATGAGGATTACCATGCCACTGAGCAACGCACAGTACGACGCGATCATCCGCGGATATCATGCAAGACAACTGAAGAACCAGCACCTGCTAGAAGAACGTAAGAAAGAAGTCTACGCTCAGGACAGCCGTCTTGCCGGAATCGATGCAGAAATATCCGCCACTTCCGTTTCCTGTGCCAGACAGCTTTTAGATGGGGCTGATGATGCGATCACTTCCCTAAAAAAGCGGATACATGAACTGCATGCGGAAAAGGAAGCGATCCTTACCCGTCTTGGTTACAAGCCGGATTATCTGCTTCCAATATATACCTGTCCGGATTGTAAGGATACCGGATATATTAACAATAAGCGCTGCCATTGTTTTGTACAGGCGGCGATTGACTTAGTCTATACACAGTCGAATATCAAAGAGATCTTAAGCCGCGAGAATTTTTCTACATTTTCCTACGAGTATTACTCGGACGAGATCACCAATCCTGCAACCGGCCTTTCTTCGCTTCAGACTGCAAAGGATGCCGTTGCGACCTGTAAGAAGTTTATTGCAGATTTTGATGATACCTTTGAGAATCTCTGTTTTTATGGAGAATCCGGTGTCGGCAAGACTTTTCTTTCGAACTGTGTTGCCAAGGAACTGTTAGACAGTGGACATTCCGTAATCTACTTTACGGCATTCCAGTTATTTGATATATTTGAAAAGAACACATTCGATAAAGACAGTGATGCGATCGCAGCTCATCAGAATATCTTCGACTGTGACCTGCTCATCATTGATGATCTTGGCACGGAGCTTGCGAATTCCTTTACGATCTCACAGCTGTTTCTGTGTATCAACGAACGCATCCTGCATAAGAAATCGACCCTGATTTCAACCAACCTTAGTATGGGAGATCTTGCCGCGACTTATTCCGAGAGGATCTGTTCCCGCATTTTCAATTCCTATACACTGATCAAGCTCTTCGGAGATGATATCCGTCTGAAGAAAAAGCTTCGCTAAAACACGAATTCATTAGATGATACCGTCTATTGAAATATAAAACTAAGTATAAGAACAATTATATGGAGGAATCTATTCATGTCAGATCTTAGAAATCTTGAAACTATCCCTGCCGGCGCTCTGGGACTGATCCCATTAGAGAGCTGCAAAACCATCGGTGCAAAAGTTGATAAGTATCTTGTTGACTGGAGAGAGACCAGAGAAAACGCCCACAAAAACAGTATGGCATTCAAAGGCTACAAGCGTGATACTTATATCGTTAAAACAGACGTTCCACGTTTTGGTTCCGGTGAAGCAAAAGCGATCATCAAGGAATCTGTTCGTGGCTATGATTTATTCATCTTAGTTGATGTAACAAACCACAGCCTGACCTACTCCCTTTGCGGACATACCAATCATATGTCTCCGGATGATCACTACTCTGATCTGAAACGTATCATCGCTGCTGCCGGTGGAAAGGCAAGAAGAATCACGGTTATCATGCCATTCTTATATGAGAGCCGTCAGCATAAGCGTACTACCCGTGAGTCCTTAGACTGTGCGATCGCACTTCAGGAACTGATCGCTATGGGTGTTGATAACATTATCACCTTCGATGCACATGATCCTCGTGTACAGAACTCTATTCCACTTCAGGGATTCGAAACTGTCCAGCCTGCATACCAGTTTATGAAGGGTATCTGCAAGCATGTTGACGATCTTCAGATCGACAATGAGCACATGATGATCATCAGCCCGGATGAAGGTGCTACCGGCCGTGCAATCTATCTCTCCAGCGTACTTGGCATTGATATGGGTATGTTCTACAAACGTCGCGATTACAGCCGTATCGTAGACGGACGTAACCCGATCGTTGCACATGAGTTCTTAGGTTCTTCCGTAGAAGGAAAAGATGTTCTGATTATCGATGACATGATCTCCTCCGGCGAGAGTATGATCGACGTTGCTACTGAGTTAAAGAAGAGAAAAGCAAGACGTATCTTCGTTGTTGCTACCTTCGGTCTTTTCACAAACGGTATGGAGAAGTTCGATGAGGCAGTAGAAAAGGGTATCATCTACAAGGTGGTTACCACAGACCTCGCTTACCAGTCACCGGAATTATTAAGCAGAGATTACTATATCAGCTGTGGCATGAGCAAATACATTGCTTACATCATCGACACCTTAAACCACGATGCTTCCATCAGCGATCTGCTCGATCCAAACGAAAGAATCCAGAAGCTCGTTGCCAAATACAAAAAAGAGCACAACCAGAAATAAGCAGCACATTTCTGATTCTAAAACAGGCAGTCCACATCATTGTGAACTGCCTGTTTTTATGATTTCATTATCCTCTGATCTATGTTCCTAATATCGTATAAATACCACCAGAAAGAAAATCAGCAATGCTGCAAAAAGAATACCTGCCACAATCCGACCGATCTTCCTTTCCCGCTTTGTTACCTTCTTTCCTTCCTCTAATTCCATTTCATGCTCTAACATTCCTACATTCTGTGCCATGTTGCGCATCATGTCATTTCCATGTCCATCTCCGATCATA
>JALERL010000094.1 GCA_022764465.1 Lachnospiraceae bacterium | reverse complement strand
ACCCGGTACTCTTTCATAATGCCTGCAAACTGCTGTAACACCTCACAAAGTTCCTCGGTCAGTTCATAGCCGATATATCCATGGCTGTATACATCCCTGCCCAGTTCGATTCTGTGACGCACGTGATCGATCTCACGGATATTCTTTTTTGCTGCAAGCTCGAAGATCTTTAAGCTGATCTCATAAGAGCCGATATAGATTGCCGCAAATGTCTTCATAAGCACGCTCCCTTTCTTTTAATCCTGTTGTCCAAGCAGATAGTTAATAAACTGCTGTGCCGTTCTTCCGGATAATCCACCGTGTGATAATTCCCACTTGTTTGCCTCTGCGAGCAGCTCCTCCTCGGAAAGTCTGACATTCTGCTTCTTTGCAAGTTCCTTTACAATTACCTGGAATTCCTTTTTGGTCGGTGCACCAAAGTAGATCGATACACCAAATCTCGCAACCAGAGATAACTTCTCCTGTACGGTATCGGAGGTATGCATATCCTCACGCACCTCTTCCTTATCCGAGAAGGTCTCACGGATTAAGTGTCTGCGGTTTGAAGTCGCATAGATCAATACATTCTCCGGCTTCTTCTCAAGGCCGCCTTCAATGACTGCTTTCAGATACTTATACTCGATCTCGAACTCTTCAAAAGACAGATCATCCATATAGATAATGAACTTATAATTCCGGTTCTTGATCATTGAAATGATCGCATTCAGATCCTGAAACTGATGCTTATAGACCTCGATCAGACGGAGTCCGTCTTCATAGTACTGATTTGCAATCGCTTTAATACTGGTTGATTTTCCGGTTCCCGCATCACCAAAAAGCAGACAGTTGTTTGCTTCCCTGCCATGTACGAATGCCTCGGTATTATCGGTCAGCTTCTTTTTGGCGATCTCATAACCGACTAAATCATCTAACTTCACATGCGCGATTCTTGTGATCGGCTCTAAGTCCGGCTGATCGTCTTCGTTATGGATAATACGGAATGCCTTATGTAAGCCTAATCTTCCGACACCGAAATCGCGGTAAAAGCCGGTGACAATATCCTTAAATTCTGCCGGATCTGCTGCTTTACTTAAGTGAACCGCAAGTTCACAGATGCGGTCACGGATACGCTTGTTAAATACCTTGCTGTTTCCATTGATGCTGGTATAATGCTCGATCATTGCGATTTCATCTACCTCTAAGGCAGATGCGAGTTCCTTCAGGTCAAAATCGAACAGACCCTTTAAGATCGTAAAATCATGCAACGCGATCTCGTTGATCGTACCGTCGATATTACCCTTCATCTCACATGCCGTGCTGTAGGCATTCTCATTATTTACCATTACAAATGCCAGAAAACAATGCCAGAGATTTCCTTCAAATCCATGGCTGACTGCCAGTTCAAATAACTTATTCAGGCATTCATAATACAATGCCCGGACATCATCCTTATTATAGAACTCATTCCGGTAATTCTCTAATATCCAGGTAAAATCGTAGAACAATTCCCCGTTTTCAAAATCCTTATATAAAATCAAATCTTTTGTACTCTTCATGATGTCTCCTTATTCTATCCCATACGGATATAATCTCTATCAAACCCGCGTAAAATATATGTAAAATCAATAATTGCCAAGCACACGCAGCTTTGCCGCCTCTTCTTCAATCCCGCGCAGTGCATTCTGTACCGCACTGTCATTAAGATTGCCTTCAAAATCAATAAAGAAACGGTACTCCCACATTTTTCCCTGGATCGGTCTGGACTCAATCTTGTTCATATTCAGGTTGTTATAGATGATGTGTGCCAACATCTTATACAGTGATCCACTCTCATGTGGTACTTCAAAACAGATACTGATCTTGCCGGCATCCTTTTTATAGATCTTCTTGCCGGTCACGATAATAAAGCGTGTGCTGTTATTCGTATTGTTCTGGAAGTCTTCCTTTAATACCTTCAGTCCATAAATGTCTGCATTCGGTCTGCTGGCGATCGCCGCCTGACACTTATCCTGATCCTCCATGATCTTCTTGGCTGCAATCGCAGTATTCTTCACACTATGCTTGTCCCACTCTCTGTGTTCTTCTAAGAACTTACTGCACTGCATCAATGCCTGTGGGTGAGAATAGACACGCGTAATATCGGAAAGCTCTGCATCCGGAAGTCCAAGCAGGCAGTGATCGATCTTGATGATCTGTTCGCCTACGATCACATAATTGTATTCTACGAGAAGGTCATAATTTTCAGACACGATCCCTGCGGAAGAATTCTCGATCGGAAGCACCGCATAATCTGCTTCTCCGTTTTTGATCGCCTCCATCGCATCCCTCCATGTCTCTACGTGAAAGCTCTCAATATCCTCACCAAAAAAGGCATTCATCGCCATCTGTGTATTGGCACCTTCTTCGCCCTGATAGACGATCTTGCCATGTTCATGCGGCAGAGCCTCCACCTCACGAAAATCGGTCTTTGCATAGATTCCATGCTCCGTCAACATCTGATACTGACGCTTTCTGCTCATGCTCATGATCTGCTCAAACAGCTCATAAACGCCGTTTTTCAAAAACGGATCTTCCACATAGGAAGTAACCTTCTCTAACTTACAGTCTTCCCGTTCTTTATCGAATACTTTCTTACCGGTGCTGATCTTATAATCTGCCACCTGTTCCGCAAGCTTCATGCGCTTTTCATACAAACCGACTAACTGCTCGTCTATTTCATCAATTTCATCTCTTATCTCTAATAAATCCCTCATGTACGCCACCTTTGTAGTTTTTTTCTATCATATACCATTCCCATTTTTGTTGCAAGTTTTTGGCTTTAAAGTTATAATTTTAATGTGAAAACAAAGTGACTAAGATGATTACTAATATACTACTATAGAAAAGAGGCTTACCATGAAAACAAAGACCAAACGCAATCTTATTCTTTTATTAATAGCGGCTCTGATCTGTGCTGCCCTGTTTTTACTCCAGCACCGGCTGACCAGAACGCTTTTCAATGACACCTTTGTCAATGGAAACACTGCCGGCAATCTCTATAATGGCGGACTGTTCTGTGAAAGTGACGGACTGATCTTTTTCAGCAATCCGGCTGATAACCACAAGCTCTATTCCATGACCGTTTCCGGTGCGGATGTAAAAAAACTGTGTGATGATACGGTTTCTTATATCAATGCAGATTCCCATTATATCTATTATGTCCGGGATAATGCCAGTGATGACTCTTCGTTTTCCTTTTTAAAATGGAACAATAACAGTCTCTGCCGGATCAAACGGACCAGCGGCAAAGTGACTGTGCTTGATAATGATCCAAGCCTGTATGCTTCTCTGGTCGGTAATGATATTTTCTACATCCACTACGATACCTCAGAGGCATCTACCCTCTATAAGGTACATATTGATGGCACACAAAAACAACAGGTAAGTACGCAGCCATACTTTACCTGCTGTGCAAATGGTTCTACGCTTTATTACAATGGGCTGAAGGATGATCATAATATCTATCAGTATGACACCCAGACGAATTCAAGTACCCTGCTTTATGAGGGCAACTGCTGGCAACCGGTGGTAGACGGAACTACTGCTTACTTTTTAGACTGCGAGAACAGTTACGCGCTCACAAAAGTAGATCTGTCTACGCAGGAAAAAACAGTTTTAGTCGATAAACAGATCGACTGCTTCAACGTCTATGGCACGGTTATCTATTACCAGACCAACGACACCGAGCATCCTGCCCTCTGCCGGATCATGACGGACGGTACCGGAGAAGAAGAGATTGCTTCCGGCAATTATACCGGAATCTCTGTGACTTCTACCTATACTTATTACTATCCGTTTGGTGATGATACGACCTGTCTGCGTACTCCGACAACCGGAACTCCTGCTCCTGCTTCCTTCGTTCCGGTTGCAGACTAACTAGATAATAATACAGACCAGCCCGCCATTGCTGTCATTGACCACTTTTTGCATGGTATCCTGAAGCTTTAACTGGCTTTCGTCGTCCATCATGGCGATCTTGCTTCGGATACCATCTTCCATCAGTTCTCCGACCGACTTTCCGAAGATATTCGTATTCCAGACACCATCCTTCGTCTTTTGTCCCTCCTTGATATAACTGATCAGATCATTCGCCTGTTCTTCACTTCCGACGATCGGTGCGATCTCCGTTTCTATGTTTGCACGGATCATATGGATTGATGGGGAAACTGCTTTCATCTTCACCCCGAACTTATTGCCGTGCCGGATCAGTACCGGTTCTTCCATTCTTATATCCTCTAACTGCGGGGTGACCACACCATATCCCTTCATCCGGACTGCCTGCATCGCATCTGCAACCTTCTCATACTCCTTATGCTTGGCAGATAACTCCTTGATCAGCGTGATCAACTGGTATTCGCCCTTGACCTCGATACCGGTCAGTTCACTCATATTTTCATAGTAATACTTCTCATCGATGTCCATATGTACCGTTACCGTACCATTTTCTAACTGCATTCCGTCTAGCTTCATCCGCGTAATATAGTCTCCCTGCGGGGAAAACTGATAATCTGCCACATCCTTGGTATAAGTAATATCATTTAAGATCTGCCTTGCATTCGCGATGACATTTTCCCGGATCGGATTACCGTCCTCAAGCATTTCTACCCACTTTGGCAGGAAAAACTCGATCTTTACCACCGGGAATTCATATAAGATACCCTTTAAGATCTTATTCACATCTTCCTTGCGAAGCTGCTCACAATTTACCGGAAATACACTGACACCATATTTTTCCTTCAGTTCTTCCGCCAGCTTTACGGTTTCGTCACTGTATGGTTTTACGGAATTAAGGAGCATGACAAACGGTTTTCCAATCTTTGTTAACTCCTTTACCGTCTGTTCTTCACCCCGGATATAATTTTCTCTTGGAATATCAGTAAAGGAGCCATCCGCAGTTACCACAATGCCAATCGTCGCATGGTCGTGGATCACCTTTCTCGTTCCGACCTCTGCCGCCTGTGTAAATGGAATCTCTGCCTCAAACCACGGTGTTTTCACCATCCGTTCCACACCATTTTCCAAATGTCCGGTCGCACCGTCTACCATATATCCAACGCAGTCGATCAGCCGAATCTTCACCTCCGTATCTTCACCAAGCCGGATCTTCGCTGCATCCTTCGGAATGAACTTCGGCTCTGTCGTCATAATTGTCTTGCCCTGGGCTGCCTGTGGCATCTCATCGATTGCCCGAGCCCTGCTGTTCTCGTCTTCCATAAACGGAAGCACCATCAGTTCCATAAAACGCTTGATAAAGGATGATTTTCCGGTCCGCACCGCACCAAGAATACCTATGTAAATCTCTCCATTTGTCCGGGCACTGATGTCTTTGTACATATCATATGTGCCTGTATTGAAATTGTCCATAAAAATTCCCCTTCCATACAATCTTATGCCCGCTAAACCTGCATGGCTGTTTGATAATATTGTATGAAAGGGGATTCTTATTTATTACAGAATCATATGTAATTTGCCCGGCAGACAGCGAAAAGCGGCATGTGTGATATCACCGCAGTATTCCCCGTCTGCATGCAGGACCATATCCTGCTCGATCTCAAGTTCAACGCTTTCGCACTCCACAACCTGAAAGCCCTTAATATGCTCATGCTTTCCTGCTACCAGTATTGGAAGCAGAAAAAAAGCCTGCAAACGCGAAATGCCCCATGCAAGACAGACCGACAGCTTTCCGTCAAAAGCATTACCACGTGGAGCCATCGGAACGCCGCCACCTTCATAGGGCTGATTCATGCCCGCAAGAAAGATCAGCTTCTCATAGTTCTTCGTTTCTCCATGATCGAAGGTGATCCGTGCCGTTGTCGTCGGCATTGTAAACAGTGACTTTATCGTCAGGCACACATAGGTCATGGAGCCGAGCCGTATCTTATTTAAGAACTTTTTCAGCTTCGAGGTCAGTGCCTGCTTACACACATCCGCGTCCATGCCGACACCGGAACTGATCGCAAATCTCCGCTTCCCGCTGCCATTCTCCCAGCTGACTTCTCCGATGTCTACTGCCTGCACGGTCTCTTCCCGCAGGATACGCTGCAGGTTTTCTGCAGGTGTTCCGGTAATCTTCATGCCTCTTGCAAAGTCATTCCCGGAACCGGTCGGGATATATCCGAAGCGTACTTTGTCAAAATCATGCATGCCGTTCATCACTTCGTTGACCGTTCCGTCCCCGCCGACTACGACCAGATGGATACATTCTTCCGCATAGCCGCAGATCTCGTCTGCAAGCTCTCCGGCATGTCCCGCATGGTCGGTAAAAAACACCTGATACTCTGCACCACTTTTGTCTAACTCTTTTTTGACTTCCGTCCAGACCTTTTTCGCACGGCCGCTCCCGGAAGTCCGATTTACAATAAAATAGTACATGATTTTCTCCTGCTTCTTATGTAGCGCTATTGTCTATAGTAAGTCAGAAAATCGTTCAGCTTTCCGACTGCATCCTTCAGCACCTCGATACGTGGCAGATATACCACACGGAAGTGATCCGGCTGTCCCCAGTTAAAGCCGCCGCCATGTACGATCAGAATCTTCTTATCGCGCAGCAGATCTAAGGCAAACTTCTCATCATCGACAATATTAAACTTCTTCGCATCGATCTTCGGGAAAATATAAAAGGCTGCCTTTGGCTTTACTGCTGAGATACCCGGAATATCGTTCAATGCCTTATATATATATTCTCGCTGTTCATACACTCTGCCACCCGGAATGATATAATCGTTGACACTCTGGTAGCCGCCAAGTGCCGTCTGTACGACCGACTGTGCCGGCACATTCGAGCAGATCCGCATATTCGAAAGCATGTTGATTCCTTCGATATAATCCTTTGCCACACTCTTATTGCCGCTTAATACCATCCAGCCGATACGGAAGCCTGCGATCATATGGGACTTCGACAGACCGCTGTAGGTTACACAGAACAGATCCGGCGCAAGGGACGCGATCGATATGTGTTCTTCTTCATCCATCACCAGACGGTCATAGATCTCGTCTGAAAAAATGATGAGCTGATGCTCTCTTGCCAGATCAACGATCTGCTGTAAGACTTCTCTTGGATATAATGCTCCGGTCGGATTGTTGGGATTGATGATAACGATTGCCTTTGTCTTATCTGTGATCTTCTTACGCATATCTTCCATATCCGGATACCATTCTGCCTGTTCATCGCAGATATAATGGACTGCCTTTCCACCGGCTAAGGTCACACATGCCGTCCAAAGTGGATAATCCGGTGCCGGAACCAGCACTTCATCTCCATTATCTAACAGTGCCGACATACTTAAGTTGATCAGTTCACTGACACCGTTACCGGTATAGATATCGGAAATCTCAACATTTGGCAGTTTTTTTAACTGTGCATACTGCATGATTGCTTTTCTTGCTGCAAACAGTCCCTTAGAAACGGAATATCCCTCGCATTCCGTCAACTGTCTCTGCATATCATAGATCACTTCATCCGGTGTCCGGAAGCCAAATGGTGCCGGATTACCGATATTCAGTTTCAGTACATGGGTTCCTGCTTCTTCCATTCTCGCAGCCTCATCCACAACCGGTCCTCTTACATCATATAATACATTATCTAACTTGGTTGATTTTCGAAATTCACGCATTTCCATTATCCTCTCTCTATTTCCTGCATCGGCAGCAGATCCTATGTGCTCTGCCGCCTGTTGCTTCTCTTCTTCCTTACCATATAACCACTGCATATCTACTTCTAAGATATCCGCTAAAAAATGCCCGATGTTCGCCCGTGGTACTGCCTTACCACTCACATACTGACTGATCTGTCCCTTTCCAAGCTTCACACCGGCATCCGCCGCCGCTCGAAGAACATCTACCTGCTTCATATGCTTCGCATCCATCGCTTCCTTAAAGCGTGCCGCAAATACTCTGTCTGCCATATGATTTTCTCCTTTTCACAAAAAATATACCTGTAAAATGAACTTTTAATTAAAAGTTCATTTTACAGGTATTAGAATAACACTTTTATGCAAAAAGTTCAAGATTGAATGTGGAAAGTTTATTTTTCTTTGCTTCTGTGTCTTGCTCCGATTAAAAAGATGCCCGATGCACACAGCAGCGTAATCAGAAGGTATACCGGGCTGGCATCCCCTGTCCGGATTGTTGCTGCCTGACTGACAGTTCCGGTGTTGTTATCCTGCTTATCAGAAGCTGCACCATTACCGGCATTGCCGGTTCCATCTGATATGCCATCATTCTTCCTACTGTTGTTATCATCCTCAGACGAATCCTTCTTTTTATCATTACCATCATATGCTGTCTCCGTCACTGTCAGTGTCGTGCCGGCACTGCCGTCTGACCAGATCATCTCAAGAGAATGCTTACCGAGAGATAGTGTTTTCAGATAATCTGCCTTTAACGTGATGATCGTTGAACCTTCGGTTACGGTATAATTCTTCTTATCTACGACAGTTCCATCTAAACGGATCTCTACAAACTTAGAGAGTTCACCCTCTCCCCTGATGGTGAGACTTCCGTCCGAATTTAATACCCACAGGCTGTCAGCACCCTCAAGAATCTTATAAGTGACCGGATCAGGATCTGGCTGTGGTTCCGGTTCTGGTTCTGGATCCGGCTGCGGTTCTGGTTTTGGTGTTGGAGCAGGAGCTTCCTTTCTGCCAAAAACTGCCTCTATCGTATGATCTGCTCTCACATCAGAAAATGTATACTGCCCGGTTACCGCTTCTTCTGCGCCATCGATCCGCAGAGTTTTTATCTCATACCCTTCCTCCAGAGTAATTACAAAGGTCTGACTCTCACCTTCTGCCACCTCTGTTACACCATCCGGAGAAATCGTTCCGTGCGCACCGGCAGAAGCAAGAATCGTATACCGGACAGCCGGGATACTGATCATATAGGTAAAGGATGAGATCACACTATCCTGCATACCGTCCTTCACCGCGATTGCCTGAATCGTCGTATTGATATTTTCTCCTGCAACACCATCTAACCGGATCGGTGCAGTATATAAAAGCGTACTGCCGGATGGCTTTCCATCCATCACCTCAGGCACTGTCCCATCTGTCGTATAGTATATTGCAGCATCAGCAGTCGAAGAACGAAGTGATATCTGCTGGGACTGTGCATAGGTTCCTGCTGCCGGATCCGACTATACCGCTCCGGTAACACCTGCTGCCTGTACCGTCACATCCAGTGTTACCTCTGTTGCTATTCCGTCTGTATTCATTACTTCTTCCGGCAGATTCACGCTGCCTTTTACCGTAAAATGCTGTTCGGTAATCAGCGACGGATCATAGCTTCCATCCACCAGATGATCCAGATCCCATATTACGCCGGCTGTGGTATAAGCAGCTGAATCTGTTTCAATCGTAACCTCCTTTGGCAGTCCGAGTGCCTCTGCTGTCATCTCTGTACCACTTGCAACCCCTGTCACCGGCTGTTGTGCCACGATACCAAGCAGCTTTAACGTAGTCGATTCGTACTGCTTTGCAAAGGTCAGGGAACCATCCGAACCCAGGCTGGTCTGTGCTACATCTTCCCCATTGATCTTCACACCGGTATCTGCTGTCAGATAATATCCCGGCATCGCTGTCAGGGTAAGATGTGCCTTATAACACCATGGATAATAATGTGCCTTACCGCTTACCGGCTGATCCTTTGTATCTGTCCAGTATAGCGCTGCTCCTAATATTCCTGTTGAAGTACACACCGCCTTTGTTGAAAGCGTCTGTTCTCCCTTCGGAAGTACAATCGTAACATCTGCCTCTGAAACGCTCTGATTCAATGAAAGCGTATCACCCTTCTGGATATTATAATCCTGCAGCCGGATCCTTTTGTGCATGGATCATTCCTGTCTCATTTTCATAGGATACGCTTCCGATCTTCCTGTTCCTGCCATCCATCCTCAATGTCATGGCACGGGATACCCATGGCTTCCTTCCATATGTATTCATAGAATCAGTATCTTTCATTGCTATTTCATCGGTGCAATCCTCAAACATTTTTCCTGTATTCACCTGGTCTGTGGTTGCTGCCTGTGCAGCAGACGCAAAGAGGACATCCGACACATCCAGATTCGTAGCCGGACGAACTGGAAGCATTTCTGTATTTACCCAAGCAGATACCGATACAGAGTCACGCATACTGCTAGACGCTATAGCAAGCGTACACATACGATTCCCATCAGACGGATAACGCAGCCAGTATATATATGATCCTGCTCTATCATACCGGTCAAATGCTCTGCTATTCCCACTTTCCACATATACTGTTTGATCTTTATTTCCATTCGTCGTGACTCCCATTGGTACATATAAAACATCAGAAGTATCGTACGCCTTTCCATTTTTTATATCGCGATTCGGAATGGTTGTTTCCTGCATCAGAGACTGCTCTCCAGTGGAAAAATAGGCAGTATCTTTTGCCATACTCTGTAGTGCCTTACGAAGCTCACTTGCCCCATAATGGTTCGGATATACCTCGATCGTTCCGGCACTATCCCCATATCCTGTTCCCGCCGGATAGCTGTAGGTCTGATTATTTGTCGTATCCGATTGAAACGCCTGCTTTTTCTTGATATCGTTTGCTGCGATCAAAGCGATGTTATCTCCGCTTACACCGGAATCCTTTCCTAAGATATACCACGACAATGCCTGTCCATTCTCATCTTTTCCAAACACCAGCCAGTCATTCTTCTTTTTCGCCGCATAATCATTAAGCAGACTCTCCTTTGCAGCATAGGCTGTCACCTCTCCCTGGTCTGTTGCAGATGCCGCCTGTGCAGTCGTATCGTTCGACACCACTGGTGCTATTGTGAGTGTCAGTGCTGCAGATAACAGCAGTGTAATTCCCCGCTTCAAGATTGTTCCTTTTTTCATAATCTTCCTCCGTATATGAGTCACTTTTCATAAAAATCCAACTACCTAAAAGTATAGCAGAGTGTCCATCATTTGTCACGAATACCTGTTTTTCAATCCCTTCCTGACAAAAATAAGCCGGGCACAAGACCCAGCTTATTCTCCATACCATTTATTTCGTTTTCGAATTCCGGTACTGTACCGGTGTCATGCCATACTGCTTCTTAAACAACCGGTTAAAATGTTCTACATTCTGGTAGCCCACTGCTTCTGCAATACTTTCTACCTTCATGTTTCCGTTCTTTAATAAGGTCTTTGCCTTTTTCATACGGATCTTCTTTACATTCTCGCCAAAGGTCAGTCCGGTCTGTTCCTTGATGTACTTAGACAGATATGGCTTTGACAGGAAGAAGCACTTTGATAATTCATCGAGTGTTACCGTCATGTAGTTCGTCTGCATGTAGTTGATGATCTCGTTCATGCGGGCATCCTTTCCATCGGATACGCCCTTGATCTTATCGATCTGATTAACTGCAACCGTAAGTGCTGCGATCGAGGAGGTAATGATATCTTCCTCGATACCAACGCCCCAGTATTTCTGTCCGTTGCAGCTGATTCCAACATAGGATACTGCCTTCGAAGAAGATCCACGGCTTAAGGCATGCTCCTCATAGGTAGAAAGCTCATAGCTGATACCAAAATACTGCTTCAATGCATTGCTGACTGCATCGAGACGTCCGTTTCCGTTTGCTTTCACGTTGTGGATACTTCCTGCATGGGAAATACTTACGTCTGCAAGGATACCATCGGTCTGTTTGAAGTGGCACTCGGTAATATGGAATACATTGCTGTTTGTAACATACTTATCTTCGAAGATCTGATAGATCTGGTTCGGGCTAAGCTCTGCATGCTCGTGGTCGGATACACCCTTGACGGTATAACCGATCTCCTCCTGCATTGGCTTTGGAATCGCAAGACCGAAGTTCTGCTTTAAGATGTAGCTTACGCCGCCCTTACCGGACTGGCTGTTGATACGGATAACGTCTCCGTCATACTCTCTTCCGACGTCCTTCGGATCGATCGGCAGATACGGAACTGTCCATTTCGTGCACTTATTCTTCTCGTGATATGCAAAGCCCTTCGAGATCGCATCCTGATGGGAACCGGAGAATGCCGTAAATACAAGCTGTCCTGCGTATGGCTGACGCATATGTACCTGCATACGTGTCAGACGCTCATAAGTCTCAACGATATGTGCCATATTCGAGAACTCAAGCTTCGGATCTACTCCATGGGAGTACATGTTCATTGCAAGTGTGATAATATCTACGTTACCGGTACGCTCACCATTTCCGAAAAGCGTTCCCTCGATACGGTCTGCTCCGGCAAGGATTCCAAGCTCAGCATCGCTGACTCCGCTTCCTCTGTCGTTGTGCGGATGAAGACTTAAGGTAACCGCATCACGATACTTTAAGTTCTTGTGCATGTATTCTACCTGTGTTGCAAACACATGCGGCATTGCATTCTCTACGGTAGTCGGGATGTTGATGATCGCCTTGTTATCCGGCTTCGGCTGCCATACATCAAGCACTGCGTTACATACCTCTAACGCATAGTCTACTTCTGTTCCCGGGAAGCTCTCCGGTGAATATTCGAAGGAGAAGTTACCATCTACTTCCTCTGCAAGCTTTTTTAACAGCTTTGCGCCATCGATTGCAATCTGCTTGATCTCTTCCCTGCTCTTTCCAAATACCTGCTCTCTCTGTGCAACAGAGGTAGAATTATACAGATGGATCACTGCATGTGGTGCACCCTTGACTGCTTCAAAGGTCTTTTTGATGATATGCTCTCTTGCCTGTGTTAATACCTGTACGGTCACATCATCCGGGATCATATTCTTCTCGATCAGCGTTCTCATAAACGTATACTCGGTCTCAGATGCAGCCGGGAATCCGACTTCGATCTCCTTGAATCCGATGTCTACTAACATCTGGAAGAACTCCAGCTTCTCATCTAAGCTCATCGGCTCGATCAGTGCCTGATTACCATCTCGTAAGTCTACACTGCACCAGATCGGTGGATGATCGATATGATCCTTTTTTACCCAGTCATATGTCGGATGCTCCGGCATAAAATATGCTCTTTCATACTTTTCGAAATTCTTCATATTGATACTTCCTATCACTTATTTTACTTAGACTGCCTTTCAACTGCAATTATCGTATCATATTTATCCATGAAAATATAGTGATATATTTAATCATTTTTGTTGATATATTTTAATTTTCTTGTTAATTTTGTATATTTTTTTCTGATATATATTAAGAAAGCAGCCGGAAGTCCACGTTGTAGCCTCTGACTGCTTTCCAATTGACGATCTCACTTTAATATACTTTCAGATTGCGGGCAATCTGATATTCCTTTATATTTAATCAGTATACTTTCAGATTGCTTGCGATCGTATATCCTTTTGCGCTCTTACCCTTTACCTTATAAGAGATCTTATACCATGTCTGTCCCTTCTTATCCTTGGTGTTTGCGATCACCGTGACCTTGGTTCCCTTTGGTAAAGATGCTACCTTGCTATGATTTGTTCCGGCATGACTTCTTACGACTGCATTCCACTTTTTTGTATTGACTTTTCCGTTTTTTGCAGTGGTACGCTTTGTGGATGCCGAAAGTACCTTAGAGAACTTTCCTGTATTTTTACCCTTAACGGCACGTACCTTATAGTAGTACTCTGTTCCCGGATTAATCTTTACCACATTCTTGTAATTCTGACGTGCAGTAAACATCTTGACATACCTGCCATCATAAGAATCACTACGATAGATCTGATAATTCGATACTCCCTTAAGCTGATTCCATGTAATTGAAATGCTCTTTGCCGTGGTCTGTGTACACTTTACACCCTTTACCTGGCCAAGCTTGGCCGCTGCAGATACATCCTGTGGCATCACAAGGGACACTGCCATAATTACAACTGCAAGAATTGCTGAAATCTTTTTCTTCATGTTCGAAACTCCTTCCTTTGCCGACATTTCTCTTCTGCCGATCCTGATAGTGAAAGTTTAAAACAGCTTTTTTGGAAAGTCAATACGCTTCACATATGCTTAATAAAACATAAGAATTCCTTAATCTTTTCCTTCACAAAATGCTTCAGATGCCTGTTATGGACGCGTGACCTTATCTAAGATCCCGGTCAGATGCGCGATCACAACACCATAATTGGTCATCGGTATCTTCTGCTCCTTCGCATGTCCGATTCTTGCCATCACATACTTGCGGTTAAACATGCATGCTCCACACTGGATAATCAGATCATATCCGGACAGATCCTCCGGAAAATCCGTTCCACTGACCATATCGATCGTAAGTCCTTCCCCTGCACGTTTTCTTAACATACGTGGGATCTTCTCTCTTCCGATGTCCTCACTTAATGGTGCATGGGTGCAGCATTCTGCGATCAGTACCTTCGACTGTCCGGTCAGTGCATCTAATGCCTTTGCACCTTCGATATAATAATCCAGATCTCCCTTATAGGCAGCAAATAATACCGAAAAAGAAGTCAGCATACTTTCCTCCGGCTTATTCTCATAAACATAACCAAACACCTGGGAATCCGTGATGATAAGCTTCGGTGGGTGGATAAGCCGCGCCAGTCCTGCTGTAAACTGATCGGTTGTCACGCTTACCACCTGGCACTTCTTATCCAAAAGCTCCCGCAGTGTCTGTACCTGCGGCAGGATCAGCCTGCCTTTCGGTGCCTGGATATCCTGCGGCATCACAAGCATGACCAGATCCCCACAGCCTACCAGATCTCCGGTAATCAGCTGTTCGCCGTAATTCTCCGGTATCAGACGGATCAGTGCCTCTTTTAACTGTGCAACGCCCTCCCCGGTCTTTGCACTGACCGTCACCGGATCAAGCCCAGTCTTTTCCTTTACCAGTTGACTGAGTGCCTCCGTATCCGTGCGCGAATCCGCTTTTCCTACCACGGCAAGCACCGGGGTCTTTTTCCCGGCAAATCTCTGATACCACGCAAGCTCCTGTGTCATCTCTTCTTCCGAAAAGACTAATACTGCAACATCTGTTTTGTCTGCTGCAAGTGCTGTCTTTTCCACACGGATCTTACCAAGCTCGCCTTCATCATCAAAGCCTGCCGTATCGATGATAATGCAAGGGCCAAGCGGATGGATCTCCATCGCCTTATAGACCGGATCTGTCGTTGTTCCCGCAACATCCGATACGATGGAAACATTCTGTCCGGTAAAGGCATTGATGAGTGTTGATTTTCCGCTGTTTCTTTTTCCAAAAAATCCAATATGCAGACGGTTTGACTGCGGTGTTTCATTCAATGTAACTGACATATCTTTTCCTTCCTTATATAAATGGTAAGTAATAATCCCCTTTTCTACATCAGTTTTTATGGTATCTTAGAACCGGAAGTCACGCTTTCCATCTGCGATGTCATGGATATGCTCGTAAGCGATCTTTTTGACCTTCTCATTCGGGATCGTCTCTAATTCCTTCTCGATCAGCTTCATTCCGATCTCTTTTGTCTCCGGTGAAGCATAGTCTTCAAGATACTCCTTTAAGGTCATAAGTGCATTCGGATGACAGCAGTTTAAGATCTGTCTGCTCTTGCAAAGACTCATAAAACGGTCACCGGTTCTGCCTTCGCGGTAGCATGCAGTACAGAAGCTTGGAATGTAACCCAGTTTCATTAACCAGTTGACAACCTCATCTAAGGTACGTTTGTCGCTGACATCAAACTGTTCGGAATTATCATCTTCTGCTTCCGGTTCGCAGTATCCGCCAACACTTGTTCTGGATGCACCACTGATCTGTGAAACACCAAGTGGAAGCACCTTCTCACGTACCTGCTGGCTCTCTCTGGTTGAGATGATCATTCCGGTATATGGAACAGAGATACGGATCAATGCACAGATCTTTGCGAAGATCTCGTCACTGATACTGTTATCGAATGCACTTGGATCAATGTCATCCGCATGCTTGATACGTGGTACGCTGATCGTATGTGGTCCGACTCCGTGCACTGCCTCAAGATGTTCTGCATGCATCAGGATACCTGCGAACTCATAGCGGTATAACTCTAAGCCGAATAACACACCAAGTCCGACATCATCGATTCCACCTTCCATCGCACGATCCATGGCTTCGGTATGATATGCATAGTCATGCTTTGGTCCCGTTGGATGAAGCTTCTCATAACTTTCCTTATGATAAGTCTCCTGGAATAAGATATAAGTACCGATACCGGCTTCCTTTAACTTGCGGTAATTCTCTACCGTTGTTGCAGCAATGTTTACATTGACACGACGGATTGCACCATTCTTATGTTTGATGCTGTAGATTGTCTTGATACACTCTAAGATATACTCGATCGGATTGTTCTGTGGATCTTCTCCTGCCTCGATTGCAAGACGCTTATGTCCCATATCCTGTAACGCAATGACCTCCTTGCGAACTTCATCCTGTGTCAGCTTCTTACGTGCAATGTGCTTGTTCTTGCCGTGGTATGGACAGTAGACACAGCCATTGATGCAGTAATTGGATAAATAAAGTGGTGCAAATAAAACAATACGGTTTCCGTAAAAATCCTTTTTGATCTGCTCTGCAAGCTCGTAGATCTCTGCAAGCTTATCCGGCATCTCGCAGGCTAATAAAACCGATGCCTCACGATGGTTTAAGCCCTTACGCAGCTTTGCCTTTTCGATCAGGGAATCGATCAGCTCCACATTGTTCTTGTTGGCATCTGCATAAGCTAAGGTCTCTTCGATTTCTTCATGGTTGATAAATTCTTCTGCTTTTAATGATTTTGCGTCGTACATTTTCCTGTTCCTTTCTCTATTGCTCTTTCTTATTTTTAATAAATATTTTGCTTATAAAGTAGAAAACTTTTCCTAAGTCTGCTGCCTTTGCAGGCTTATTTGAAGTCTCCCCGGTCTACTACGACCTCATATCCGATGCTTTCCATCCGCTTCTGCATACAGAAACGGCATTCTGCTGCCTCGTCTCCGGTACAGATTTTGTTATCATATAACATGTATTTCTTCCGGACATCGGTCGGGGATAGGTTCGGCATCACAACATTTCCACCTGCCTGTATACCGCGTTCCCTGCCCTTCGGATGAATCGTTCCGAGTGCTGTTGTCGCCGGGAGCAGCACATGTGGATGCAGCAGACGGATCAGGCTGAGCAGCCGCAGTGTCCGCTCTAATGTACCGCCCTCCTTATCCGAAAACGGTGTATCCTGATGTGGGATAAACGGTCCGATTCCAACCATCTGTGGCTGTAAGTCTAAGATCAGCTGCAGATCCTCATACAAGGTATCCACAGTCTGTCCCGGTGAGCCGACCATAAAGCCACATCCCACCTGATAACCGATCGCTTTTAGATCATACAGACAGCGGATCCTGTTTTCTAGCGACATTGTCTCCGGGTGCAGCAGGCGGTAATGTGCTTCATCTGCTGTCTCATGCCGAAGCAGGTAACGGTCCGCACCTGCATCAAACATCTTCCGATAGCTTTCACGGCTCTTTTCCCCGATCGACAATGTGATCGCACAATCCGGATACCGCTGTCTTATGCTGCTCACAATATCGCAGATCCGCTCATCGGTATAATAAGGATCTTCTCCTCCCTGTAAGACAAAGGTCCGAAATCCCAGCTCATATCCGCTCTGACAGCAGGATAGGATCTGTTCTTCGCTTAAGCGGTATCGGTCTGCCTTTTTATTGCTGCACCGGATTCCGCAATAATAACAGTCATTCTTACAATAATTCGTAAATTCGATCAACCCGCGCATATAGATCTGATTGCCATAGACCTGTTTTCGGACCTCATCTGCGCTCTTTTGCAGATAGGTACATACCTCCTGATCCTTTGTCTCTAACAGTAGTGCCAGTTCTTCTTTTTCTATCGAATGTTCCTTCCGTATCCGGCTGATACTATCCATCAACATTCTTTCCTTCATATATCGCTTCCTCTTCCTATCTGTTTTCCGGTATCATTCCTTATGATCTGATACATTCGAATATATGGTCTTTGCACTGATTCCCGGCAGGCTTCCGATCTTACCGGACAACGCATTGATCACATCCTGCGGTGCATCGATCGCAACACTGATAATATGTATCCCGCGTTCCTTATACGGAAGTCCCATTCTGCCGATGATATAGGAACCATTCTCATGCAAAAGATGATTCAATGCTTCTACAGAATCTGTTTTTTCTACAATAATTCCAATAAGTGCTACTCTTGTTTCCATCCAACAAACTCTCCTT
>JALERL010000089.1 GCA_022764465.1 Lachnospiraceae bacterium | reverse complement strand
TACTTTGATGCGACAATGCAGGCTCAGATGAGCATCAGTGGTGCGAACATCATAGAAGAGATGCTGACAACAGACATCTTAGAACAGTTACAGGAATATTTCCCGCTAAAAAAGACGGAGCATTCGTTTTCGGATATCGGACTGATCTTTTCTACAACCGTGCTTGGATTTAAGATCGCAGCAATTCAGCGCAGGAGGGCACTGGTGGCGTTATCAGCAAGGTATCCGGTATCGGTATACAGTAACAGTAATGTTGCAGATCTGATCCGGATAAAGTACCGGGGAGGTGTGGATTACTGGAGTGAGATGCCGAAGGTCTTTCATTATTCGAAGATCAATCTGAACTTTACGATTCCGAATATCAAAAGCGGCCTTCCGCTTCGTATGTGGGATGTACTCGGCGCAGGTGGATTTCTGATGACGAATTATCAGGCGGAGATTCCGTACTATTTTGAAGAAGGAAAAGATCTGGTCTGCTTTGATGATGAGAAAGATCTGGTGGAAAAAGTGGGTTATTATCTGAACCATGAAGAGGAACGGAAAGAAATTGCTCTTAGCGGTTATTGTAAGGTAAAAGAGATGCACACTTACCGGAAGCGGTTAGAGCAGATGCTTTCTATTATCGGACAGAAGGAAAATCACTGAGATACTGAAATCACTGAGATTTTATGAAATTTAGGAGCGATAAGATATTTTCAAATTTTAAAATTAACAAAATGCACAACCATATGTAAAGCAAACTTTTATTTGCGTTCTTAGCTTCGAGTGAAATCCACTGCTTACGAAAACCACAAGTGAAGCCATTGCTGAACTTGTATGGTTGTAGTTGGCAGTTAGTTCACGATGAGCGTTGCAAATGTTTGCGGAACATATTGTTGTGCATTTTGTCTTTTGTATTAAAAAAAATCGTATGACACCTGAATCCGATAGAAAATTGCACCCTGCTTTGGAATTAACAGTACCGGTCTAACATCATGCCGGAATAGATCGACGTAAAGTATGGTGTCGCAAAGTTATGTCCCGGGTTCTTGTATGCGATCAGAACCTTGTTGACATATTTCATCGGATCTAATGAAGCATTCTCTGCCCGTTGGCTTAAACTGTCCTTGAACTGGTTTAAGATCTGGAAGCTTTCCGTCGGATCTTCCTCGCCAACGGCTTCGGATAAAAGATCCCGGTCGATCGTAATTGCACCCTGTGAATCGACGGCAAGACCAATCCGGGAAAAACCGGCGGAAAATCCCTTGGCGACATTGCCGATATCCGCGATCAGACGTTTGCTGCCCTGCTGGCGGTCTGCATAGCTGTCTGCTGTCTCGATCATCTTGTTATAGGAAGAAACGAGAGTATCAATATTATCGATGACTGCATCTACGTTCGGCTTATAGCCGATCTGGGCAGGTTCATCATCTGCACTGATTCCTTTCAGATTCAGTTCAAATACATTATTCACGGTAAAGGTATTCGAGTAGGACGAACGTTCATTTCCATTTAGCAGGAACGAAGAATTGTGAGCCTTTTTTGCAATCTGGTCAATGCCAAGCGTATGCATGGCAGAGATCGAAAGATTCGATCCACCTGCTACAATATGGAACTGTTCGGTTTCACCATCGCTTAATCCGGTCTGTTTCGAAGAGATCTTCAAGGCACTCTGATTCTGCTCATCAGTCAGTAATTCCGCATTCAGACCAATACCGGAGCTGTTGGCTAAGCGGGCAAGCTTTTCTAATACGCTGCGGTTCGTATCCGTTGGATTGACATTGTACTGGAACTCATAGGAATTCGTATTCGTAGTCAGATCAAAGGAATAACTGCCCGGAAGAATATCAAGCTGGTTATCCTTCAGGTAATTGCCAAGATTCGACTGTGCAGCCGCAAGCTGTTTTACCTCAATAGAAAAGCTCGTATCATCATCTGTCCCTGCTCCCTGACCGATGTAGTTGACATCGACAATATCCGGCTGGCTGGAGACCGCCACCTTTTTACGGAAAGCACTTTCGATGCCGGAGCCGCCTTCCGACAGGGAAGCAATGATATTTTTGATATTTCTTGCATTCTCTTTGATGTCGATTGCGAACTTATCAACATCCCCGCTCTTTTTGATCTTGTAAAGAGGGGATTCTTTATTGATTTTTACAATATTATTATATGTATTGCGTAATTCACTTTTCTTATGTGCATCATAGCGGGATACGGTCTGCTTTCCGTATGTCGTCAGAAAATAATTATACGCATTATCCATGATAGCAGTTGCCATGCAATCCCCTCCTTTCATCCTTGAATCCGGGGTAATATAAATCCGTTTATTACATATATTATAGTATAGGTTGACAAAAATGTCATCGTGCAAATATAATAACAATATAAAAAGTACCTTGTACTACAATTCATATATCGGCATACAATGGAAGATACATAAGAGCAAAAGTAAAAGAAAAAGTTGTTGACTGCATAGACGGAGTGTGATATATTAGACTAGCTTGGAAGTAAGTCTTTTTTTTATGCCTAAAAACGGGCATAAGAACACTAAGAAATAATGGAGGTGGAAGTTGTGCGCACGAAGATTACATTAGCATGCACAGAATGCAAGCAGCGTAATTATAACATGACAAAGGATAAGAAAGCTCATCCGGACAGAATGGAAACAAAGAAATATTGCAGATTCTGTAAGACACACACATTACACAAAGAGACAAAATAGTCTTTGCAGTTGTAATGCAGTAGATTGAGCAAAGGAAGTGACAAGTATGGGAGAAACTGAGAACAAGACAAATGCTCCAAAAGAGAGCTGGTTCGAAGGCGTAAAGGCAGAGTTCGGTAAGATCATCTGGCCTACAAAAGAATCACTTGCCCGTCAGACGACAGCAGTCGTCGTTGTGTCAGTTATAGTTGGTCTGATCATTACATTACTGGATAGCGGTATCCAGCAGTTGGTGAATATTCTAGTGAATTTATAATGGAGGCATAGGTGATTTATGGCAGAGGCACACTGGTATGTAGTGCATACCTACTCAGGATATGAGAATAAGGTAAAAGCAAATATTGACAAAACAATTGAAAACAGACATTTGGAAGACCAGATTTTAGAGGTACGTGTTCCGATGCAGGAAGTAGTCGAGCTGAAGAATGGTGCTAAGAAACAGGTTCAGAAAAAAATGTTTCCAGGTTATGTGCTTATCAATATGGTAATGAATGATGACACATGGTATGTTGTCAGAAATACCAGAGGTGTAACTGGATTCGTTGGACCGGGATCAAAACCGGTACCACTCACTGAAGCTGAAATGAGACCACTGGGTATCAAGTCAGACAACATTGTTGTCGATTTTGCAGAAGGAGACATGGTCGTGGTTACCGGCGGTGTGTGGAAGGACACTGTTGGAGCAATCCAGACGATGAACGAGAGCAAGCAGATCGTTACAATCAATGTAGATTTATTTGGCCGTGAGACACCGGTCGAAATAAGCTTTTCAGACGTTAAGAAGATGAATTAAGGAGGCAACCTCAAATGGCAAAGAAAGTAGAAGGATATATCAAATTACAGATTCCTGCCGGCAAAGCTACACCGGCACCACCAGTTGGACCGGCACTTGGTCAGCATGGTGTAAATATCGTTGAGTTTACAAAGCAGTTCAACGCTAAGACAGCAGATCAGGGAGACTTAATTATACCTGTAGTTATTACAGTATATGCAGACAGAAGCTTCAGCTTCATTACAAAGACTCCTCCAGCAGCAGTTCTTATTAAGAAAGCTTGTAACTTAAAGAGTGGATCAGGCGTTCCTAACAAGACAAAGGTAGCTACAATTTCCAAGGCTAAGGTTCAGGAGATTGCAGAGTTAAAAATGCCTGACTTAAACGCAGCATCCTTAGAGGCAGCTATGAGCATGATCGCTGGTACCTGCAGAAGTATGGGTGTAGAAGTAGAAGAGTAGATTTTAGACAAGTGGGAGGGACCGCTCCCGATAATACCACAGGAGGTTATTTAGAATGAAAAGAGGAAAAAGATATATTGAAGCTGCAAAATCAATCGATAGAGCAACTTTATATGATCCAGCAGAAGCAATCAGCTTAGTAAAAAAAGCTGCAGTTGCTAAATTTGATGAGACAATCGAAGTTCATATCAGAACCGGATGTGACGGACGTCATGCAGACCAGCAGATTCGTGGTGCAGTTGTACTGCCACACGGAACAGGTAAGGCTGTAAAGGTTTTTGTTTTCGCTAAGGGAACAAAGTTAGATGAGGCTCAGGCAGCAGGTGCTGACTTCGTTGGTGGAGAGGAATTAATTCCGAAGATCCAGAACGAAGGATGGTTCGATTTTGACGTTGTTGTAGCTACACCTGACATGATGGGTGTTGTTGGACGTCTTGGTCGTGTACTTGGACCGAAGGGCTTAATGCCAAACCCGAAGGCTGGAACAGTTACCATGGATGTAACAAAGGCTGTTAATGACATTAAAGCTGGTAAGATTGAATACAGATTGGACAAAGCAAACATTATCCATGTGCCAATTGGAAAAGCTTCTTTCACAGAAGAGCAGTTAGCGGACAACTTCCAGACTCTTATTGATGCAATCAACAAGGCTAAGCCAAGCACATTAAAGGGACAGTACCTTAAGAGCGTATCTATCGCTCCTACAATGGGACCTGGCGCAAAGGTGAACCCAATTAAGCTTGCTTAGAAAATTGGTTGACATCTAAGATATTAGATGCTATAATAGCAAAAGTGTTGCAAAGCAATGCTTCGCATATTGCCGAAGACAGTAGGTGCCGTAAGGCGTAATCGCAAGAGCCTACCGAGGGACAACAAGTACGCAAGTATTTGTAAATTGGATTTTACAGTCCTCTCTGTCTTCCACAGAGAGGACTTTTTTCGTGAGTTCGCAGAGTAACAGAAGTTGTTACCCGATGAGTTCCACGTAATAATCGTACCTTGTCTTTGCAAGAACAAATAAAAAAAGGAGGTGCACGATTCGTGGCAAAAGTAGAATTAAAACAGCCGATCGTACAGGAAATTTCTGATCAGATCAAAGAAGCACAGTCAGTCGTAGTAGTTGACTACCGTGGACTTACTGTAGCAGAAGATACTCAGCTGCGTAAGCAGTTAAGAGAAGCTGGTGTTACTTATAAGGTTTATAAGAATACATTAGTAAACTTCGCAATCAAAGGAACAGAGTTTGAGAGCCTTTCTGATTCATTAGAAGGACCAAACGCATTTGCAATCTCTACAACAGATGCAACTGCTCCAGCAAGAATCCTTGCAAAATTTGCTAAGACAGCTCCTGCACTTGAGATCAAAGCCGGCGTTGTTGAGGGAACATACTATGATGCAGAGGGCATGAAAGCCGTTGCAACAATCCCTTCAAGAGAAGAATTACTTTCCAAATTCCTTGGAAGTATCCAGTCTCCTATTACAAACTTCGCTCGTGTTCTTAATCAGATCGCTGAAAAAGGCGGCGCAGTAGCAGAAGAAGCACCTGCAGCAGAAGCTCCGGCAGAGGAAGCTCCAGCAGCAGAAGAGACACCGGCAGAATAATCTGACCGATGACAACAAAACGAAAATAAACCCAAAAATGGAGGTAAATTGAAAATGGCTAAAATGACAACAGCTGAATTTATTGAAGCAATCAAAGAGTTAAGCGTATTAGAGTTAAATGATTTAGTAAAAGCTTGTGAAGAAGAGTTTGGTGTATCTGCAGCAGCAGGTGTAGTAGTTGCAGCAGCAGGCGGAGACGCAGCAGCAGCAGAAGAGAAGACTGAGTTCGACGTAGAGTTAACAGAAGTTGGACCAAACAAAGTTAAGGTTATCAAAGTAGTTCGTGAAGCAACTGGCTTAGGCTTAAAGGAAGCAAAAGACTTAGTTGACGGAGCTCCTAAGGTATTAAAAGAGGCTGCTGACAAGGCAACAGCTGATGATATCAAGGCTAAATTAGAAGCAGAAGGCGCAAAAGTAACATTAAAATAGTCACGATTCAGCGAATTGAGAGAAGGAACCGGTATTCCTCATGCTTGCATGAAAGGAATGCCGGTTCTTTTTTTGAGAGCGCAGCGTGTGCCGTAAAATAACGGAAATTACGAAAATAGTCCTATGCAATTTGCGCTATCCTATGATAAAATTAAAAAATGATAGGAAAATAAAACCTTTAACTGCTCTCATGGAACTTATAGATAGAACACACGGATAAAGCAAATAAATGAGAGCAAGGAGAGAAGTGAATGACAAAAGAAGAAGCTTTACAACAGGCAATTATGGAACTGCGTGAGGGTAAGGAAAGTGGATTTAATACTATCTACTCTCATACATACAACTATGTGTTTCAAAGAGCGAGGCTCTTGATGAAGAGTGAAGAGGAAGCACAGGATGTCGTACAGGAGGTCTATATTGCGGTATATCAGTCATTGCATACATTGGAGGACCCTTCGAAGCTCTATGCATGGATGGGAGGGATTACTTACAATCTGGCAATGAGAGCATATAGGAAGAAAAAAGAAGTTCTGTTAGATGAAGAAAAGGATGGTATTTTTGAGACTATCGAGCTTCAGGATATGGACTTTAAACCGGAAGAGAAGGCACAGTCAGAAGCGACTGCGGTCATCATAAAGGAGATTATTGATGGATTGCCGGAATTGCAGAAAGCGGCCGTATTTGCTTTTTATTATGATGGCATGAGTGTCAAAGATATTGCAGGAAGGTTTAATGTTAGTGAGAATACGATCAAGAGTCGGCTGAATTATGCAAGAAAGTATTTAAAGGATGCAGTTGAAGAAAAGGAAAAGAAGGAAGGTTACCGTCTGCATTCTTTTGGACTGCCAACACTATTGCTTGCCTTTTTCTTATGGGGCAAAGACAAGGCTGTTACAGCAACACAGGCACAGGGGGTATACAATGAAATCTGCAATCGCCTGGGTTTGCAGCCAACGGATCTTCATCCGGTAGAACAGGGTGGACGATTACAGCAGGATGGAAATATACAGAGTATCAGGGAGAATCCTGTGAAGGAAAATAACAATGATATAGCAAAGACTGCGGAAACAGAGTCTTCCGGGGAAACAGCTGAAAGTGCTATGGCAAGTTCGGCTGCTACAAGTATATCAGAAGCAGCAGGAGTCTCTGCCGGCATGAAGATAGCGATTGGAATTGTGGTAGCGGCACTTGGAATCGGAGCAGCGGGAGCAGCTGTTCATACGATTAATCAGGCAAATCCGGTTATTGGCGAAGAATCTCAGCCAGAGAATTCGAAGGATGATATGGTAGCAGGTGATTGGCATTCTGAAATGGAAGTGACGGAAGAAGTCTGGACTGAGACAGAGATTGTGGAAAATAAGGATCAGATAGAGACTAAGAATTCGAATACAGAACAGTCAGGAGAAGCGGAACGGCAGAAAGAGCAGGCGGACACGGAGAATACCGGGCAGGAGTCGGATAATACCGTAGAGCAGACCGTACTGCCGGAAAATTCGCCGATTCTGAATCCGGATCTTGTGTCGCAGGAAGCACCATCTTATACAATTGAAACGGTAACCTATGAATCTGCTCAGGGAACGTTTATATATCCGCAGATCCGCGGATGGGACAATACCAAGATGCAGGACTACTGGAATGAACAGTGGAGAATGGATGGAACAAAGGTGACAGAAGAAGATCTTGAAGCAAACTATGAGGTCAAGACAGCGAATCCGAACTATCTGTCGATTGTTACACGCAGCTCTTTTATGGGTGGTATGCATCCATACGCAACAGAAACGGCTTATAATATAGACATGCGTACGGGGCAGATGATCCCGGTGGAACACGCAGTCGATATCTCAAAATGTGCGGCACTGTTACAGGATGATTCCTTATATCGATGCAATAATGAAGCGGTGAATGCTCAGTATGTGATCGATTATTATAGTTACTCTTATGAAGAGACGGATGATACAAATATGAAGTTGGAAAAGATACTTCGAGAGTCTGTGCTGAAGGAATATGAGAATGTGAATTCATCAAGCTGGTATATTTCAAATGGACAGCTTTCATTGATTGTGTGGGTTACACATGCGGATGGTGATTTTGTAGATGTTACATTTGCACCATAATGGGAATAAAAAATAATTTTTTTTCAAAAAAATAAAACCTTGAAACGATTTGCCGGAACTTATAAGTAGAAAATAAAAAGCAACTCATTTTAAGAGTGGAAAGGACAGATTATGAAGAAAAGAATTGCAGCAATGATTCTTGCAATGACAATGGTGGCTGGAGATGCCGGCCTGTCATTTGCAGCAGAGACAACAGGAGTGGAGACACTTGAAACCGTAACACAGGAGACGGAAGGAGCAGAACTTTCTGCAGAGACAGAGGTACCAGCGACAGAAGTACCAGAGGCAGAAGAGGATGAGCTTCCGGAGAATATTTCAGAATTGGCAGAAACAGATCAGGAAATGTTAGCAGAGACAGAAACCGAAGCAGCTGAGGAGCCAGAGATGCCGGATGAGGCAATGGAGGCAGAAGAGGTTACGGCAACCGGTCTGGGTGAGACAGTTGGCAGTGCAGAAACACTGACAATTGGTACAGAGAAGAGAGGAACAGTTGCAGCACGCACAGAGAAATACATTAAGATTACAACAGATGCAACAGATTCCTTTTATTATATGGAACTGAGGAATACTTCCGACAGGGCTGCATTTGATTATATTTTATATGCGGATGCGGACTGTACAGAAGCATATAGAAGTGAAACCGGAAATGTTGCCTGGAGTCTGGGGGCGAAAGAAACAGCACCGTTTAAGCTTGGAAAACTGACTCCGAATCGTACTTATTATCTGAAAATATCTTCCGGTGATTCAGAGGAAGTAAAATACAGCGTTTATGTAACAAAAAAGCAGGATGATCGCCCGGATGCTATTGAAAAGGCTGCTGCGGTAGGAATCGGAAAGACAGTAACCGGGGTGTCGGAGGATCCGATTGATGTGGAATATTTTAAGATCACAGCAGATAAGACCGATTCTTTCTATTATATGACTCTGAAGAATCTCTCGGCAAGCGGAAAATACGGATATACCTTATATTCCGATAGAGATTGTACAGAGATATATAAAAGCGAAACCGGAAATGTTGACTGGAGCCTGGGATCGAAAGAAACAGCACAGTTTAAGCTTGGAAAATTAAAACCTGGAAAAACCTATTATCTGAGGATCACATCTTGGGATTCCATGGATGTAAAATACAGTATTAACGTAACGAAAAAGAATGATGATTATCCGGATGCAATCGGAAAAGCTTCACAGCTTAAGTTTAATGCAACCAAAAAGGGAAAGATCGAAGATGATATTGATGTAGAGTATTTTACGATTAAAACAGACGGTTCCAAAGATGCATATTACTATCTGGAAATGAAGAATACATCCGGCAATGGAAAATTAGAATATGCACTTTATGAAGATAAGGACTGCACCAGACTGGCGAAAGATTATAAGAGTGACAGTCGGTATGATATTGCATATGATCTGGGTGGAAAGGAAACGGAAACATTCTGCCTGGGTAAGATTTCAAAGAAGAAGACTTTTTACCTGAAACTGACAGGAAGTGCAAATACAGCATACAGCTTAAAGGCTGCAAAGTCTAATGATACAGTTGCAAACAGCGGATCATCTGCAAAGATGATCAAGATGAATGCAAAGGCGGCTTCCTATGCGATCGAGAATTATAAGGATGTTGATGTATTCAAGTTCACAACTACATCACTTGCAAATCATACCTTTACGATCAAGAATGCATCCTTAGATTCTATCAATGTAGAAATTTACACAAATAAGAAATGCAGTGATAAGTACCGTGTATTTACCGGAAACTGTGCCGGCAGGAAATCACTTGTCGTTAAGAAATTAAATGACAATAAGCAGTTTGGTACAGGCAAGACTTACTACGTGAAACTGACAGCAGGCGGATATAGAGATTATACCGTTGCAGTTTCGGCACCGGCACCTTCGAAATTTGCGGTTAAGGCAATCGGTGGCAAGAAGGTAAAACTTTCCTGGAAGAAAGATGCTTCTGCAAAAGGATATTATGTATATCGTGCAACTTCCAAAAACGGAAAGTATAAAAAAGTAAAGACTGTTACAAAAAATACAGTAACAGGATTTACGGACAGCAAGTTGAAAAAGGGCCAGACTTATTATTATAAACTGGTTGCCTGCGGAAAGAAAGGAACAAGTGCAGAGACAGCAGTAAAGACTGTAAAGGCAAAATAAGTTTCAGTAAAATAAAAATTTGCGTGAAACGACATGGACAAAAAATGAGAATATGATAAAGTGGTCATATCAATCATTTCATGCACTGTTCTTGGTGCGTACATGCCTGCATATTGAGGCGGGGTCTCTTACAGGATTTCCTGGAGCTGGTACGATAGGGAGTATGCGTTATGGAAAGGAAGGCTTCGGGATCGGATATTAATGAATGGATATAGATCACAGGAAAGGGAGTACAAAGTGTGTTACATTTTGTACTCCCTTTTTATAAATGAAATAGTTATGAAAACTTCTTGACTTGTCTCTTGACTTTGTGCTATCATATACGTTGCACTATTGTGGTGAGATAGGCTTATTCCTGGTACCATTTTTTCGGAAAAGGTACCTGACAAACGAAGAATAGCGCCTGGGATGCGGATTTTGAAAACGCATTATGATGACACAACATATAGTTAATGAAGTGAATTCATACACCTTATATTGCAAATGGATATGCCGGGTCGGCAGATCCTGAGCTAGTGTATTAGAATAAAAAACGAGAGGTGAAACGTCAATGGAGAAAAACAGAATACGGCCTGTGAAAGCTGGAAAAAGCATGCGTATGAGTTACTCAAGACAAAAAGAGGTATTACAGATGCCGAACCTGATCGAGGTTCAGAAGGATTCCTATCAGTGGTTCTTAGACGAAGGACTGAAGGAAGTATTTGCTGATATCTCACCAATCGCTGATTACAGCGGTCATTTTAGTCTGGAGTTCGTAGACTTTACATTGTGTGAAGATGATGTGAAGTACTCTATTCAGGAATGTAAGCAGAGAGACGCTACTTATGCAGCACCTTTAAAAGTGAAGGTAAGACTTCACAATAAGGAAAATGATGAGATCAACGAGCATGAGATCTTCATGGGTGACTTACCACTTATGACGGAGACCGGAACTTTTGTAATTAACGGTGCAGAGCGAGTAATCGTCAGCCAGTTAGTACGTTCTCCGGGTATCTATTACGGAATTGCTCATGATAAAGTGGGTAAAGAACTGTATTCCTGTACTGTAATCCCTAACCGTGGTGCATGGTTAGAGTATGAAACAGACTCCAATGACGTATTTTACGTTCGTGTAGATAGAACAAGAAAAGTACCAATCACTGTATTGATCCGTGCGCTTGGTGTCAGCACCAATCAGGAGATCATTGACATGTTTGGTGAAGAGCCGAAGATCGTAGCCAGCTTTGGAAAAGACGTTGCAACCAATTATGAGGAAGGTCTTTTAGAGTTATATAAGAAGATCCGTCCGGGCGAGCCGCTTACCGTAGAAAGCGCAGAGAGCTTAATTACTGCAATGTTCTTTGACCCAAGACGTTATGATCTCGCAAAGGTTGGACGTTATAAGTTCAATAAGAAGCTTGCTTTTAAGAACCGCTTAAGAGGCAAGGTGTTAGCAGAGGATGTTGTAGATCCGACAACAGGCGAAGTGTTTGAAAAAGGCACAGAGCTTACCAGAGAGATGGCTGAACAGATCCAGAACGCAGCTGTTCCTTATGTATGGATCCAGACAGAGGAGCGTAATGTCAAAGTATTATCTAATATGATGGTTGATGTTACGAACTTTGTTGACGTAGATCCAAAGGAAGTAGGCGTAACAGAGCTTGTATACTATCCTGTATTAAAGCAGATTCTCGACGAGAATCAGGATATCGAAGAGATCAAGGAAGCAATCCGCAAGAACATCTCCGAACTGATTCCGAAGCATATTACAAAGGAAGATATTTTCGCATCCATTAACTACAACATGCATCTTGAATGGGGCATTGGTAGTGATGATGATATCGATCATTTAGGAAACAGACGTATCCGTGCGGTAGGTGAGTTGTTACAGAACCAGTATCGTATAGGTTTATCCCGTATGGAACGTGTCGTTCGTGAGCGAATGACAACACAGGATCAGGAAGGCGTATCTCCGCAGAGCCTGATCAATATCAAGCCGGTAACTGCAGCAGTCAAAGAGTTCTTCGGTTCTTCCCAGCTGTCCCAGTTCATGGATCAGAACAATCCGCTTGGTGAGTTAACACATAAGAGACGTTTATCTGCATTAGGACCTGGTGGTCTTTCCAGAGACCGTGCCGGATTCGAGGTGCGAGATGTACATTATTCACATTATGGAAGAATGTGCCCGATTGAGACCCCTGAGGGACCGAACATCGGTCTGATCAACTCTCTGGCATGTTACGCACGAATCAATGAATATGGTTTTATTGAGGCACCATATCGTAAGATCAACAAAGATGATCCGCAGAATCCACGTGTTACAGACGAAGTAGTCTATATGACAGCGGATGAAGAGGATAATTACCATGTAGCGCAGGCGAATGAGGCGCTTGACGAAGAAGGACATTTTGTGAGAAATTCCGTATCCGGTCGTTATCTCGATGAGACGCAGGAATATGAGAAGACCATGTTCGATTACATGGATGTATC
>JALERL010000077.1 GCA_022764465.1 Lachnospiraceae bacterium | reverse complement strand
GACCAGATGATCGACTATATTAAAAACCTTCATTTTGACGAAGAAGATATTTCCTATCTGCGAAGCCTTAAGATCTTTGATGAAGACTTTTTGGAATATCTGAGTAACTTCCATTTTTCCGGTGATATCTACGCGATCCCGGAAGGCACACTTGTCTTCCCGCGTGAACCGTTAGTAAAGGTTGTCGCACCGATTATGGAAGCCCAGTTAATTGAAACTGCGGTTCTTAATATCATCAACCACCAGAGTCTGATCGCAACTAAGGCTGCGCGCGTCTGCTATGCTGCTAAGGGCGATGGCGTGATGGAATTCGGACTCCGCCGTGCCCAGGGACCGGATTCCGGTACTTATGGTGCAAGAGCTGCCGTAATCGGCGGCTGTAAGGGCACTTCCAATGTATTAGCCGGCCAGATGTTTGATGTTCCGGTACTCGGTACACACGCCCATAGCTGGATCATGAGCTTCCCGGATGAATACACGGCATTTAAGACCTATGCGAAGCTCTATCCGGGCGCATGTATCCTCTTAGTTGATACCTACGATACCTTAAAATCCGGTATGCCAAATGCCATCCGCGTCTTTACCGAGATGCGCGAAGCCGGCATTCCACTGACCTATTACGGCATCCGTATGGACAGCGGTGACCTTGCCTACCTCTCCAAAGAAGTCCGCAAGATGTTAGATGCTGCCGGATTTACCGATGCTGTGATCTCTGCTTCAAATGATCTTGACGAATATCTGATCGAGAGCTTAAAGCTTCAGGGGGCAACGATCACCTCCTGGGGTGTCGGAACAAACCTGATCACCTCGAAGGACAACCCTTCCTTCGGCGGCGTCTATAAGTTAGCTGCGATTCAGGGAGAGAACGGTGAATTTATCCCTAAGATCAAGTTATCTGAGAATGTAGAGAAGGTAACGAACCCCGGCAATAAGACCATCTTCCGTATCTATGATAAGAAGAGCGGCAAGATCCGTGCCGATCTGATCTGCTTAGTCGGTGAGACCTTCGACGAGACAAAGGATCTGCATCTGTTCGATCCGAATGCACCATGGAAAAAGACCAAGGTAAAGGGTGGCAGCTATACGCTGCGTGAACTGCTTGTTCCGGTCTTCAAAAAAGGAAACTGTGTCTATGAATCTCCGAGTGTTATGGAGATCCAGGCAATCTGCAATAAGGAAAAGGAAACGATCTGGGATGAGACAAAGCGTTTTGTCAACCCACAGGAGATCTATGTTGACCTTTCCGATAAGTTATACCAGATCAAAACCGAGCTTTTGAATCAGGATCATAACGAAGAAGAGATCTGAAAATGATAACATGATTTTCCGATACAGTAATGAAAACGCCAGCACCGGCATCTACCGGTACTGGCGTTTTATTTTTACTATTCGGACTCACGGATTGCCTTCCGCACCGGAAGAATGCATCCCGGGGATACACTTCATTCATCAATCCCCATCTGGGCAAATGTCTGGGTAAGTGTGGTATCTGCACCGATATCTAAGGTACGGATGATTACCTTACGTCCACCCATTGTCTCTACCACACGCTTGTATGCCTGAAACTGTTCTTCTTCGGTTGGGAAGTGATCGGATTCAAGATACAGAAATTCGCTTCGGAATAACCCGATACCGCCTGCATCATTCTCCATAACAGAGACCAGATCACCCGGATTTCCGATATTTGCATACAGATTGATCTTCCTGCCGGAACGGGTTACATTTTCCTTGCCCTTTAAAGTCTCAAGCAGCTTCTTCTGCTCATCATCTGCTGCCTTCTTCTTGAAGTAATTCTCTAACACAAACATATCCGGAATATTTCTTAATACTGAGCGGATCTGACTGATTTCTTCACTTACGATCTCATAAAATTCATGATTCATTGTCATATCGCTTGCCCCGATCAGATGCTTTTCCCGGATGCCTGGCCAACGAACTGATTTTTCTTTAAGATTACCGATAAGCAGCCAAATACCACGATCCATAATAGAATCGAAAAAACAATCATCCAAACTTTATTATTCTTCATGGCTTCTACTTTCTTATCCTTTACATTCGATCTATTATTTCACGATTAAGATTCGGGTGTCAAAAGGTGCTTTTCAATTTTTAGAAAGCACCTTTTGACACCCGAATCCGATTAAAAAAATAAGATATGAAAAGATACATTTACTTTTAATTAAAACCGACGATCTTCTGTGACAGCTTGTAGGCTGCTACCGAGATCTTTCTTCCCCCCCTGCCCGGCAGATTCATGGTCTGTCCGAGGATGCCGCGTCTGAGATGGTGGAACAGCCGAAGATCCTTCTCCTTGATATAGCTCCACAGTTCACGTTTCTTCTCCAGATTCTCTTCGGTTCCGGAACGGATACACATAATCGTAGAAACCACGGTGATGATCTCTAAATAATTAAACATGTAATTTCTCAGATGACGGTTTGAAATCTTCCAGAGATCTACATCATCTGCCATGATCTTATTGACTTTGATCTGCTGATCGATCCTTCCGATCATAACCTTCTCATTGACCGACTGATCTTCTCTGCCGATAAAATAACGGTAGAAATCCACATCCAGATAATACATATTCTGTACATATGGAAGCGGCTTGTATACAAAGATATTATCCACATAGAACGTATGACGCGGCAGCTCTAATCCACATTCACGGAGCAGCTTGGTACGATAGATCACGGAATGCATCAGGATGTATTTCCCCTTTGGCATACGTTTTACATCATCCCAGGTAAACATTCTTCCCTGTGGAAATTCCTTCGTATAACGCATGACCTTCTTATGCTTTGCTCCCTGCTTCTCATAGACAAAATTACTAAGCAGCATATCAAGCTGCTTATTGGATCCACTTAGTGCACGCAAGGTATCAAGGATCGTATGATATGCTTCTTCATCTACCCAGTCATCACTGTCTACGACCTTAAAATACAGACCGGATGCGTTTGCAATACCTGTATTGACTGCTGCACCATGGCCACCATTCTCCTGATGGATCGCACGGACGATCGTCGGATACTTCCGTTCGAATTCATCCGCGATCTCTCTTGTTGCATCCTTTGATCCGTCATCCACGATCAGGATCTCTACATCTTCACCACCTGCCAGCAGTGAATTCACACAATGTTCCATATAATCCTGTGAATTATAACATGGTACTGTAATTGATAATAATTTCATTCTCTTCTCCATTCTTCCGGCTTATGCACGCTTTGCCATCAGTTCGTCTGCCAGTTCGAGTGCATGCTTTGTCATTGCGTCAATATTGTAATACTTATACTCTGCCAATCTTCCAAGCAGGTACATATTCCCGTAACGCTTTGTGAGTGCCTGGTATTTTTCATACAATGCCTGGTTCCTGTCATTTAAGATCGCATAATATGGGATCTCGCCTTCGGCTCCGGTATATGCAAACGGATATTCCTTCACGATCGTCGTTCCATTCGCATCCTTCTGACCGGTTAGGTGCTTAAACTCTGTGATCCTTGTATAATCTTCACTGACGGTATAATTGACTACGCTGTGCCCCTGAAAATCATCCTGCTCATAATGCTCGAATACAAAGTTCAGGGAACGGTATGGCAATCTTCCATAGACACAGTCAAACAATTCATCGATTGCACCGGTATATACGATCCTTCCCGCATATGGCTCCCCATCAAGTAAAACTGTTCCATCCTCTAAAAAGCTTAAACGATCCTTACAGTCTGTACCCGTCTGTACCTCAATTCCCGGATGATCCAACATCTTTTCAAACATCGGAGTAAAGCCATAGAGCGGCACTCCCTGATACTTGTCCTGAAAATAACGGTTATCTCTTGAGATCAGAACCGGTACGCGTCCGGTTACCTCCGGGCTGATCTCTTCCGGTGTCTGTCCCCACTGCTTCATCGTATATTTTAAAAAGACATTCTCATATACATATTCCGCGATCTGCCGGATGTCTGCATCCTCATTCTCACGCAGCTTCATGATCGGTACACGGCTTCCTTCGCCATAGGCTTCGATCAGCTTTTTCTCTAACCGGCCGGCCTGCTCCTCCCCGTATACCATATGTAAGGTATTCAGATTAAACGGAATCGGGATTAGTCTGCCATGCACGTTTGCAACAACTTCATGTCCAAAATCATACCAGTCCGTAAAACGTGACAGATACTCCCGTACCTCCTCTATTCCTGTATGGAAAATATGTGGGCCATATTCATGGATCAGCACCCCATATTCATCTGCTTTATCATAACAGTTCCCTGCAATATGATCTCTGCGTTCTAAGACTAATACCTGCTCGCCGCCTTCTTCTGCAAGCTTTCTTGCCATCACACTGCCGGCAATTCCTGCGCCGATTATAATCGTATTGTACATATTCAACCCCATTTCTACTCATTTCTCTTCTACCTATTATACACATTCCAATTACAGATTCCAAATGCTTTTTTCTTAGGTTTTTATGAATACGTTTTACCGTTTACAGAAAGTTCATATTTTATTTACAGCATAATCATACTTTTTCCACAGCATCTTCACAAAGCATCTCTATACTTTTAAGTACATTGAAAGAGCAACAAGTGATTGATATAATTTTTTCATAGGCCTTGCCTTCTGGCAAGGTTTCCTCCCAACAACATATGAGCTTTCACTCATACTTCATAAATCTTTTTCATAATGAAAAGCCGGTGGTTTCCACCGGCTCCTCTTTTTATGCATCTATTTAGACGAATCCTCTTTGATCCGCTTTGCACCCAGTAAAATATTGACTGCATCTGTATACTTTTCAAATGCTGCCGGAATCGGATACAGTGACTTCGTATCCTGTGGTTCTACAAACAGCATATCGGTATCCTCATCCTCTTCTAAAGCTGCCACACGGATCATATACCCACACATATGCCACTCGATATGGGAAAAAATATGCTTCGCATCCGTCAGCTTTTCGATCCGCAGCGGTGTAAGCTGCCTTTCCGTCACATATCGTAATGCCTCGTCCTCGCTGATATGACCTTCTATATTGGGAAATTCATACATCCCCGCAAGCAGTCCCTTTTTCGGACGTTTTCTTAAGGCAAACCGTTCTCCGTCACGGATGATGAGTACCGTCTTATCCTCAATCTTACGTGGCTTCGCCTTGCTTTTTACCGGGATGTCTGCGATCCTATCCTCCCTTTTGGCAAGGCAGAACTCCTTCCATGGACAATCCCCACAAAGCGGCTGTCCATTCGGCACGCAGACCGTCGCACCAAGCTCCATCAGTGCCTGGTTAAATGCGCCCGCCTGATCCTTGGGAATCAGCGGAAGTAACCGCTGTTCCATCTGATTTTTCACAGACTGCTTCATAATATCCGAAGGATCTGCCATAACGCGCGTGATCACACGAAGGACATTCCCATCTACTGCCGGAACCGGAATCCCGTATGCGATCGATGCGATCGCTCCTGCCGTATAATGACCGATCCCTTTTAACTGCAACAGCTTCTCATAATCTGCCGGAAGAACTCCATCATATAATTCCATGACCGTCTGTGCCGCGATCCGCATATTCCGCACACGGTTATAATACCCCAGTCCTTCCCAGAGCTTTAAAAGCTTCTCATCCGGGCACTCTGCCAGTGCCTTTACATCGGGAAGCTCTGCTACAAAGCGTTCAAAGTACGGCTTTACCGCTTCCACTCTGGTCTGCTGTAACATGATTTCCGATACCCAGACCCGGTAAGGCGTTGCATCCTCTCTCCACGGCAGTACCCGCGCATGATCCTTAAACCATGTTAAAAGCGGTGTTACGATCTGCTCAAGCTTCATTTCTTCCTGCATAAATTCCTCTTTCAAATCCTGCTCTTTACAAATGCTGCAATCTTAGACAGGCACTCTGTAATGACTTCCTTCGAATATGCATAGGAACAGCGGATATAACCTTCGCCGCAATGTCCGAACGCATCACCCGGAATGACTGCAACCTTCTGCTCCTGCAATAACTGGTGACAGAATTCCATACTCGTAAGACCGGTCTTTTGGATCGACGGGAATACATAAAATGCGCCCTCCGGCTCTACGACATCTAATCCCATCTCTACAAAGCCATCTACCATCAGCTTTCTGCGCTCATCATATTCCTTACGCATAATGGCAATCTCTTCGTCACGCACCGGACTTGTCATCGCTTCTAATGCCGCATACTGGCTC
>JALERL010000073.1 GCA_022764465.1 Lachnospiraceae bacterium | reverse complement strand
TATATCAGATGTTTCATTGCTTGTCAACAACTTTTTTATTTTCTTTGTTATGTCCTGTCGGACACAACTTCTACATGATAGCATGTGTATCATATATTGTCAAGACCTTTTTCAATTTCCATCGGGGTACTTTTCCCAAAGCATTGACCGCCTGTTCCTTTTCCAAAGCCCCACCAGACGCTTGTTCTCTGCGCGGTGGAGTTTTATAATAGCACGATTTTTTAGACGTGTCAACAATCTTTTTTACTTTTTTCTGTGCATTTTTTCTCATTATAGATATAGGGGTGAATCTATATTTCACCCCCAAGATATGCTCCCCATTTCTTCTATATAAATAATAATCCTATATGGATTCAATTTTTACAACTGTCAACACGCACAACTACGATTCATAAATATTCGCAACTTTCTTTATCACTGAAACCATAAACAAAACATTGCTTTCCACATTTTGTGCTTCTTGTCATTTTTATAAAGCACTTGGAATCCCAAAATCCGATCCGGTATGTTATCCAAAATATATCATAATCAGATATAAGAGTGGATTGTTATTATACAGCCAGGACAGGATCTTGCTTTGTTCTATACATGCGATTGCGGTCTGTCCGAGCGAACTGGTACACCCTACTGCGATCAGATAAAGAAGCAGCCAGATAATGATCATTCCCTGTACGAATCCTACTACCCCACCAAGTACGTGATTGACATCCTTGATCACCGGCATCCGTCCGATCACACCCAGCATCCGTCCCACGATAAATACGAAAACAAATGCGATCAGCAGTGCTATGAAAAATGCGATTCCATTTATCACAAAATGCGCCACGGTTGCCGCAACGCTTTCATATAGTCCACTTTCTTTTAATGCCATGTTAGCAGTATCGATTCCCTCTCCCAGAAGCTTCTCCCAGATTCCATTTGGCAGGGCAATTCCGGCATCCTGAAACGACTGTTCTTTATCGGAAAGTGTCTTTTCCATTGTCTTATCCGCAGAGGCTTCCATATGACTGATACATTTTTCTTCTATGGTCTCCTGCAATTTTGTATGATTTTCCAGATAATCGCAGATATATGGTGTCGCGATTGCAACAAACACAATAGATAACACCAGGGATACCAGCGAAAACAAGATCCGCAAAAATCCCTTCCGGTATCCATGCAGGATGCAAAGTAATAATACACCTGCAATAATAATCAATAACCAATTCACTTTAATCTTACCTTTTCTGTTGTTCCTTCCATAATAAATGTATAACTAAGCGGAGACTTTCCTGCTATGATCTGAAATAACGGCACATCAAACGTATATGCAAAATGCTTTACCCCATAAGTATTATAAATCAGGCACTGGGTGTCATTCCGGATACAGATCTCATTATTCGTCAGAAATTCCACTTCACTGTAATCCATGGCAAAGTCTTTACTCAGCACATGGGAACCCTTGGTGTCATAGATCTCCATATGTCTGGTATTTTCCTTATCCTCATTATTATTGATCAGTCCGAAATAATTCTGATTGTAAAATACGCTCTTGATCTCTTTGTCCAGCTTGATTTCTTTTTCTACGGCCGGCTTTTGTGTTCCCTCATAGATCAATACCTTCGTATCTCCAAATGCGATCATCCGGTTATTAGACACAAATCCGATCTCCGGCACAACTACATCTGAATAGGAATAAGAGCTGACCATATGATCGATCTCATTTTGCCCCACGGAGCCAAAGTTGTAAAAAGCAATCATGGTCTTTACTTTTCCTTCACTGATATTAAGCAGGGAAACTGCCAGCTTGATCGCGTCATCCGATAATGCAATATCCAGTGGATAGCCGGATTTCTCTAAATGGATCTGTCCACCAACCAGATTGTTTCCTTTTTTGTCATACAGTCTGATGTTGCTGACACCATCTTTTTCCATCAGCACCGCAACCGTTCCCTGTCCAGCTACCCGTACACGGTCGATCTTCATATTGGTCTCGACTTCTCCCTGAAGTCCCTGCCGGTTTAAAATATAGACCTTCGAGCCGCCCTTTTCTGCAAATGCCAGATAGTCTCCACAGTTATCAACCATTGGCTCCTGCATCTCATATGTCTGGTTCCAGACTTCTTCTCCGGCTGCATTCGTATAAGTCGCACCATCATTGCTGTATTTCACGACTCCGTCTGCATATGCAAAAAATCTGGTCGCTGAGGTATCTGACCGCTCTATGCTCTCCGACACCGTATATGCTGTATATTCACGTAATCGGAGAAACAGCATGATTCCTGCTGCCGTCAGGATCAGTACCCCTGCCGCAATGATAATATTGCGAAATATTTTTAACCGATGTGTCCGGATCTTACGGCTCAGTTCTTCCGGATCGGATTCGATTGTCTGAAAATTCTTCTTTCTGATCTCTCTGTCTGCCATCTGTATGTTCCTTATCTTTGATTCTTTCTGCTTATCTGTTTGACAAAATTATTATATCGCCGTTCGCTAAATGCAAATAAATTTGCATTTTTCTCACTTATGCTCATTATATCACATCTTGTGTTTTTATGTGTTTAAAAATCACTCTTTTTTATTTTTTTATTGTT
>JALERL010000109.1 GCA_022764465.1 Lachnospiraceae bacterium | reverse complement strand
ATTGTCATTGGTTCAAAAATATGATGGTATTTACTCTTCATTTGCTCTTCTCCTCTACGATGGAATCGATGTTGTATGGTTACTTAGGATGTACCATAAGAGGTTGCTTTAAACATGCCGTGATCCCAAAGGTGTCGAAGTAAGGGATGTGGCATTGTCTCATGTAATTCGGGCAGATCTATGAGACGGTCATGTTTGATAATTTTTTGTCAAACGTATTTTTTAGCTAACTTCACTGTAATCGGAAAAGAGAAAAAAGTCTAATTGGTTTTTTTGTTAAAATCAATAGATTTTAACTATGAATTGTGCTATGGTGAATGCAGGAAAAGGGGGATTTTCGATGAATCTGAGTCAGTTGCAGTATTTTGTGACATTAGCGAAGGAAGAACATTATACAAGAGCAGCGAAGCAGTTAGCGATTACACAGCCAAGCTTAAGCCACGCGATGAATCTGTTAGAGCAGGAGCTTGGAACGAAGCTGTTTGAAAAAAAAGGACGGAATGTTGTTTTGACGAAGTATGGAAGAACATTTCTTCCTTATGTAGAAGAGTCCTTGAAGGTGCTTGAGGATGGAATCAAGCGGACCCGCTTTTTAAACGGAAGCAGGGAGGGGGAGATCCGGCTGGCATATATCTATACGATGGGCAGCCGCTTTGCACCGCAGATCGTACGGGAATTTTTAGACGCATATCCCGATTATCATATTGAATTCCAGTTCACGGTCGGTGCGACACCGGACATCTTACAGGGGTTAAAAGAGGATAAGTACGATGTGGTCTTTTCTTCCTATCAGGATAAGGAGCCGGAGATCTCTTTTACACAGATCGGAAGCCAGAAGCTTGTGTTAGTCGTTCCAAGGGAGCATCCGCTTGCGATGATTGATTCAGTGGATCTGCATGATACGGTGGACGAGCCGATGATCTATTTTTCCAAAAACAGTGGTTTAAGACCTGTGATCGATCAGCTCTATGAGAAGATCAATGTCTTTCCGAAGATCGCATTTGAGATGGAAGAGGATGGAAGTATGGCAGGACTGGTCGCGCAGGGCTTCGGAATTGCGGTTATGCCGGACATTCCGATCCTTAAGACACTTCCGGTCAAGACCCTTTCGATCACATGCCCGGAATACGAACGTGCCGTATACCTTGCACAGGTGAAAAACCGCTACCAGTCACCGGTGATCCAGGCATTCACGGAGTATGTGACGACACACTTCCGTTAGAAAAATATAGGGTGGAAAAGATACTTTATGAATATATCTTTCAGCTTTCACAAAATTTATTCCTTTGCTCCGAATTCCGAATCTAACATTTTCTAAATGTTCTGCCAAGATATTATTCACGACCGCAACCGCAAAAGACGTGACGTCCATGTCCCGGCTTTTGCTTGCGGCAACGTCCATGTTGCCGCATTGCTCACCACTCTACAGAACATTAAGAAAATATAAGATTCTCCATAAGTCGCAAATTCATAAACTTTTGTGGAAGCTGACAGGCATATTTTATAATGATGCACTTTGTCGCTTCATATTTTATGAATTAGAATTGAATGCGACACAATGTACCTATCATTTTGGAAAACGATAGGTTGTTATATGCCTACGACAACGAATGCCGGTTCATACGCACAAACTGGATCAGCCGCTGTACTGCCGGGAGCTGGTATCTGCCGCGCATATAGCCCATGTATACGGTATGGTAGATGGCTTCCGATGGGATCAGGGAACGGATGCAGATGTCATCCCGGTGGATCGATTCCACATCAGCGACAAGGGCGATCCCGAAGTTTTCAGCTACAAGCGAGGCGATTCCGTTTTCATCCGGTGATTCGCAGATAAAGTTCGGTCTGACTCCATGTTCCTTGAAAAAGCTGTGCGTATACTTGCCAAGACCGGAGGTACGGTCGTAGCCTAAAACCGGATATTGTTCAAAGACACCTGATTCTAAGGTGTCTTTTTTGGTGAGCGGATGGTGGAGCGGCAGGATGACAACTATCTCCTGACGTATAATAGGAACAAACTCAATTCCCGGTTCGTTATCTGCATAAGAACCAAAGATCAGATCATAGGAACCGTTTTTTAAGCCGGCAACATTTCTAGACGTGATGTCCTGATGAAAGTTAAAGGTAACATTGCGGTTCTCGTCCTGTGCGAGAAAAGTGCGGACGGTATGCGGAATATAGGTACGGGCAAGCGGCGATACATATGCAATATCGATGTGTCCGCCGTCACTTGCAAGCTGGTGCATTTTCGCTTCTGCACGGTTTACTTCATTTAAGATCAGGGAAACATGTTCTAAGAAGATCTGTCCCGCCTTTGTGAGAATGACATTGCGCCCCTTTTTTTCAAATAAAGTGGTGCCGAATTCATCTTCTAAGGATGCGATCGAGCGGCTGAGACTCGGCTCGGAAATATTTAATTTTTCGGCTGCCTGATTAAAATGCTGCAAGGTGGCAGCTTCATAGAAGTAGGACAATTGATTGAGCGTCATAATCAAAAACCTCCTGATTAATAGATAATGTCTATGAGATGTATAAAATAAACAATATGAATACGCTGTTTTGGTTAAATGATACCATAACCAGTACATAAATGCTATTAAAAAACAACAAAATAAGCATTAGAAGTATAGGTGAAGATGGCTTATAATAAATGTAACAGAGGTTGTTATAAATTTAACAATGTGGGCAGACATCGTTAAATGGTTACAGAAAACAAAAGAGAAATTCGTATTCATTTCAAACAAAAAGGAGAACAAAACTATGGCAGAGAGACTTACAGGACACACAGAACTTATCGGATTAATGGCATACCCAATCAGACATTCCAGTTCACCGGCAATGCATAATGAAGCATTTGCATATCTTGGATTAGATTATGCATATCTTGCATTCGAAGTAGACAACAGCACCTTAGAGGATGCCGTAAAGGGACTTCGTGCATTAAAGCTGGTCGGATCAAACGTATCTATGCCAAACAAGACCGTTGTCGGACAGTACTTAGATCATCTTTCACCGGCAGCAGAATTATGTGGAGCAGTAAATACCATCACAAATGATAACGGCGTTTTAACCGGACATATCACAGACGGTATCGGCTTCATGCAGGCATTAAAGGATTATGACATTGATCCGATCGGCAAAAAGATGACAATCGCCGGAGCAGGCGGAGCAGCAACTGCAATTGAGATCCAGGCAGCACTGGATGGTGTAAAAGAGATCTCAATTTTCAATATCCATGACAAGTTCTGGGATAACGCAGTAGAGACGGTCCGTAAGATTAATGAGAAAACAGACTGCAAGGCAGCCTTATATGACTTAGATGACAAAGAGCAGTTACGAAAAGAGATCGAAGACAGCTATATGTTAGTAAATGCAACCGGAATGGGCATGAAACCATTAGAGGGACAGACATGGCTGCCGGATACTTCTTATTTAAGACCGGATCTGATCTGCTGTGATACAGTATATGCACCACTTGAGACAAAGTTCTTATCCATGGCAAGAGAAGTCGGATGTAAGAGACAGAACGGACTTGGCATGATGTTATTCCAGGGTGCAGCAGCATTCAAGCTCTGGACAGGCAGGGATATGCCGATCGAGCACATGAAAGAAGTTTTAAATATCAAATACGGAGATTAATGCAAAAATAAAGGAGAAAAAGAATGGAAAAACAGTCAAAGGCAAAATATTATCCGGCAGCGATCATCTTATACCTGACCTATTTTATACACGGAATCGGCTGTGCGATCTTAGGACAGCAGGCGATCAAGGAAGTATTAGTCGGACAGTGGGGCTATTCGGACATTGCAGCAAACATCGGTATCGTAACAACCGTATCCGCAGCATTAGGACTCGGACGTCTGATCACCCTTCCGTTTTCCGGACCGATTTCCGATAAATTCGGACGTAAAGTATGTACGATCATTGGTGTAGTTACCTATGCAATGTTCTTTGCAGGAATTGCACTTTCACCAAACTGGCAGGTCGCATATGCAGCAGCGATCCTTGGTGGTGTTGCAAACTCCTTCTTAGATTGTGGTGTAATTCCGGAGACCGTTGAGATCATGGCTCCAAGAACAGGACTTGCTACCATGGGAACCAAGCTTTTTGTAGCATTAGGACAGAAAGCACTTCCATTTGTGGTTGGATTTATCGCAGCATCGGAAGGACTTGAGATGAGCCGCTCCCATACGGTATTATATACACTGGCAGTTGCAATCATCATTATCGGTGTCATCATTTTCTTTGTACCAAGTGTCAGCGGAGGAAAGACAGAGAGTGGAAAAAAGACTTCCTTTATTGAGAATATCAAGTCGGCACATTTTTCCGTAGAAAGTTTTGCGCTGATCATTATTGGATTTACCTGTACCGCTACTTTCCAGTTATGGTTAAACTGTGCACAGACTTTTGCAAAGGATGTTGCCGGTGTGGCAGATCCATCCAGAATGCAGTCCTTATATTCTACCGGAACGATCGTTGCAATCATCGTAACCGCAATTTTTACCATGAAGATCAAGTCCGTAAGATTTCTGGTAGTATATCCGGGTGTTTCACTTGCAGCCCTGATCATGGTATATGTATCAAAGTCAGAGACAATGTGCATGGCAGGAGCATTCTTATTAGGCTTCTTTGCAGCAGGTGGTGTACTCCAGCTTGCAACTGCTACAGTAAATGATCTTTTCCCGAAGTTCAAGGGTACGATCACATCTATTATTATGATTGCATCTTCCCTGTCTAACTACACGATCTTAACAGCAGCAGGTAAGATGAGTGCTTCCGGTGTTATGATGATGAACATTGTAATCACAGCAATCGGAGTAGTACTGGCATTGTTTGTAAATGTCAGATATGGTACATTATTAAAGAATGCAGACACAGAATAGTGAGGGAGAATCGAATATGAGCAATTACGTAGAAGTAAGAGGAATTAAGATCGGAGCAGGCGTTCCAAAAATCTGTGTTCCGATCGTTGGAAAGACAAAAGAAGAAATCCTTGCAGCAGCAAAGTCTTTTGAAGGTGTTGCAAAGGATGTGGTAGAGTGGCGTGTAGACTGGTTCGAGGGCGTGTTTGACTTCGCACAGGTGGTGGATGTATTAAAAGAGCTTCGTCCTGCACTCGGCGGGACACCAATCCTGTTTACCTTCCGTACCTCAAAAGAGGGTGGCGAAAAGTCCATTCTTCCGGCAGATTATGCACTGTTAAATGAGCGTGCAGCAGCAACCGGTCTGGTGGATCTGGTGGATGTCGAAGCATTTACCGGTGATGACGTGGTAAAAGAGATCATTGAGGCAGCACATTCCTATGGTGTCAAGGTCGTAGCTTCAAACCATGACTTTGATAAGACACCGGAAAAGGACGAGCTGGTACGCAGACTCATAAAAATGCAGGAGCTTGGTGCAGATATCCCGAAGATTGCAGTGATGCCGCAGAATAAGAAGGATGTACTGACACTGCTTGCAGCAACCGAAGAGATGGCATCTGAGCATGCAGACCGTCCGATCATTACCATGTCTATGGCAGGAACAGGCTTAATCAGCCGTCTGTGCGGTGAAGTATTTGGTTCTGCCCTGACCTTTGGTGCAGTAGGAAATGCTTCCGCTCCGGGACAGATGAATGCAGCAGACTTAAATACGGTTTTACATTTGATTCACGAAAGTTTATAATTACTTGTAAAAATATAGCAGGGGGACTATAGATGAAAAAGATACTACACTGGCTGGATGAATATTTGGAAGAGTTTTTGATGGTTGTTTTTCTGATCGGAATGACAGTCATCATGGGAATTCAGGTATTATCGCGTTATGTTCTTGGCATATCGCTGTCTTGGTCAGAAGAGATCACAAGGTATCTTTTCATCTGGTCTGCCTTTTTAAGTGTCAGTTATTGTACGAAAAAGTGTATTTCCATTAAGATCGACCAGTTTATCCAGATGTTCCCAAAACGTGGCAAAGCGATGTTTAAGGTGTTAAATCTTACGGTTGAGTTTATCTTTTTTGTATATCTGATCCCATATGCCTTCCTGTACCTTAAGGCAACGGTCGAAAGCGGACAGGTTTCTCCGGCATGTGGCATTCCAATGTACTATGTACAGTCTGCACCATTGATCTGTTTTTCGCTTACCGCATTTCGGATCGTGCAGCGTTGGACCATAGAGTGGAAAACTGCCTTCGGACATAAGAAGAATGTGGAAAAAACAGGGAATGGAGGAGAAACAGAATGTCAGCAATCGTAATTTTTATACTATTCGTAATCTGTCTGTTGATCGCCGTTCCGGTTTCCATTTCACTTGGCGTGGTAGCAACACTTCCGGGCGCATTTGACGGTTCTTTTACTGCGAGTGCAAGCTATGTGATCCGTTCCATGTTAGGAGGAATCGACAGCTTCCCATTACTGGCTGTTCCGATGTTTGTACTGGCAGGTATCTTAATGGCACATGGAGGAATCTCGAAGAAGCTGTTTGATGTATTTTCCTATTTTCTCGGAAAACGGACAGCAGGCATTCCGTGTGCGGTCATCATAACCTGCCTCTTTTATGGAGCAATTTCCGGCTCTGCACCGGCAACGGTAGCTGCGGTAGGAAGTATGACGATCCCGCTTTTAACAGAGCTTGGTTATAAGAAGGACTTCTCCACTGCGATCGTTGCAGTAGCAGGCGGACTGGGTGTTATCATCCCTCCTAGTATCCCGTTTATCATGTATGCGATGGCATCCGGGGAATCCGTCAGTGATCTTTTCCTGGCCGGTATCATACCGGGGGTTATGATCGCACTTATGCTGATGTTTTATGCCTATTATCATTGCAGAAGATACGGCGAGGACAAGGAACGGATCAATGCGAAGATCGATGCATTGCATGAAAAGGGCTTTTTTAAAGTATTAAAAGAAAGCTTATGGGCACTGATCAGTCCGGTGATCGTACTTGGCTGTATCTACAGCGGTGTGGCATCTCCGACAGAGGCAGCGGTAATCTCGGTATTTTATGCATTGTTTGTAAGTCTTGTGATCTATAAGACAATCCGTATCCGTGACATCTGGGGAATCCTTGTAGAGGCAATGCGTACCTATGCACCGATTTTATTTATCTTAGCAGCATCGACCGCATTTTCGCGTGTACTTACACTGATGCAGGTACCGCAGCTTGTCAGCAGCTGGATCTTAGATCATTTTACGAATCAGATCATCCTGTTACTTGTAATCAACCTGTTCCTGTTACTGGTGGGAATGGTTATGGATACAACACCGGCGATCCTGATCTTAAGTCCGATTCTGCTTCCAATCGTAATGCAGATCGGTATGAATCCGGTTCATTTTGGTGTTATGCTGATCGTCAACCTCGCAGTCGGCTTTGTGACCCCGCCGATCGGAGTAAACCTGTTTGTCGCAAGCTCTCTGACAGGAGAACCGGTGATGAAGATCGCCAAAAAGGCAATGCCGATGATCGGATATTTCCTGTTCGCACTGTTACTGATCACATTTATCCCTGCGATCAGTCTGGTTTTATTGTAGGATGGGCAAAAGGAGGCGCAGATGAGAAAAAAGAAAATGAAACAGATTGGTGTACTGCTTGTCGGATTTTGTCTGCTGCTTAGCGGATGCTCGGCAAAACAGACATCGGATCAGACGGAAAATACAGAAGAAGTACAGCGTTATGCATGGCCGCTTGGAACTTCAAGCCCGGAGGATACCGTAACGCAGCTTATGGCAGAACGCTTTGCCGAAGAAGTCGAACGGCTCAGTGACGGAACAATGAAGATCGCAGTTTATCCGAACAGTGTCTTAGGTGGTGACCGTGAATTGTTAGAGTCCTGTAAGGACGGGGATATTCCGTTTGTTGTGCAGAACACTGCTCCGCAGGTAACCTTTATGCCGGATACCGCGGTTTTTGACCTTCCGTGTGCGTTTGATACGATGGAAGAGGTGCGGAGCCATGTGGATGACGAGCAGTTTTTAGCACGTATCCAGAAGGTCTATCAGAAGGGCGGTTATGAACTGTTAGGCTATGCGGATCAGGGCTTCCGTGTCATGACAACGAATGATAAGGTCGAATCCATAGCTGATTTTAAGGGACAGAAGATCCGTACCATGGAGAATTCTTACCATATCCAGTTCTGGAAGCTGCTGTCTGCAAGTCCGACACCGATGACATTTTCAGAGGTCTATATCGGATTACAGCAGGGAACGATCGATGCACAGGAGAATCCATACGAGACAATATGAAGTGACCTCACAATTGTAGTTTCGTGGATTTACCTGTAAAATATTATTTGAACGAATAATAAGGTAACAGGGATTACCGCATACAATAGGAGGTCACATATGAATAGTATAGTTTATGTTGGGATGGAT
>JALERL010000103.1 GCA_022764465.1 Lachnospiraceae bacterium | reverse complement strand
GGCTACATCGAGATCATGGAGTATCCAAGAGCCTGGGAAGCAACGATCACATACACCGATTCCGGGGAAACAGAAGTGATCCGTGAGGGAGAGAACGCCGATGCACTCGCCTATGAGCTTGCAGATATGGAACGTGCAATTTCCGGGGACACGGAAGTGATGCATCTGGATTATACGAAGGATGTTATGGATATGATGACGAACTTCCGTGCGGCATGGGGCTTCAAGTATCCGGAAGAGGAGAAGTAAAAAACAGTGAATCAGATAAGATGATCATGTTATGTTTTGCATAGAAATGGGGAGCAGTGTGAACAGGATATTCATTCAGATCAAAAAAATAATTATGATCCTTGGTATCTGTACGGGCTGTCTGGTGCTTGCAGCCTGCAATGGGAAGGATGCCGGACAGGAATCAATGGCGTTACAGGAGACCGGGAAAATACAAAATACAGAAATGCAGCAAAAGTCGGAAGATGCCGGGGGCAGGATAGAGAATACAGAAGCTGAGAGAGGAACAGAGACACAGAAAAAAACTGCTGAGATGAATGCAAAGAAAGCGACACAGCAGACAGAAGAAAAGTCTGGACAAGATCATACAAAGGATGACGGCAAAGACAGGACGGATGAAAAAAATGGTGCTTATATACTGGCACGTCCATCGAAAAACGGCGCATTATCCGTAAATGGAACACAGCTTGTAGATGAAAGTGGACAGGCAGCGCAGCTTCGCGGCATCAGTACACACGGAATCGCATGGTTTCCGGATTATGTGAATCAGGATGCGCTGAAACAGCTTGGCAGTGACTTTGGTGCGAATCTGTTTCGGATCGCAATGTACACAGATGAGAGTGGCGGCTATTGTACGGATGGAGATCAGGAAAAGCTGAAGAAGCTGGTAGAGGATGGCGTAAAGTACGCAAAGGCAGCAGATATGTATGTGATCGTAGACTGGCATATCCTCCATGATGGCAATCCATTGACACATAAGGATCAGGCATTGCAGTTTTTTGCTGAGATAACGGAAAAGCTAAAGGATGAAAAGCATGTGCTTTATGAGATCTGCAATGAACCAAATGGTAGTACAAGCTGGGCAGATGTCAGGTCTTATGCAAAGGAAGTCATCCCTGTGATCCGTAAAAATGTACCGGATGCGGTTGTGTTAGTCGGAACACCGACCTGGAGCCAGGAAATAGACAAGCCACAGAATGATCCGATCAGTGGATATGGGAATATCATGTATACATTGCACTTTTATGCGGCAACGCATAAGGATGACCTGCGAAGCAGGATGGTAAGTGCGATCGAAGCAGGAACACCGGTATTTGTCAGTGAGTTTGGTTTATGTGATGCAAGCGGAACCGGGGATAATGATCTGACGCAGGCGCAGAACTGGATTGATATCATGGATCAGTATGGAATCAGCTATGCAGTATGGAGTTTGTGCAATAAGAATGAGACCTCTGCCCTGATTGCATCTTCGTGTCAGAAGACGTCAGGTTTTACGCAGGATGATCTGAGTGAAAGTGGGAAGTGGATCTATGATATGCTGCACAAAAAAGGTGGTGTGACCGGAATATCACCGGAAGGAAGTACAGAAGACCAGCAGAAATCGGCAGACAGCCAGACCACAGAGCAAAGTCAGAGTCAGAATATGACCGGAAAAGATGTGGGTCAGGAAGGACTACAGATAGATGGGAATTCCGAGATCCAAAATATGTCCAACGGAGATCTTGAAGTGGAAGCAAAAGTCATAAACAGTTGGGAATCGGATGGAAAAAAGTTTTACCAGTATCAGCTTACCATTACAAATACAGGAACGGAAATGATAACCGCGTGGGAGATTCCGTTAACATTTTCAGATGATATTACCTTGTCCGACAGTTGGAATGGGGAATATCAGGCAGATGGAAAAAAGCTAACAATACATTCGAAGGATTATAATGGGAGGATTGATCCGGGAGAATCAGCAACGGATGTGGGATTTATCATAAGTGCAGCAGGTTCGCTGAACTTACAGCAGGAGTAACAGATCAGAAGAAAAAAGTTTTGTAATGTAGATATTGGCAGAGTATAAACGAGTCATGGGATAGCAGATGATCCGCCTATTATCAGGCAGGGATGAACGATCTGTCATTCTGTGACTCTTTTTGCTACAATATGTTAGTGAAGAAAGAGATAACAGCAGGATGGAGGAAAAACAGAAGTGGTCGTCTTACTTGATAAGTTTATCAAATGAAAGTAAAAAGGAACTCAAATGATTTGAGTTCCTTTTTACTTTCTTGGAATACAATTTTAGTTCCTTGAATAAACTTAAAATGAATGATAAAATATGAAAATAGATAGGAGGAACTGAAATGACAACGGAAGAATTAATTGAAAAATTAGATTTAATACAAAAAATGAAATGTGAATCTCCAACGTTGGAAATAAAAAGTGCAGAAAAGGGATGCCCAAAGCATTTATATGATACTTTGTCTAGTTTTTCGAATCAGGATGATGGTGGAATTATTATTTTTGGCGTAGATGAAACACAGGATTACAAGGAAGTCGGAGTCTATGATCCACAAGATATACAAAAAAGGATAAATGAACAATGCCTTCAGATGGAACCGGTTGTCAGACCGCTGCTTACGGTTGGAGAGAAAGACGGTAAGTTTTATGTTTCTGCGGAAATTCCGGGTGCAGATATTACGGACAGACCTGTTTTTTATCGGGGAAAAGGAAGAGTAAAGGGATCTTTTATACGTGTAGGTGATAGCGATGAATCTATGACAGAGTACGAAGTATATAGTTATGAAGCCTACAGAAAGAAATATCAGGATGATGTCCGGGAGATTGAACGAGTATCCTTTACTGCTTTGGATCAGGAATTATTAACAAAGTATATAGAACTGTTAAAAAGGGGAAAACCACGCTTAGCAGCTATACCGGATAATGAGATATATGAATTAATGAGCATAAAGAGGAATCATGCAGTTACATTAGCTGCAGTATTGAATTTTAGTCCGTATCCGCAGGCGTATTTTCCACAATTATGTATTCTTGCCACTGTTGTTCCGGGAAAGGAAATAGGGGCGGTTGGAAAGCAGGGAGAAAGATTTTTAGATAATCAGAGAATTGAAGGAAATATACCGGATATGTTAGATGGTGCGATGCAGTTCGTAAGTAGAAACATGCGTACCAAAACGATAATTAATCCGAACACGGGAAAGCGTGAGGATCGTACGGATTATCCGGTTACTGCAATCAGGGAAGCAGTGCTGAATGCGTTGGTGCATCGTGATTATAGTATTCATACAGAGGGAATGCCAATACAACTAATTATGTATGAGGATCGGATTGAAATCAGAAATCCAGGTGGAATCTATGGAAGAATCCGGGTTGATCAGTTAGGAAAAGTACAACCGGATACACGTAATCCAGTAATTGCTTCTGAATTAGAGGTATTAAAAGTAACAGAAAATCGATATTCCGGAATACCGACAATTCGAAGAACCATGCAGGAATATCATTTGCCACAACCGGAATTCTTAGATGAAAGAGGAAGCTTTATTATAAAGTTATATAAATATGGAGAGGATAAGCTTCCGTATGATGATACAGAAGAGATAGAAAACAGGGAACTTCTTTTATTTTGTAAAACACCAAGAACACGAAAGGAAATATGCGATTATTTAGGATTGAATTCGGTTACTTATGCTATTCAGACATATGTAATGCCTTTGGTAGAGAAAGGGTTGATCCAGATGAGTATCCCGGATAAACCGAAGAGCCCGAAACAGTTATTTTATTGTGGGGAGAGGAGAAAACTATGAAAAAAATACTGATCACAGGTGGAACGACATTCGTCAGCAGGTTTGCAGCAGAATATTTTGCATCGCATGCATATGAGGTATATGTCTTAAACCGCAACACGAAGCCACAGGCAGCAGGTGTGAAGCTGATCGAAGCAGACCGGCATAAGTTAGGATCACAGCTAAAGGATCTGCATTTTGATGTAGTAGCTGATATTACGGCTTATGATGCAGCAGACATCACAGATCTGTGCGATGCACTCGGTTCTTTTGGACAGTATATTATGATCAGTTCGAGTGCCGTATACCCGGAGGATGGCGTGCAGCCGTTTATAGAGGAAGCTAAAAGAGCAGAGAATAAGTACTGGGGACAATACGGAACGGACAAGATCTCAGCGGAAGATGCCTTGCTCGCGCATGTACCGGATGCCTATATCTTAAGACCACCATATCTGTATGGACCGATGAATAATGTGTACCGGGAAGCCTTTGTATTTGACTGTGCAAGAGCTGACAGACCATTTTATCTGCCGGGTGATGGCTCTATGAAGCTGCAGTTTTTCCATGTAAGGGATTTATGCAGATTCATGGAAGTGCTCATAGATACAAAGCCGAAGGAGCATATCTTAAATGTCGGAAACGTTTCGTCCGTATCCATAAGGGATTGGGTTACTCTTTGCTATGCATGTCTGGACAGGCAGCCGGAATTTGTCAATGTGTCACCAAAGATAGAACAACGGAACTATTTCAGCTTCTATCATTATGAGTATTACTTAGATGTAAAAAAGCAGCAGAGCATTTATCCGGAGACGATCTCATTGCGTGAAGGCTTGCAGGAAGCGGCGGAATGGTATCTGTCACATGAGACAGAAGTGAACCGGAAGGCATATCTGGAGTATATCGACCAGAATCTGGCATGACAATCATACATTAAGAATAAGTAACGTGAACCAAATATAATCCCATGACAATATAAAGGTGTAAGGGCATTCGCCCAATCTTAATCGCGGCTAAGAGGAAGACACATAATGACGATTCAGGAATTGGAAAAGTTTATCGATCAATATGGCACCGATATATATATTCATTTTGCAGGAAGCTTTGCAGGAAAAAGAGATCCCAACTTCCATACTGAATCGTCAGATTATAAATCAGGCTGGTATGGAGGAAAAGATCATGAAGAAAACAAAAAGGAATGTAGCCGCAGCGGTAATCGCTCTGGGTATTGTGCTTGTAGGTGGTGGAACGGCTTATGCAGCATATCACTATCTGACAGCAGGTGAGATTGCAGATTCTGTGTCGGTATCCGATAACCGGAATCTTGCAGATGCATTTGAAAGTCAGGATGCAATCGTGATTGATAAGAGTCAGGAGTCAGGAGATTATGTTTTTCAGATACTTGGAATAGTCACCGGGAGCCATTTAGAGCCATATATAACGAATGCATCGAAGGCGGATATAGACAGTCAGAAGACCTACATCACAATGGCAATCTCCAAAAAGGATGGCAGTGCAATGGCAAATAAGAAGTTTTGTATTTCACCGTTGATCGGCGGTGTCCCATTTGAAGAGGCAAATAATGAAACACTGAAAACCGAGATGACGTGGTTTGAACAGGATGGTGTGATGTATGAGCTGGTAGCATGCGATGATCTGGAGGTATTTGCAGACAAGGGAGTCTGGATCTCCGCAGTGGACAGCTTTGGAGACGAGCGCAATGCATTTGTCCTGAATCCGGATGGAAGCTATACGAAGAATGCAGAGTATCAGGGTGTCAGTGCATTGTTTGAGGTTCCGTTTGACAGTTCCGGTGCAGATACAGAGGCAGCAGATGCAGATCTGACAGAACGTAAGGATGAATAGGTAAAAATAACAGCCCGGATTCAATTGCTGAATCCGGGCTGTTATAGGGTATATCAGTTCTTTTTATATACTGCTTTTGCCGGCATGCCCTTGGTTTTGAAGATCTTTTTATAAGATGACAGCTTTTTCGATGAAACTCTTACGGTTGGCTTACGGTAGATCCCGGTAAAAGCCTTTGACCCGGTCTTTTTTGCAGACAGCAGTGAGGTCTTGATCGTGATCGATTTTAGCTTTTTACACTTGTAAAATGCATTTGAACCGATGGATGTTACATTTTTTCCGATCGTAACGGAGGTCAGCGAGGACTGGTTTTTCAATGCATTCGATGAGATCTGGGTTACCTTGCAGGTGATCTTATCGATTTTAATGGTATCTGGTATTTTAACAGAAGATTTCTTGGAAAGCGGCTTTACATAGGCTACCGTTTCCCGCCTTTTAATACTTTGTATACACCATTGGTAGATTTATCTTTTACGGTTCGTCCGACCTTTAGTGGCTTTAACTTTGCAATCGTTACTTTCTTAGTTGCGCCACATTTTTTACAGGTATAGGTTTTTACACCGGTTGATTTTAAAGTCGGCTGTTTCGTTACTTTGCCGTTGTCCCAGTTTTTGTCACAGGTATGTACCGTGATGATCGGATCACTCGTAAAGCTAAGTCCATACAGGCTTGCCGTAAATGAGGTACTTCCTTCGGAAAGACCGGTGATACCATTCTGATAGCGTACGATCTTAGGATCTGCAACTGAGATCGATGGGGTATCAAGAACCGGCGAAACATCCCAGTATGGTCTGTGACCGTATACCGAGAGATAGGTCTGTTTAATGGAAACCGGTGTGGTTTCCCTTTTTTTAAGAGATATTTGTCTTGGTTAAAAACAACACCAAAATTTTCTATCTTTGTTGTTTTCACATCCAGAGTGACAGTTTTGGCTGTGTTTACGGCAGCAGTTGACTGTGTATTCACATTCGGACGGCAAGCGAATTCTTCCACCCAGTAGTGGTAGCCATTATAAGTTACATGAGCGATTCCGACGCAGTTATATTCATCGCTTAGCATGGTACGGCGATGCGCCTGTCCGGTGTCGTTTGCATCGTCTTCCCGCCACTGCCGGTTTGCGCCTTCGGCAGTGGTTGATCCGGCTGCGATATTTTCGGAATTCGTCGGGAGAAGAATATCGTAGGCAGTATAATATAATTTTCCGTTCGGTCTGGCATGACTGAAAGATAACGCAATTTCTGCAGCACGCCGCATGGCGATCTGCTCTAAGTCGTAATCATACTGGAGCGGTTTCAGATCCGGACATGGCTGCTTTTCACGTCCACACCAGTACCAGGCATCCTCCGGGCTGGTCCGCATATCATTGATCATCCTAAAAATCCGGCGGGCTTCTGTCTGACCATAGGTGACCGATATTTTAACCGGTATGGTAGATGCGTCTTCTGCTTTTACTTCATGCGGTAAGAGAAGAAAAAGCGCGAAGAACAGAAGGAAAAGAAAGTTGCTTTTTTTCAAGATATTTTTCATAGGAATCTCCTTTACAGTCATTCACAGTGCAGGTTCGAAAATGCATTGCATTTTCGAACTGTAGGACAGAACAAGTTCTGTCTGATTCGCACTATCAAAAGTGTACCAGATAAAATATGCTCTTCAAGCAGGCAATTTTATCTGATTCAATTTTGGCACTGCTCATTGCTTGCGCTCATTATATCATGATTGTCTTTTGTTTTCCAGAATTTGAGCTGCCTGATAGACAAATGTTCCTGCCGGAACGTATAATAGAATCAGCGAAAAACAGTTTATTTAATATAGAAGGAGGAACTGAAATGGATAAGCAGAAACTGGTTGCCCTGACGTTTGATGACGGGCCGTCGCTTGGGACTACAGAGCAGATCTTAGATGTATTAGAGGAGAATCAGGTTGTGGCAAGCTTTTTTTTGATTGGACAGCAGATCACGGATGAGACCGCTGACCTGATCCGGCGGGCGTACAGCATGGGATGCTCGATCGAGAATCATTCACG